>NZ_JBGLZF010000025.1:0-93798 GCF_047304405.1 Pseudomonas sp. Pseusp11
ATGGAGCAGTCTGGTAGCTCGTCGGGCTCATAACCCGAAGGTCGTCGGTTCAAATCCGGCTCCCGCAACCAAACATCGAAAAAGGCTACTCGAAAGAGTGGCCTTTTTTGTGCGTGCCTGTTTTATAAAAAATCAGCGTTTCATGCTTTACCGAGCAGAAACGAGAAACCCTTCTGATTCCGAAACTTAGCGTTCCTCGGCGACCGTTCAGCGCTGATTCTTGTTTATTTGACCCATACTTGGATTAACGGTTGACACTACGGCGTTCGCCTGTAGAATGCCGCCACACAGACGCGGGATGGAGCAGTCTGGTAGCTCGTCGGGCTCATAACCCGAAGGTCGTCGGTTCAAATCCGGCTCCCGCAACCAAACATCAAAAAAGGCTACTCGAAAGAGTGGCCTTTTTTGTATCTGTTGAAAAAGTCCTTTCGCAACAATGATCTGTCACTGTGCAGTGAGCCGTTCAGGGTCGCCAGACTGTGAGTTCAGACCTAGGCTGAACCGCAAGGAAAACCCTCGACGACTGGTGATGCGCCATCGCCGATACCCGGTGAGACGCGTTAATATTTGTGATTATTTTTTTCTACAGGGATTGGTAACTTGGCTGGATACCCCCATCCTGTCGCGCACAATCCAAGAGGTGATTGATGCGCGCCAACTCGTCTGATCCACAAGACACCGTCACAGCGACACAACCGATCAAAGCCGAGCGTCTGCGCTTGCTGGATCGAATCAGCAAATACCGTCAACCCATCGGTCTGGCGGTCACTTTGCTGCTGTTCGCCATCGCGCTGATTGCCTGTCGTCACCTGCTGAGCGAACTCGATCTGTACGCGCTGCACGACTCGATCCTGGAAGTGCCGAGACCCGCCTTGCTGGGAGCGCTGGGCGCGACCGTCGTCGGCTTCATCATTCTGCTGGGTTACGAATGGTCGGCCAGCCGTTATGCCGGTGTGACGCTAGCGCCGCGAATCGTGGCGCTGGGCGGTTTCACCGCCTTCGCCATCGGCAATGCCATCGGTCTGTCGCTACTGTCAGGGGGCTCGGTTCGCTACCGTTTATATGCACGGCATGGCGTGGGGGCTTCGGAAGTCGCGCACATGACGCTGTTTGCCAGCCTCTCGCTCGGCTGCGCCCTCCCGCCCCTGGCCGCCCTCGCCACCCTCAGCAACCTGCCCGCCGCCTCGCTGGCCCTGGGTTTCTCCGAGACGTTGCTGGGTGCGATTGCAGTGGCCGTGCTGCTGCTCGCCACGGTACTGGCGATCGGCATCTACCGCCGGCGCTTGCCGGAACAGCCTTACCCGGACAACCTGCTGGTCAAGGTCGGCCGCCGCACCTTGCGCCTGCCGGGCCGCCGCCTGACTTTCCTGCAACTGGTCATCACCGCCCTGGACGTGGCCGCCGCCGCGACAGTGCTCTATCTGTTGCTGCCCGAAGCGCCGCCCTTCGGTGCGTTTCTGCTGGTCTATCTATTGGCCCTGGCCGCTGGCGTGCTCAGCCATGTACCCGGCGGTGTCGGGGTGTTCGAAGCGATTTTGCTGGCGGCCTTCGCCGACAAGCTCGGTGCCGCGCCACTGGCTGCCGCCCTGCTGCTCTACCGCCTGATCTACGTGATCTTGCCGCTGCTGGTGGCTTGCGTACTGCTGTTGATCAACGAAGGCCAGCGCCTGTTTCAGACACGCCAGACGCTACGCGCCGCCTCAGGCCTGGCCGCGCCGATTCTGGCGGTGCTGGTGTTCCTGTCCGGTGTAGTGTTGCTGTTCTCTGGCGTAACGCCGGAGATCGATACGCGCCTTGAACACATCGGTTTTCTGATCCCGCATCGACTGGTCGACGCCTCGCACTTCGGCGCCAGCCTGGTGGGGGTTCTCTGCCTGCTGCTGGCCCAGGGCTTGCGTCGCCGCCTGTCGGCCGCGTGGATGCTGACCACCATTCTGTTGTTGGTCGGCGCCGTGCTCTCTCTGCTCAAAGGCTTCGATTGGGAAGAAGCCAGCCTGATGACCCTGACAGCAAGTTTGCTGGGGGTTTTCCGGCGTTCGTTCTACCGCCCCAGCCGCCTGACCGAGCTGCCGTTTTCGCCGCTGTATCTGGTGTCGAGTCTTTGCGTACTCGGCGCATCAATCTGGTTGCTGCTGTTCGCCTATCAGGACGTTCCGTACAGCCATCAGCTCTGGTGGCAGTTCACCCTCGACGCCGATGCCCCGCGAGGTTTGCGTTCGTTGCTGGGTGCCGCTGTGCTGCTGGTGGTGGTGTCCCTGACGTGGCTACTGCGCACCGCGCGTCCGATAATCCACCTGCCAACCTCCGATGAGCTGGAGCGCGCGGCTAATATCCTCATGGCCTCCTCCCAACCGGATGGCGGCTTGGCCCTGACCGGTGACAAAGCGCTGCTGTTTCACCCCAACGATGAGGCGTTCCTGATGTACGCCCGCCGTGGCCGCAGCCTGGTAGCGCTGTATGACCCGATCGGCCCGACCCAGCAACGGGCGGAAATGATCTGGCAGTTCCGTGACCTGTGCGATATCCATCACGCTCGCCCTGTGTTTTATCAAGTGCGTGCCGAGAACCTGCCGTACTACATGGACATCGGCCTGACCGCGATCAAGCTCGGCGAAGAAGCCCGGGTCGATCTCAAGCGTTTCGATCTCGAAGCCAAAGGCAAAGAGATGAAGGACCTGCGCTACACCTGGAACCGTGGCACCCGTGACGGGCTGTCGCTGGAGATCCATGAGCCGGGGCAAGCGCCGATGGACGAGCTCAAGGTGATTTCCGATGCCTGGCTGACCGGCAAGAATGTGCGCGAGAAAGGCTTCTCGCTCGGGCGTTTCAGCGATGACTACCTCAAGCACTTCCGTGTCGCGGTGATTCGTTTCGAAGGGCGCCCGGTGGCGTTCGCCAACCTGCTCGAGACCTACGGCCATGAACTGGCCAGCCTCGACCTGATGCGCGCGCACCCCGACGCCCCTAAGCTGACCATGGAATTCATGATGGTCGGCCTGATTCAACATTATAAAAATCATGGATACGCGCGCTTCAGCCTGGGCATGGTGCCATTGTCGGGGTTGCAACCCCGGCGCGGCGCACCACTGACCCAGCGCTTGGGCTCGATGGTGTTCCGCCGTGGTGAGCAGCTGTATAACTTCCAAGGTTTGCGCCGCTTCAAAGACAAGTTCCAGCCTGACTGGGAACCCCGTTATATGGCCGTGCCCGCCGGACTCGATCCGCTGGTGGCCCTGGCCGACACTGCCGCCCTGATTGCGGGCGGCTTGACTGGATTGGTGAAACGCTGATGATTCAACGCTCCCTGCGGTACGTACTGGCCACACTGGTAGTGCTGGCCCTGATTGTCGGTGGCGGTTACTGGTACCTCAAACGCCCGGCGCCAGAACCGACCCTCGAACTGCTGACGCCGGCCGATGGCGCCGTGATGACCCGCGTCATCCCCGGCACCACGCCGCGCGCGCAGGTGCTGGTGGCGGTCAATGAAGAGCAGAAGCTCAGCGATAAACAATTGATGACCCTGAGCCGCAGCGGCTCGGCGCAGATCGTCCAGGTGATCCTGCCCAAGGACTGCATCCAGCAAAGTCGTGCCCTGCAAGCAGGCCTCAGAGAACTCAAAGGCCCGGCAACCCTGGTCAGCGGTATCGGCCCTGGCGCAGTGCTGGCGTGGCGCTGGCTGTCCGAGCAGAAGGACGACAAGGCCCAGGCCATTTCGGTTGACCTGGCCCTGGAAAAACCCGGCTGCACCCACCTGTTGCCAAAAAGTGCTGCCCACGGTCACTGGCTGGTGGCCTGGAACGACAACCCGGACGACACCAGCGCCGGCTTCGTGCGTGACCAGCCCAACGCCGAAACCAGCATCAGCGACTACGACATCAACCTGCCGCAAGTGCTGAACAACGAACTGCGCAAAACCCTCGTCGGTGGCGATAAAGCCGCTGGCGGCCTGCAGATTCCGGTGGTCGAAGTGCCGGCCGGCCAGGCCAAGGACACCGTCACCCTGTTCCTCTCCGGCGACGGCGGCTGGCGCGACCTGGACCGCGACGTGGCCGGCGAGATGGCCAAGATCGGCTACCCAGTGGTCGGCATCGATACCCTGCGCTACTACTGGCAGCACAAGAGCCCGGAACAAAGCGCCCTGGACCTGACCGAACTGATGCAGCACTACCGGCAGAAATGGGGCACCAAGCGCTTCATCCTGACCGGCTACTCGTTCGGCGCCGACGTACTGCCCGCCATCTATAACCGCCTGCCGGAAGCGGAACAACAGCGGGTCGACGCAATCATCCTGCTGGCCTTCGCCCGCACCGGCAGCTTCGAGATCGAAGTCGAAGGCTGGCTCGGCAACGCCGGCAAAGAAGCCGCCACCGGCCCGGAAATGGCCAAGCTGCCGCCAGCGAAAGTGGTGTGCATCTACGGTGAGGAAGAAGTCGACGAGAGCGGCTGCACCGACAAGACCGCCGTGGGCGAAGCGATGAAACTGCCTGGCGGCCATCACTTCGACGAGAACTACCCGGCGTTGGCACAGCGGTTGGTGGATGCGATCGTGAAGCGTCAAACGAAGGAGACGGCGGCTCAGGAGTGATCTGAGCAGCCGAACACAAAAAGCCCCCGTAACCTTAAGGTTGCGGGGGCTTTTTTACATGTACAAACATGAAGCGCCACCAGCCGTCATTCGATTTATCAGCCGGGGCTTCAACAATTCCTCAACCATGTTCGAATTCGACTCAGATTCCATCTGTCCAGAAAGATTTTCTTCCTGGGCGTGCAGGCTGGCCATCTTGAACAAAAGCAAAATGTCTTGACTCTTCATGAAGCTAGAAACCCCGAGTGTCCACATTCCATAAAACGTGGACACTTGCCTCATTGAAAATATCGAACCGTCAAGCCCTTTCGATTTATCAGGTTTAACTGGGAAACCCTACGAATCATCTGCTAATTCGCGAACAGCTGGAGGGTAGTGACAACTCCGTTTCATTCGTCTGCCGCAACAACGCAAAAATTCAGTGACTTGTAAAATCGCTCGTCACGTTTAGTTTCGTTTACTCAAGGTGTCGCAAATATCGGATGACGCCCGCAGACCTTGTAGGCAAACTCCGAATCTCGCTTTTTGGGCACTTTGCCGCCTTGTTGCGTTTTTCTTCGAAGGGATACTCTCCGGACGTCGCTGACCATTCAGCGATCGGGCTTGGAAACCCGTCGAGTTAAGTGCAACAGCGCCCCCCATCAGTACGGCAGCGGTTTTTACAGCTGCGATCCTGTTATGGCGGCTGTGCGTGGGACGCCTTCGGGCGTGCCGGTTCCTTAGCTCCCGGTTTTCCAACCTACGTACAGCTGCCACCCATTCGCTTGGAAACGAACGTGGCCGCTGCTCCCTCGGGTTAAGGAGTTAGACATGAACAAAACAGATTCAAGCGCGATTTCAGGATTAAAAACCCTCGGCTTCACCCCTCTCATCTACTGCTCGGATCAGGCGCTATTCAACGTCCGCGCCGGCGTCCCCATCGTTGATGCCTTGTCACAAGCCTCCGACCTGCTGTTCCTCGTCAAATCATTTACCGAGGATGCCGCCTACGCAAAAGACACCGACCGCCACGCCTGGGCCGCGCATTACCTGACGGCGATGAGTAAGGCGGTGATTGATGATGTGGTGAAGGTGCTAACACCGCGACCCGCCCGAACAAAGACCGAATCTGAAGAAGAGTTGCCTGAAAGCAAGTAAAGGCACAGACACAAAAAAGCCCCCGCTACCTTCATGGCAACGGGGGCTTTTTCATGGGGGCTTACATCTCGACCTGGGTACCTAGTTCAATCACCCGGTTCAGCGGCAGATTGAAGAAACGCAGGTTGCCATTGGCGTTTTTCAGCATGAAGGCGAACAACGCCTCGCGCCAGCGGGCCATGCCTTCGAGCTTGGAGGCGATAACTGTCTCGCGGCTGAGGAAGTACGTGGTGCGCATTGGGCTGAAGTCCAAGTCATCGAGATGACACAGTTTTAGCGCTTGCGGCACATCCGGCTCGTCGGTGAAACCGAAGTGCAGGATGACCCTGAAGAAGCCTTCGCCGTAAGAGTCGACCTCGAAACGTCGTTGCGGCGGGACGCGCGGGATGTCTTCGTACACCACTGTCAGCAACACCACTTGCTCGTGCAGCACCTGGTTATGCAGCAGATTGTGCAACAGCGCGTGGGGCACGGCATCCGGGCGAGCGGTAAGGAACACAGCGGTGCCCTGGACCCGATGTGGCGGTTGCACACGGATACTGCTGATGAAGATCGGCAGCGGCAGCCCGCCTTCGTCCAGGCGATCGACCAGCAGTTGCTTGCCGCGTTTCCAGGTAGTCATCAGGACGAACAGTGCGATACCGGCGATCACCGGGAATGCACCACCCTGAACGATTTTTGGCACGTTGGCGGCGAAGTACAGACCGTCTACCAACAAAAAGCCCAGCAACACCGGAACTGCGAGAACCGGTGGCCATTTCCACAGCAGCAGCATCACCGCCGACACCAGAATCGTGGTCATCAGCATGGTCCCGGTCACTGCCACGCCGTAGGCCGAGGCCAGGGCGCCGGAGGACTCGAAGCCAATTACCAGCAGGATCACGCCGACCATCAGCGACCAGTTCACCGCGCCGATATAAATCTGCCCTTGTTCGGCACTGGAGGTGTGCTGAATGTGCATGCGCGGAATGTAGCCAAGCTGGATCGCCTGACGAGTCAGGGAGAATGCGCCAGAGATCACCGCTTGCGAGGCAATCACCGTGGCCATGGTCGACAACCCCACCAATGGAATCAGCGCCCAGCTTGGTGCCAGCAGATAGAACGGGTTGCGGGCGGCTTCCGGATCACCGAGCAGCAAGGCGCCCTGGCCGAAGTAGTTCAGCACCAGCGCGGGCAGCACAAGGATGAACCAGGCCCGAGCGATCGGCTTGCGACCGAAGTGGCCCATGTCGGCGTACAGCGCCTCGGCACCGGTCAACGCCAGCACCACGGCACCAAGAATCGTGACGCCCATGCCTGGGTGATCCATGAAGAAGCGTACGCCCCACACCGGGTTTATCGCTTGCAACACTTCTGGATGCTGGCTGATGCCATACATGCCCAACGCGCCGAGCACCAGAAACCAGGTGACCATGATCGGCCCGAACAGAATGCCGATCCGCGCTGTACCGTGGCTCTGAATCAAGAACAGCGCCACCAGCACCACGAGCGACAGCGGCACCACCCAATGGTCGATACCTTCGAAGGCCAGCCCCAGCCCTTCAATCGCCGAAAGCACGGAAATCGCCGGGGTGATCATGCTGTCGCCGTAGAACAGCGCCGCGCCGATCAGCCCGCAGACCACCAGCAGCGTGCGCAATTTTGCATGCCCTCCCGCTGCTCGTCGCGCCAGCGCGGTCAAGGCCATGATCCCGCCTTCGCCCTGGTTGTCGGCGCGCAGTACGAACATCATGTATTTGATCGAGACGACCCAGATCAGCGACCAGAAGATCAGCGCCAGAATGCCCAGCACGCCGTCATGGTTGACGGGCACGCCATAGCCTCCGGAAAACACTTCTTTGAGGGTGTACAACGGGCTCGTGCCGATGTCGCCATAAACCACTCCGACCGCCGCGACCAGCATGCTGATCGGCTTCGCCGCCGAATGCCCACCGGCTATCGCCTGACTACTTGCCTGCCCCATCCATCACTCCTACTACTCAGACCCGGGCTTCTTCGAAGAAGCACTATGCTTTTGTCGTGCAGCATGCACTGTTTTACTTGTTGTTACAGACGTTTTATTGACTGTAAAAAATCGGTCAAGCGTAACGGCGCGAAGCATAGCGCAGCACTCGTCGTATTTCCCTGCATAAAGCTGGTCAAGTGCGCCGCCCATCGTTAGAATTGCGCACTTTTTGACCAGAGGGTGCAACATAGCGCCCGTCTGTCGCCTTGCCGTCATCGGCTGGAGGCGTCACAAATACCGAGGTTAGACATGTCCACCACTCCTGCGCCGGCCAATCCAAAGGTTGGCTTCGTATCCCTGGGTTGCCCGAAAGCACTGGTCGACTCCGAGCGCATCCTTACCCAGCTGCGCATGGAAGGCTATGACGTAGTGTCCACTTATCAGGACGCCGACGTCGTAGTGGTTAACACCTGCGGCTTCATCGACTCGGCCAAGGCTGAGTCTCTGGAAGTGATCGGCGAAGCCATCAAGGAAAACGGCAAGGTCATCGTGACCGGCTGCATGGGCGTGGAAGAAGGCAATATCCGTAACGTACACCCGAGTGTGCTGGCCGTGACCGGTCCGCAGCAGTACGAGCAAGTGGTCAACGCCGTGCATGACGTCGTGCCGCCGCGTCAGGATCACAACCCGCTGATCGACCTGGTGCCGCCGCAAGGGATCAAACTGACCCCGCGTCATTACGCCTACCTGAAGATTTCCGAAGGCTGCAACCACAGCTGCAGCTTCTGCATCATCCCGTCGATGCGCGGCAAACTGGTCAGCCGCCCAGTCGGTGACGTGCTCGACGAGGCCCAGCGCCTGGTCAAGTCCGGCGTCAAAGAGCTGCTGGTGATTTCCCAGGACACCAGCGCCTACGGCGTCGACGTGAAATACCGCACCGGTTTCTGGAACGGCGCGCCGGTGAAAACCCGCATGACCGAACTCTGCGAAGCCCTGAGCACCCTCGGTGTGTGGGTTCGTCTGCACTACGTTTACCCATACCCGCACGTCGATGAGCTGATCCCGCTGATGGCCGCCGGGAAAATCCTGCCGTACCTGGACATTCCGTTCCAGCACGCCAGCCCGAAAGTCCTCAAAGCCATGAAACGCCCGGCCTTCGAAGACAAGACCCTGGCGCGGATCAAGAACTGGCGCGAGATCTGCCCGGACCTGATCATCCGTTCGACCTTCATCGTCGGCTTCCCCGGCGAAACCGAAGAAGACTTCCAGTACCTGCTGAACTGGCTGACCGAAGCCCAGCTGGACCGCGTCGGCTGCTTCCAGTACTCGCCGGTCGAAGGCGCACCGGCCAACGATCTGGACCTGGAAATCGTTCCGGACGACATCAAGCAAGACCGTTGGGATCGCTTCATGGCGCACCAGCAGGCCATCAGCTCGGCACGCCTGCAAATGCGCATCGGCCGTGAGATCGAAGTGCTGGTGGACGAAGTCGACGAGCAAGGCGCGGTTGGCCGCTGCTTCTTCGATGCCCCGGAAATCGACGGCAACGTGTTCATCGACAATGGCAGCAACCTGAAGCCGGGCGACAAGGTCTGGTGCAAAGTGACTGACGCCGACGAATACGACCTGTGGGCTGAACAGATCTAAACGCAAAAAATACGAAAAGCCCTGCTCTCTTGACGAGATGCGGGGCTTTTTTACGTCTATCGTTTTGTGGGAGAAAAAACTCGCAGCCTTACGGGAACGGCTCTTAACAGAAGGAGCAAGCGGCCATGCGCCAACATTCGGTCATTTACACACCGAAACAGAGCGACTACGAAGAACTCACCCGCGTGTGGGAAGCCTCGGTGCGCGCTACCCATGACTTTCTGCCCGACAGCTACATCGAACTGCTGAAGAACCTGGTGCTGACCCGCTACCTCGACGCCGTCATGCTGATCTGCACCAAAGACTCGCGCCAGCGCATCACCGGGTTCGCCGGCGTGGCGGCGGGCAAGATCGAAATGCTGTTCATCGATCCGGATCACCGTGGCCAAGGCCTGGGCAAGCAATTACTGCGCTATGCCCTGGAACACCTGAACGCCGATGAGCTGGACGTCAACGAGCAGAACCCACAGGCCCTGGGTTTTTACTTCAAGCAGGGCTTCGAGGTGATTGGTCGTTCGGAGCATGACGGCATGGGCCAGCCCTATCCGTTGCTGCACATGCGTTTGCGCCAGCAACGTTCACAGCATGGCTGACACAACGCATTAAAAACACATGAGGCAAATGGACCCGCGATTAACCGGCGCCAGGCAGGTACAATGCCCACCCCTTTTTTGTTACGGCCCTGTCATGACTGACCCGATTCGTCTCTCCAAACGCCTCATCGAACTCGTCGGCTGCTCCCGTCGGGAGGCTGAGCTGTTCATCGAGGGCGGCTGGGTCACCGTCGACGGTGAAGTCATCGACGAGCCGCAGTTCAAGGTCGACACCCAGAAAGTCGAGCTCGACCCAGAGGCCAAGGCCACTGCGCCGGAGCCGGTGACCATCCTGATGAACGTTCCGGCAGGCATGGACGCGGACAGCGCCATGGCGACCCTCAGTGCCGCGACCCTGAGCGAAGAACACCGCTACGGCAAACGTCCGCTCAAGGGCCACTTCCTGCGCCTGACCGCCAGCGCCGACCTGCAGGCCAACGCCAGCGGTCTGCTGGTGTTCACCCAGGACTGGAAGATTCTGCGCAAACTCACCGCCGATGCCAGCAAGATCGAGCAGGAATATGTGGTCGAGGTCGAAGGCGACATGGTGGCTCACGGCCTCAACCGCCTGAACCACGGCCTGACGTACAAGGGCAAGGAACTGCCGCCGGTCAAGGCCAGCTGGCAGAACGAAAACCGCCTGCGCTTTGCCATGAAGAACCCACAACCGGGCGTGATCGCCCTGTTCTGCCAGGCCGTCGGCCTCAAGGTCGTCGCCATCCGCCGCATCCGCATCGGCGGCGTATCCATCGGCAAAGTGCCCTTGGGGCAATGGCGCTACCTGTCCGGCAAAGAGAAGTTCTAAGGCTTTTCCCGCCGCCATACATTTCGGCGCCGCAGCTTCATGCGGCGCCCACAGCGAAATATCAGGACTGCACACATGATTCATAACGACGTACTGCGCAGCGTGCGCTACATACTCGACATCAGCGACAAGAAAGTCATCGAGATCATCAAGCTCGGCGGCATGGACGTCACGCTGGAAGACCTGGTGACGTACCTCGACAAGAAAGAAGAAGACGAGGAAGGTTTCGTACGGTGCCCGGACGAAGTCATGGCGCATTTCCTCGACGGCCTGGTGATCTTCAAGCGTGGCAAGGACGAAAGCCGTCCGCCGCAGCCGATCGAAGTGCCGGTGACCAACAACATCATCCTGAAGAAATTGCGCGTCGCCTTCGAACTGAAGGAGGACGACATGCACGCCATCCTCAAGGCCGCCGAGTTCCCGGTGTCCAAGCCTGAGCTGAGCGCGCTGTTCCGCAAATTCGGCCACACCAACTACCGCCCGTGCGGCGATCAATTGCTGCGCAACTTCCTCAAGGGCCTGACCCTGCGCGTGCGCCCGCAGTAACGTGCGAGACGGATTTACTTTGTAGGAGCTGTCGAGAGCAACGAGGCTGCGATCTTTTGATCTTTCGCTTGGAAGAAAAGATCGCAGCCTCGTTTCACTCGACAGCTCCTACACAGCTCCTGCAGGGCTGTATAGCCCCCCATTCCGCGCAAAAATAGTGGCTCCGCTTCCGGCGGCTGAAGACTAGGGTGTATTGACCCTCAGCTCTCAGGACTCGCCATGCATCCCTACTTCTCTCTGCAAGGCCGCACCGCTCTGGTGACCGGCGGCACCCGCGGTATCGGCAAAATGATCGCCAAGGCTTATGTCGAGGCCGGCGCCACCGTGTACGTGTGCGCCCGGGATGCCGAAGCCTGCCAGCAAACCGCCGCTGAGCTGAGTGCCTTCGGGGTTTGCCACGCCGTGGCCGCCAACCTGGCTCATGAAGAAGGCATTCAACAACTGGCTGCGCAATTGAGCGAACAAATTGGTCAACTGGATATTCTGGTGAACAATGCCGGTACCACCTGGGGTGCGCCGCTGGAGAGTTACCCGGTCAAGGGCTGGGAAAAAGTCATGCAGCTCAACGTGACCTCGGTGTTCAACTGCATCCAGCAATTTCTGCCGCTGCTGCGCAAGGCCGGTTCGGCGGCGAATCCGGCACGGATCATCAACATTGGCTCGGTGGCCGGGATTTCGTCCTTCGGTGAACAGGCGTATGCCTACGGCCCGAGCAAAGCCGCCCTGCACCAACTTTCGCGGATTCTGGCGCGAGAGCTGGTGAGCCAGCACATCAACGTCAACGTGATTGCGCCGGGACGTTTCCCGAGCAAGATGACTCAGCATATCGGCAATGATGAGCAGGCGTTGGCCGAGGACACGGCGTTGATTCCGATGAAGCGCTGGGGCCGGGAGGAAGAAATGGCGGCGCTGGCGATTAGCCTGGCGAGTACGGCCGGGGCGTATATGACCGGGAATGTCATTCCTTTGGATGGCGGGTTTAGTCTTTAGATCGGCGGCGCAGCTATCGCGGGCAAGCCACGCTCCCACAGGTTTTATGCCGTACACAACATTTGCGTTCACTCGAGAACCCTGTGGGAGCGTGGCTTGCCCGCGATGACGGACTGATAGGCAACACCGATCTCGAGGCCGCTCGGGTTATCATGCCCGCCCATATTCGCGCCTCGACCCCAGACCATGACCTACAGCGTTTCCCCCATCGGCTTCGTACGCTCCTGTTTCAAGGAGAAGTTCGCCATTCCGCGTCAACCGCAACTGGCCCCGGCCGCTCGGGGCGTACTGGAGCTGGTGGCGCCGTTCGATCAGGGTGATGCGGTGCAGGGGCTGGAGCAGGTCAGCCATGTGTGGCTGCTGTTCCTGTTCCATCAAGCGCTGGAAGAAAAGCCACGCCTCAAAGTCCGCCCACCGCGTCTGGGCGGTAACAAATCCATGGGCGTGTTCGCCACCCGCGCGACGCATCGTCCTAACGGCATCGGCCAGTCGGTGGTCAAACTGGACAAGGTCGAAGCCAATCGACTGTGGATCTCCGGCATCGACTTGCTGGACGGCACGCCAGTTCTCGACATCAAACCTTACGTGCCCTACGCCGACATCATCGACACGGCGTCCAACGACATCGCCAGCGCCCCCCCGCTGCTGATTCCCGTGCAGTGGACGGACTCAGCCCTGCAACAGGCCCACGGCCACGCTCAGCGGCTTGGCGAGCCCCTGGTCGAGTTGATCGAGCAATGCCTGGCACAAGACCCACGCCCGGCGTACCAGGTTCCTACGCCTGAGCGCGAATACGGCGCGCAGTTCTGGGACCTGGATGTACGCTGGCATTACCCCGAAGCCGGGGTTATCCGTGTCCTGGAAGTCATCCCCGCCTCCAACGCGTAGGCGATTGCGTCCGGCATAAAAAAGCCCCCATTGCCTGCACAGGCAACGGGGGCTTTTCAGTGATGCGGTGTTCTTACTTCTCGACGAACGCACGCTCGATCAGGTAATCACCCGGCTCGCGCATCCGCGGCGAAACAGTCAGGCCGAAGCTGTTCAACACTTCGCTGGTCTCGTCGAGCATGCTCGGGCTGCCGCACAGCATGGCGCGGTCGTCCTGCGGGTTGATCGGCGGCAGGCCGATGTCGCTGAACAGCTTGCCGCTGCGCATCAGGTCGGTCAGGCGGCCTTCGTTTTCGAACGGCTCGCGGGTCACGGTCGGGTAGTAGATCAACTTGTCACGCAGGGCCTCACCGAAGAACTCGTTCTGCGGCAGGTGCTCGGTGATGAATTCGCGGTAAGCGACTTCGTTGACGTAACGCACGCCGTGGCACAGGATCACCTTTTCGAAACGCTCGTAGGTTTCCGGGTCCTGGATGACGCTCATGAACGGCGCCAGACCGGTACCGGTGCTGAGCAGGTACAAATGCTTGCCAGGCTTCAAGTCATCCAGCACCAGGGTGCCAGTAGGCTTCTTGCTGATGATGATCTCGTCGCCTTCCTTCAGATGCTGCAACTGGGAAGTCAGCGGGCCATCAGGCACTTTGATGCTGAAGAACTCGAGATGCTCTTCCCAGTTCGGGCTGGCAATCGAGTAAGCGCGCATGAGCGGCCGGCCGTTGGGCTGTTGCAGGCCGATCATCACGAACTGACCGTTCTCGAAGCGCAGGCCCGGATCGCGGGTGCACTTGAAGCTGAACAGAGTGTCGTTCCAGTGATGAACACTGAGGACACGCTCGTGGTTCATGTTGCTCATGTACGTGGGACTCCTGGAGATTTTGCCTGCGCCAATGATGTGCACAATTGCATCGCATTCTAATGGCAGCGACAATATCTGTTAAATGGATTATTAAGATAAGGGTTATCGGTTATATCGATATGCGATTTACTCTCCGTCAACTTCAAGTATTCGTCGCCGTCGCCCAGCAGGAAAGCGTATCCCGTGCTGCGGGCCTGCTCAACCTCTCGCAATCGGCGGCGAGCACCTCGATCACCGAGCTGGAGCGCCAGTGCAGCTGTCAGCTGTTCGATCGCGCCGGCAAACGGCTGAGCCTCAACGCCCTCGGCAAACAGCTGTTGCCGCAAGCGGTGGCCCTGCTCGATCAGGCCAAGGAAATCGAAGACTTGCTCAACGGCAAGTCCGGTTTCGGCTCCCTGGCGGTCGGCGCGACGCTGACCATCGGCAATTACCTGGCCACCCTGCTGATCGGCAGCTTCATGCAGCGTCATCCGGAAAGCCAGGTGAAGCTGCATGTGCAGAACACTGCCAACATCGTGCAACAAGTGGCTCACTATGAAATTGATCTGGGTCTAATCGAAGGCGACTGCAGCCATCCGGACATCGAAGTACAGAGCTGGGTCGAAGATGAACTGGTGGTGTTCTGCGCGCCCCAACATCCGCTGGCTCAACGCGGTATTGCCACCATGGAGGAGCTGAGTCATGAGGCGTGGATTCTCCGAGAACAAGGCTCGGGCACGCGGCTGACCTTTGACCAGGCCATGCGTCACCACCGCAGCGCGCTGAACATTCGCCTGGAACTGGAACACACCGAAGCGATCAAGCGCGCGGTGGAGTCAGGGTTGGGGATTGGCTGCATTTCGCGCCTGGCGCTGCGCGACGCGTTCCGTCGTGGCAGCCTGGTGCCGGTAGAAACACCGGATCTGGACCTGGCGCGGCAGTTCTATTTCATCTGGCACAAACAGAAATATCAGACATCGGCGATGCGCGAGTTCCTCGAACTGTGCCGCGCCTTCACCGCCGGGGTTCAGCGCAGCGACGAGATCGTTCTGCCTGCCATCGCTTAAAGCAGGATCACCGCCCACACCAGTGCGATCATGCTCAATGCCACGAGTTGAGCAGCACTGCCCATGTCCTTGGCGTTCTTGGACAGAGGGTGCCGCTCCAGGGAAATGCGGTCGATGGCCGCTTCGACCGCCGAGTTGAGCAATTCGACGATCAGCGCCAACAGGCAGACTGCAATCAGCAGCGCCTGCTCGACACGGCTGACATTCAGGAAGAACGACAGCGGAATCAGGATGGCATTGAGCAACACCAGTTGCCGGAAGGCCGCCTCGCCAGTGAAGGCCGCGCGCAGGCCGTCAAAGGAATAGCCGGAGGCGTTGAGGATGCGTTTTAGGCCGGTCTGGCCTTTGAAAGGTGACATAGAGTAAGCAACTGACCAAAAAGGAGTGGGAAAGCTAGATTAAGCAAAGTCAAAAAAGCGTGAATACATAACACCTTAGTGGCTCGAAATTGACTCAAGTTGTTGCAAGAGCAGCGCCGCCTGAGTCCGGGTCCGTACATTCAGCTTACGGAAAATCGCAGTGACGTGGGCCTTGATCGTCGCTTCGGACACGCTCAATTCGTAAGCAATCTGCTTGTTCAGCAAACCCTCACAGACCATGGTCAACACCCGGAACTGCTGGGGCGTCAGGCTGGCAAGGCCTTCGCTGGCCGCCTTGGCTTCGTCGGAAACACTGACAGCTTCGAAGGCCTGGGGCGGCCAGAAAACGTCACCATCGAGCACCGCGCGCACGGCTTTTTGAATAACACTCAAGTCACTGGACTTGGGAATGAAACCGCTGGCGCCGAACTCACGGGATTTCACCATGATCGACGCTTCTTCCTGCGCCGACACCATCACCACCGGAATCTGCGGGTACTGACCACGCAACAGCACCAGCCCGGAAAAACCGTAGGCCCCTGGCATGTTCAGGTCCAGCAACACCAGGTCCCAATCGGCCTTTTCGGTCAGACGGCTTTCCAGCTCGGCAATGCTCGCCACTTCCACCAGCCGGACATCCGGGCCCAGGCCCAGGGTCAATGCTTGATGCAAGGCACTACGAAAAAGAGGGTGGTCATCGGCAATCAGGATTTCGTATGTGGCCATTTTTCAAATGATCCTGTTTTTCAAACAACTCCAGGTGCAGCCACGCAGATGCACCAACAGGGCACGTTCAACGCCAATCACATGGCTATTCACGTAAAAATACGGCGTATCAAACGATGGCCGCGCCCCAATCGGCGCCAAGCATGCCCAGCGAAACCGGGGTGGTCAAGATACATAACCGGTACAGTTCTTTGCAGTATGGGCGACAATCAGAACATGGCGGGGACGTCGTTATGAACAAACGGCATCAGCTCGGCGTGGGCCGGTGTGGCGAGGTTCATGTCCAGCTGGTTTTTCGCGTCCAGATAATGCTGACTGAACACGTCGAAATAAGCGTCCAGCGCTGACGCAGCCTCGGTATCACCGGCCAGATCGAGACACAGTGCAGCCACTTCAGCGGTGCATAAATGTTCGCTACGGGTGGAACGGCGCAGTCGATAACGTGACAGTTTTTCGGGCAGCAGGCTCAAGATCGGCAAGCGATCAAAATACGGGCTCTTGCGAAAGATCTTCCGGGCTTCGGTCCAGGTGGCGTCCAGCAGAATGAACAGCGGGCGCTTGGTGCTATCGACCGCGACACTGTGGGTAACTCGCTCGGGTTCGACGTATTCGCCCGGAAACACCAGGTACGGTTGCCATTGCGGATCGGCCAACAGCGCCAGCAGTTGCTCATCAATCTCGGTACGCGACCAGATGAATGCATGATTGTCACGCACCACATCAGCGATCAGCCAACCGGTGTTACTTGGCTTGAACACTTCTTTGTTGGTCATGATCAGGCACACGCCCGAGCGGGCCTCGACCAATGGGCGCCAGGCACACAGGCAATGACTTTCAATCACGCGGCAATTACGGCATCGCGGCGCCCTCCAGCCACGGGCCTGAATCGGCTTGATGCCCTCCTCCTCTCGCTGATCGCGCAAGCGGGCGACGGCGTTTGCGGCAAAGCGCGGGGTGACAGGGTTCATCGCAGGCAGCACCGTAGTGGATGGAAAATCGACACGAAAAACACTCGCAAGGGCAAAAAGTCGCGGCAGTTTATCAGAGCAGCCGGTGCAAGCCTGTACCGCTCAGACCTCCTCCCCTATAATTCGCCGCCACTGAACGCACAGTCATGTGCCTGGTCGAACCACCAGTCACTGAACCAGGAGAGTTTCATGCTGCGCCTTATCGTTCCCACCGCTGCCATTTTGCTGGCGTCGTCCTTTAGCGCTCAGGCTGCATCCTTGAGTGAGCAGAATCTCAACAGAGAGCTGCGAAACGTCGCCGTACAAAGCAGCGTTGGCACTCCACGGGCGATCAACGAAGACATTCTTGATCAGGGCTACACCGCCGAAGGAAAAGTGCTGATCAACCACTTGAGCGTGCAAAGCAGCCACGCCGAAAAAATGCGCGCCGATCCCAAAGCTGTGTACTTCCAGCTTGGCGCCTCCGTATGCAGAAACCCAGGGTTCCGCAAGCTGATGGCCAAGGGCGCGATCATGCGTTACGACTTCACCGAGGTGAAGACCAACCGTCCGGTCGGCTCCGCAAGCTTCCAGGACTCGGACTGCCCGAAAGAGACTCCCGCGAAGAAGAAATAATTACCTGGCATTGGCGCGCCGCTGTTCATCCTCGGCGCGCAGCTCTGCCAACAGCGCCTGCAAGTAACGCGAACGTCGCTCCCCACCCTCCAGACGTCGGCAGCACTCTTCTTCGAGACTCAAATGATGGGTCTCGGCCGATGCTTTCAGCAATCGATACAGTTGCGCATCGATCTCCAGAGTCACTCTGGGCATGGTTTCCCGCCTCCCTGCATGCATTGATCGCCGTTGATCACGCGATAAATCCCTGAATTGCTTGAATGTTGCGTCCTGCCGTTGACGCAAAGTTGTCGTGTCACGCCTGTAACTTAGTAAATCAGAGCGCGAGACATGCGGCTTGCGTTCAGACGAGCGGTGAAAGCACCTTGCAAATCGTCAATAAGCGGTTGCCAGGAAAGACTTTGCGGCGCAATGATCAAGCCAGCGAAAATCGTTGCGAGGGTCTAAATTCAATGTGTTCACGTTGATTTTTCGAGGGCAGAAAAGGGGCTGCCCATTACGGTGTCTTATTGTGCGAACGTTTCTTTCATTCAAGGGATAAGCAGAGCCCGTATGGATGACTTGATTGCAACCGAGTCAGGTAGAGCGCCCAGGCATGGGCTTGGGCAGACAGCGACACAAGGGGTGTCGCGGCGCCGACGATTGTTTTGTCGGGCCGAGGGTTCTGTGCAGAAGGAGAAGTTGAATGCCTTACCAACCGAATGACCTACTGAGCCGTCATTTTCAAGAAAGCGGCCACGACCTCACCAGCAAGGTCGAAGAACAACTCAACCTGGTTTCACCCAACAGCCCCAACATCCCGATTTACCGCGACATGATCCTGACCGTGCTGCGCATGGCTCAGGAAGATCACAACCGCTGGAATGCCAAGATCACCCTGCAAACCCTGCGTGAACTCGAGCACGCTTTCCGTGTGCTGGAGCAGTTCAAGGGACGGCGTAAAGTTACCGTTTTCGGCTCGGCCCGCACGCCGATAGAACACCCGCTGTATGCTCAGGCCCGAGAACTGGGTGCCGCCCTGGCGCGCTCGGACATGATGGTCATCACCGGCGCCGGTGGCGGCATCATGGCGGCGGCCCATGAAGGCGCCGGCCTGGAACACAGCCTGGGATTCAATATCACCCTGCCCTTCGAGCAACATGCCAATCCCACGGTCAATGGCACCGCCAACCTGCTGCCCTTCCACTTTTTCTTTACCCGCAAGTTGTTCTTCGTCAAGGAAGCCGATGCGCTGGTCCTGTGCCCAGGCGGTTTCGGTACTCTGGATGAAGCACTGGAGGTGCTGACCCTGATCCAGACCGGCAAAAGCCCGCTGGTGCCCGTGGTGTTACTGGATGCACCAGGCGGCACGTTCTGGCAAGGCGCGCTGGACTTCATTCACCATCAACTGGAGGAAAATCGCTACATCCTGCCGACCGACATGAAGCTGTTGAGCCTGGTCTACAGCGTCGAAGAGGCTGTGGAGCAGATCAACCAGTTCTACAGCAACTTCCACTCCAGCCGCTGGCTCAAGCATCAGTTCGTGATTCGCATGAACCATAAGCTCAGCGACCGAGCGCTTGAACACATGCAGGAGGCATTCGCCGACCTGTGCCTGAGCGATCATTTCCATCAGCATTCCTACAGTGGCGAGGAGCACGACGAAGCGCAGTTCAGCCATCTGGCGCGCTTGTCCTTTACCTTCAACGCTCGTGATCATGGCCGTCTGCGGGAATTGGTGGATTACATCAACCTGCCGGAAAACTGGGTCCAGTCCAGACCCCAGGCGCAGCAACGCACACGGGAACCGTCCAAGGTAACGTGATGCAAAAAAACGGCCCGCTATCGAAATAGCGAGCCGTTTCAGTCAATCGTCCATCCCTCGGCCGCTGAACAAGCGGCTGATCATTTCCATGGAATATCCCCGATAACTCAGGAACCTGCCCTGTTTGGCACGTTCTCGGGCGTCTATCGGTAAATGCCCGGAAAATTTGCGCCGCCAGGTGTCTTCCAGTTGCTCCTGCCAATCGATACCACTCTCGCGCAAGGCGAGCTCAATGTCGGTACGTTGCAGACCACGCTGGCTCAGCTCTTCGCGAATGCGCAAAGGGCCATAACCGGAACGGGCACGGTAGGAAACGAAGCTTTCGAGGTAACGGGATTCGGACAACAAGCCCTCTTCCGTCAAGCGGTCGAGTGCTGTGTCGATCATTTCAGGGGGGGCGCCGCGCTGACGCAGTTTACGCGTCAGCTCGACTCGACCGTGCTCGCGTCGCGCGAGCAGGTCCATTGCGGTTCGCCGCACCGCGACGAGTGTATCGAGTACGGCGGTCATCGGATCGATCAGATATCAGCGTCAGCCAGGTCGTCTTCGGTCTCTCTGACAGCCGAAGCCTTGACGTCCGGTGCCGGGGTCAGCAGCTTGTCGCGCAGCTGCTTCTCGAGAGTCGCGGCGATTTCCGGATTGTCTGCCAGGAACTTGGCCGAGTTGGCCTTGCCCTGACCGATCTTGGTGCCGTTGTAGGCATACCAGGCACCGGACTTCTCGACGAAACCGTGCAGCACACCCAGGTCGATCATCTCACCGTTGAGGTAGATGCCCTTGCCGTAAAGAATCTGGAACTCGGCCTGACGGAACGGCGAAGCCACCTTGTTCTTCACAACTTTGACGCGGGTTTCACTACCGACGACTTCATCACCTTCTTTCACCGCGCCAGTACGACGGATGTCCAGACGAACCGATGCGTAGAACTTCAGCGCGTTACCACCGGTGGTGGTTTCCGGGCTGCCGAACATCACGCCGATTTTCATGCGGATCTGGTTGATGAAGATCACCAGGCAGTTGGCGTTCTTGATGTTACCGGTGATTTTACGCAGCGCCTGGGACATCAGACGGGCTTGCAGGCCCACGTGCATGTCGCCCATTTCGCCTTCGATTTCAGCCTTTGGCACCAGAGCGGCCACGGAGTCGACGATGATCACGTCAACGGCGTTGGAACGCACCAGCATATCGGTGATTTCCAGGGCCTGCTCGCCAGTGTCCGGCTGGGAAACCAGCAGGTCGTCGACGTTGACGCCCAGTTTGCCGGCGTACTCAGGGTCGAGAGCGTGTTCGGCGTCGACGAATGCGCAGGTCGCGCCGGCTTTTTGAGCCTGGGCGATCACCGACAATGTCAGGGTGGTTTTACCGGAGGATTCAGGACCGTAGATTTCAACGATACGGCCTTTTGGCAGGCCGCCAATGCCGAGCGCGATGTCCAGACCCAGAGAGCCAGTGGAAATGGCCGGGATCGCCTGACGGTCCTGATCGCCCATACGCATTACGGCACCCTTGCCGAATTGACGTTCGATCTGACCCAGGGCCGCAGCCAAGGCTTTCTTCTTGTTGTCGTCCATTAAAGTCCTCACGTAATCAATAAGGCCTGACGGCCAACACCTGTATAAGTAGCCAGTATTATTCCACAGCGTTTCAGGATCGCCTACCCCTGATTTGAGATTTCTCCAGCGGTATGCCGCAGCAGCCCCTCTAGCGCGGCCTTCACCGTTTGTCGGCGGACCTCGTCGCGGTTACCGGCAAAGTGCTGGACCTCGCTGAACACCTGCTCACCGACGCCCCAGGCCAGCCACACCGTGCCCACGGGCTTGTTCGGCGAACCGCCATCCGGCCCCGCCACACCGCTGACCGCCACGGCAAAACGCGCCCGGCTTTTTTCCTGTGCGCCTCGGACCATGGCCTCGACCACCTCGCGACTGACCGCCCCGACGGTTGAAAACAACTCGGCCGGGACATTCAATTGTTGGGTTTTCTGACGGTTTGAGTAGGTGACATAACCGGCCTCGAACCACGCCGAACTCCCCGGAATGCGGGTGATCGCCTCGCTGATCCCGCCGCCGGTGCAGGACTCGGCGGCAGTGACGTGGGCATTGAGAAGCTGCAAGCGTCTGCCGAGTAGATCGGCCAGATGAGTGATCTCTTTCACGGCTCTCTCCTGATCGAGCGGAATGAGGCCTACCGTACACGAGCGAATCGCACTTGCAAGGTTCAGGATCGATCAAAATGTTAGCGAGCAAGAGCCCTGACATAGGCCTGACAGGCCTGCAAAGGCAAAGTCCGCGGTCGCTGGCGTCGGTGATAGCGATAATTCGTTGAGCATGCTCCACATCATGGGAGGGTTGCTCCGAAAAGAAATCGGGCAGCATGCGGTATCAATTTACAGCCTTGAATGCGGGGTTCATGGCGTAGTTTCCGCCCTTTTACTTCTGCCCGTAGAAAAGGCGCCGATCGGCACTTGAAAATTATAATATGGTCACGTATCCCGAGACCTAATACCTATCGGGAAACGAAAATCTTCAACCATTTTTGCAATACGCTTTCCTACCGGTGTTGAGGGACGCTCAATTATCAGATGAACAAGAATCGTTAAAACGACAACTGCAAACCCAGACAAAGCAAATGCTGCATAGGTTGAGTGCAAAAATTTGTAGGCCATATAAAAAAGAACATAACCACACGCACCATGCAGCAAATAAAGCGGATAAGAAATTTCTGCGACCTTGTCGATGAACTTGGAGTATGGAAGCTTCGCCCCCAGCAGCATCAAGACTATAAATATAAGAGCCGCATACACATGATTTGCATACATCATCCCGGACGTAGCATTCGAATAATACTGAAGAGTAAAATTATTCACAACCAACAGCGCAAAAGTCACAAACGCAGTCTTGGCAACAGGCCAGCTCCCCGAATGATAATTATACAAAGCCATACCAACAAACATAAGAACAATAAAACACCCGTTCAACGCAACAAGATTTATATACTGTCGATAGTATTCAAACTTACCCATATCTTTTGTAAGAGCGATGCTCACCAGCAGAAAAGCCAGAGCCAGTGCCAGTATCACGGAAGCCTTCTTTTGCCCCGAAAAAAACGAGAGAACAAAACAAATTATGTAAAAATGAACCTCAACCTCCAACGTCCATATCGCGGTATCGATATATGGATGACCTAAAACATCGCGAACAAACGTAGCATTCGCAATGATCGTCTTAATTGAAAATGGTGCAACGGTATTCCCCTCCATGTATCGCCCAACGACTATCACACCTGCGGTTAGGATGGTACACGCCACCGCCGTCGGAAGTATTCTCGCAACCCTTCGAATAATATAATTAGCCTTAGTTCCGCGCTCAAGCGATACAGGAATGACAAACCCACTAATCATAAAAAACAGCGCAAGCCCAAGGTAGACTTCCCTAATCTCAAATGGCTTGACTTGATCTACAATATTTCCGATTACCCCGACCAACGCTGGGGCAACGTAATCTGCGGGCACTCCCGACTGATAAATAAATCCGCTTAACACTCCGGGATTCATCAGAAATGTCTGCCAGTGCACGTACACAATGAGTAGACAGGCCACGCCACGTAGAAACTGCAAAAACCACAACTTATTATTTTCTTGTTCGAGCGCAACACGACTCATACAGCATCCTTTCTTAATAAGGAACGCTCACCTTCAATGTGGTCATTTGGGCGAGATAGGGCATTGTGAATGTATCAATTAGAACACAATACCAAACGGTAGCAAATCAACGTTTGTGCAATCAAAATTCACCTACTGCTTTCATTGTCGGACAGATATGGTCTTCACATACTCCTGACATGCAGCCAGCGCAATCAGTCCACGGTCACCGGCGTCGGTGATGGCGATAATTCGTTGAGCATGCGCCGGGTCAAGTCGGGCTCGCGCGGCGCCATGATCCACGCCGCCGGTGCCGGAGGCGGCTGGCACTGCACAGGTTGAGGCAGCGTCATGGGCATCGAGGAGGACTGACAGGCGCACATCAGCAGTGGCAAGACGATCG
Organism: Pseudomonas sp. Pseusp11; assembly: GCF_047304405.1. Lineage (NCBI taxonomy): Bacteria > Pseudomonadati > Pseudomonadota > Gammaproteobacteria > Pseudomonadales > Pseudomonadaceae > Pseudomonas > Pseudomonas sp. Pseusp11. The sequence continues at coordinate 23,554 of NZ_JBGLZF010000025.1, forward strand.
CGCAGGCGACCTTGATCACGTTCGGCATCGCTAAGCGCTCGATAATGGGTTTGTTCACTGGCTGAAAGACGCTGTTCAAGCGCCAGACGCTTGTCCTGCTCGGCCTGTTGCTGCGTTGCCGCTGCCAGCGCCAGGCGACTCAACGTCTCGGTGTGCACGCGAGCCTGTTCCGCCAATTGCTGGCCATACCGCCAATCCTGGAAGTGCCAGGCCAGCGCCGCCGAGCTTCCGGCCAACATAGCCAGAAACACAACAAGCCCAATTGCCCGGCAAGAAACCGGCATCAGACCGAAGACTGGCATAGCACCGCCCTCGCCCGCGCCCACAACAACAGACGATCTTGCAGGCCGTTAAGCCCACTGTTGATGCGACGAGTGATGCTGTTGAACTGGTCGCGGTCGGCCAGTTCATTCAAACCGTTCAGTTCCCAGAACCAGGCCGCAGACAGCGCGGCGTACTGCGGTTGTATCAGGAGATCTGGATTGCCGATAAGGTCGATACCGAGGTCATCACCGCACTCCTGATAGTTTGCTCGGCCGGTGATCTGGATCAGGCCGCGACCGCGATATGTCCACCCATCACGGCTCGCGGTATTGCCATTACCCATGCGCGAGGCATAGGCAATGTTCGCGATCTTCTCCGGCTGACGCGCGCGCGCAGCAGCCAAATCAGCCGGGAACCGGCTTGGCCACGTCGCCATCAGACCCGGCGCATCGTAGTTCAAGTTCTCAACGACGCGGGTGAGTTGTCCGGACTCATGTCCTATCTGCGCGATGAAGGCCGCAATACGCCTAGCCGTGATGATCTGAAACCGGACCATGGCTGTATTCAGGACAGGAACAAAAACGCCGGCAACTGGGCCGGCGTTCGGGAGGATCTGCAGCAACTGCTGCTGGGTGATGGGCATACTTTTCTCCGGGAAAAAATAATCCGGCACTTGGCGGGCATCGGAATTGCGCTCTCGGCTATGGAGAGGTCGGCCACGCAATAGTGGTTGGGTAACCAGGTTGCTGCTCAATCTTTTTCAGCGCTAACTGGTAGGCCGCGTAGGCCTCGAAGGTCGCCGTATCCGCTGCATCGAGCAACCCGGCAATGTAGGCGTTAACCATGCCGGCAGTGACTTGATTGGCCGCCGACATTAGCTCATTGCACTGAGCCTGAGCGACCGCAGCGGCATCAAGCAGCCACGCAGTACCGCTCCAGACGTAGTAAGCACCGGGACAAGGGAGCAACGTATATTCGCTGGGGAGCTCGCCAAGTTCGGACCACTCCTGCGCTGCGCCGGTGGTCACGCTGTACACCGTCCCGCGATGATCGGCGAGTTGAACCGGCGCAGCGTTGACGAGCACCCAAACATTGCCCGGATCAGGCGTCGGCAACAAGTCGGCCAGCTCGACGGCATTGCTCGGCAACTGACAGCCCAAGCCGGGAATTTCGGGAAGAGAAACCGGGCCAACCAAGACACCCAGTGCATCAAACACGTAAATGGACATAAAACACCTCAGATCAATTTAATTCGGCCCGGGTAGGCAATGTTTATCGGGCGAGTCTCAGAACCTCCGGCGTACCCCGAGGCCCCGGCAACCCACTGCGCGTAGTTGTTAGTACCACCCCCCATCATTGTCGTGCCAAATGTGCCTGCACCGGGCAGGGAGTGGTTGTGAGATCCGAGTTGGCTGGCCTGCGAGCTACCCGCCGCACGATTCAGGTCAATTCCGAGAGACTCATCAGCGGGGCGCTGGAATCGACCCCGGGCATCTGGACAACGGAACGTGGTGGCACCGTCGCCAGAAGTCCATCCACCCTCCATGCCGGCGCGAGCGGCTTCCGTGGTCAGCATTCCTGACTGTTGCGCGTGGTCCCACAACCAGGGGAAGGTGGCCCGCGTCAACAGCGCGCCGTTCATGGCGCCGTAACCACCGGGATTAAACGAGGACGTGGTTTCAAGCACCGACCGACCCAGCGGGGTACCGTCGTAACGACTTACCGGCCACCAGTTGCCCGCGCCATCACTGCGCAAATGCCAGTAATCGCACGCCCCCATCAGGACCAGGAATGAATATCCAGCCGCATTCAGGTGGGTGTGAAATTTGATTTTGTCGGTCCCTGACGCAGTAACAACAAGGGTATTGGTGGTGTTATCCAAGCGACGAACAATGAAGTCAGTCACGCCAAGTGCCGTGTTGGCGGTAGGCAGCGTGATCGTCCGGTTAGACGCCGTCGCGTCAATAATGACCAACCCCCTCTGCGCGGCGGTCAGCGTGGTATCCGCACTGATACTGGTGACATTACCGGTTATCTGGCCCAGTTGGGCCGCGTGCTGGCTTTGCGTTGCTGGAGCGATTTGCTCAGCCGCGCCAGTGCAGAACAGCAGGATGTATGAGCCGCCGCCGATAGAGGTGTTCCACTGCACCCATGCGTCACCGTTGGCGACCAGCTCGCCACCTCGAAGGGCTGAATGGGCACCCCCAACCATAGCGACGGCCCCCAGGCCGTCGTTGATCGTGCAGGCGCCAGTGTTTGCCGTCTTGACCTTGAAGCGCAGGGGCTGGCCTTCGACGCGGGCGGTGATCGCCGGCGTGAAGTTGCAGACGTAGTTATTGGCCGTGCCGGTGTCGATGGCAAAGCTGCTTGCAGCAGATTGGCCAAGGGTACCGATGGCTTTCAGTAACTGCGTCAGGTCAACTTCACTGGGTGCCATTCCCGCCGCTGCAATCACATTCAACACCTCGCTCGTGATTGCGTTGCCCCATGTCGAGGGAATCAAAGATCCCGGCGTCCCGGTGACCGGGCTCTCATCCACAAACTGTCCATTCACTAGCCCAACGCCGGGCACACTCTTTGGATAATCCACTTTTCTATCCTCTAGTCATAATTGATGTAAACCAGCGTATGCGCTGGTGCGCTGCGGTGTATCAAGCATTCCAAGGCATTGCCCGGGTTCATGCCAAAACGCTCGCCCCAGTAGCTGGCGCCGAAACGCCGCCCAAGCAGCAGGCGGCCGCCGGTGTTGAGGGTCCACATGAACTGCGCCTGCAAGGTACCGAAGTGCGCCGCACCGAAACGCGAGCGCCCCATACGCGGCGCCCTGAGTTCGGTGATGGTGGCGTTCGGGTAGCCTTGGGTGCGGGCAATCTCGACGAAATAGCTGATGGTCTGACTACCGACTGCGAGCAGTCGCCGGCGCACGGCCAGGCGGCGGTCATCGAACAGTGGCGTGGCGCCCAGGCATGGGTCGGGAAGGTTCATTACCCGCTCCCAATCGGGCACCAGTTCGCTGACCCCAGCCGGGTCCATTTCGTTGAGCAGGTCGGCGGCGCGGGCGTCGAGGCGGGCCAGTTCCTGTGCCACACCTTCGAGCACTTCTTCGAGTTCAGGAACTTGTTCAGGGTCCCAGGCCGGCCCGCTGGGTAGCAGGCTGCGCAGCTGGGCGTGGTATTGCGCGGCGGTTCTTATGCGCCCCATACGCAACCTCCAAACGTCAACAATTCGTTTTTGTTGGCGGGGACATCGGCGACGGGCGAGGTGAGTGAGTGGTCGTATTCACCACTGGCGCTGCTGATGGCTTCACGGATGTGACTGATCAACAACTTCTGACCGAGGTCGGCTTCACGGTTATGCAGGTCACGTAATTGCGCCTCGACTGCCGCGCGTACTGCTGTGGTGTCGGGATTCACGCTGAGGTGATAGACGACCGGCACCTGAACCGGCCGTTGCACATGCACTTCGGCGGTGACCGGGCGCAGCGGCTCGATGTAGGCCTGGACTTCGGCCAGTTGTTCGTCGTTCGGCACCGGCTGCGGATCGTCGTCACGCATGATGAACAGGCTGACCGTACCCGGCCCCAACAAACCGCCACGGCACCAGGCGCGGGTCACGCCAGGGCATTCCAGGGCCCAGGTTTCATAGTCCTGGGCCGAACCGCCGTGGGGGATGATGCGGTAAGAGCGAATCACCCGCGAGCGCAGTGACTCCAGGCTTTCCCGCGCCACACCGCCGTTGAGTCCCGGCGCCAGCACGGTAAAGCTATTGCTGACGATCCCCGCAATCGGCTGCACCGGTATCAACGTCATGCCGGCCTCGGCATTGCCCAGGCTACCGGCTTCGAGCGCAGCGATGGTGGTGCTGTTGAGGCCGTTGCTGGTGGTGCGCGCGGCTGTCACTTTGTAGGTGCAACCGTCGCTCGATTGCAGCAGGGTGTCGACGTCCAGCACGGCACCGGCGCTGGCGGTAAAGCTGACGCTGCCGCTGGCCGCTTGTGCGGATTTGCGCGGCTGGTTCAAACGCAGTGCGGCGATCCGTTCCAGGGTCGACTCATCCGCCTTGTCCGGGAGGATCTGCTCGGCGATCCAGTCCAGGTAGCCATACAGCCCATAGGCGGCGCCACCGAGGATGCGGGCCAGCACTTGCGCATCGGACTGGCGCAGCGAATCGCTGGCCAGGTCGCTTTGGGTGCGCTTGATCAGCACCGGCAGCGAAGGGGTTTCAAACGGCATAGATCACCTGCCAACTGTTATCGGGGTTGATGTCCAGGCGTTCGCCGTCGGCCAGGGTCAGGACCGTGCGCAGGTTCAGGCGCTGGGCGTCGAGGCGTTCGCTGATGATGTCGATGGCGCTGCAATGGCCGTCGTCGATCAGCCATTGCAGGGCTTCGCGGGCGTAGAACTCGGCGTCCATCTGGGTCTGGCGGGTCAGCTTGACCCGGCGCAGCAGCCACAGCCGAGAGCCGATGCGGTCGTCGGCCACCGTAGGGAAGCTGTCGCCCCACCAGCCGAAACGCTCTTCATCGTCGAGGGCATCGTCATCGGCGGCGCGGCGCCAGGTGAACAGGCTGATCAGCACTGCACGGGTCAGTGCGGCGTGGAGGTTCTGGCTTATCAACATCACTGCCCTCCCGCCGGTGCGCCGCTCTGGCCGTTGCCCGCTTGCACACCGCCATGCACGTGTTTGATCTGGCTGATGCCGCCGGCAACTTGATCGCCGGTGGAAACGATTTTTCCGCTCTGGTTGATCACGGGTGTGTCGAAGTTGACTGCACTGCTGGCGCGGATATTCAGGGTGGCGGTTTCGATGTCGATGATCCGCCCGCGCTTGAAGTGGATCTTGTCGCCTTCGTCGGTGTAGATCGCTACTTCTCCCGCGGCCAGGGACTGGAGGCGGTAGCGGCGGTCGGCGACCACCAGCACGATGGCGTGGGAGCGATCACCGCCCAGAAACGTGGCGACACCTTCGGCACCGGCCAGTGGGTTGCTGGTGAATCCGTAGGGTTCGAAGTGCTCCATGTCGTCGTTCACTTCACCGGCGGTGAGGCGCATTTGCAGCGATTGAAGCTTGGTGGCCGAGTTGGCGAGCACGACAGTGCCGCGCGCCAGGAGGCGTGTCAGTAGGCTCATTGGATTTTCCTTCAGAGAGTTGGCCCGGACACGATCAACTGTGGGAGCGGGCCTGTGTGGCGAGGGGGCTTGTCGGAACGCCGCATCGCCCCGTTCGACTGCGAAGCAGTCGCAAAACCGGTGACTGTTTTCTAACTCATGATCGCGGCGATTGGTTTTAGGTGCGCTTCGCACCCCAACGGGGGCAAGCCCCCTCGCCACACCAGCTCCCACAGAGTTCGGTGCAAGGCTCAGGTTTTCTTGGCAGGCTCGGGATTGGCATCGAAGGTATGCGGCGGTGCGACTTGCAGGGTGGTGATCGAACCTTGCGCCGACAGCGAGTAGGTCACCTTGGAAATCAGCATGTCGTCATCGAATCCCAGCACCGGATCCTTGACCCGCACCAGCGTGTTATGACGCCACAGATCGCCGTTGGATTGCCGCCAGCCCTGCACCTGATAGGTGGTGGTTTTGGCCTTGCCGACGCGGGTGGCGCTTTCCCAGTTGGCCCGTTGCAAGGCGAGATCGGGATTGATCTGCATGCCTTCGTTGATCACCGTGACCCGCCGACGCTTGTAGCTCAGGTCGGCAGACACCGATTCAACCTCGCTGACCGCCGCCCCGCTCTTCTTGTCCGTGCCCTTTTGCTGACCGATGACCCGGTATTCGGAGAACACCTGGCTGTAATCCATCGGCGCGTTGGCCGACAGAATATTCTTGCCCAACTCCAGCGCATCGCTGGCTCGGCCACCACTGCCAGGCCGGGCCAACACCAACCGGCCCTGGGCATCATCGGTAGAAAACACCCGGAATAACGTCAGCAAGCGGTCGATGGATTGAAACACCGTTTCCCCCGGCACGATGGTGTGACTGCTGAGCCGGGCGGTCTCGGGAATTTCACTGACCACAAAGACCTTGTAGGTGATCGCCAGCGCTTCGACGATGCTCAACAGCGATTGCTCATGCCATTGGTTCGGGCGGTTGGTCGCGGCGCAATCCACCAGGTCCTGAGTACAAGAACTGCCTTCGATGTTCAGGCTGATCTGTCGCCCGTCATAACTGATCGGGGCCTTGAACACATACCCGGTCAGCACCAGATCCTGGCCGATGCGCACTTCACAGGCATCACCGGGCTGGATGCGCTTGTCCACGGTCTGTCCCGGCCATTGCCAGGTGATGTTGAGTTTAAAGGTGCGGAACTGACGCTCCAGATCCGCCGTGATTTCCACGCTTTTCCAGCCACCGTATTCCAGGCCGCCGACCGTCAACGTGACGCGGTTATCCATCTCGTTCATGGTTCACTTCCCGGAGACTTTCACATCGTTCGGCGCGTACCCTGGATGGGCAATCCCGTTGCGCTGAATCACTTCGGTGACCCGCGTTGCGTCGGCAAATTGCTTGTACGCCACGACCAGCGCCGGAAGGCTTTCCTGGAAAGACTTGCTGACCTGTCGTACACCCGACGAAGCCACTGCCTTGAGATGCGCAAGCAGCGCCTGCTTCACATCGTCGATGGCCTGATAATGCGCGGGACTGGCCTTGTCCAGCATCGGGTTGATCGCCTCGACAAGCGCCTTTTGCAGCACTTTCAAATCGTCGGTGACCGGCACTTCCTGCCGGGTGACCGGCAGGTTCGCCTGCTGCTCCAGCGATGGTGTCGACGACAGTTTCACCGGTGTCGACGCGACCGGCATCGAGGCGACCCATTGCGCCACTTTGACCAGCAGCGTGTCCTGTACCAGATCGGCCATGGCTTGCGCCGCGGCCGTGGTGTCCTTGCCGGTGGTGAGCTTCGGCGCATCGGCCTTGCGGATGGCTTCGAGCTGTTGGGACACGTCGGCAATCACGCCGCGATAACCCTCCTTCGCGAAGTCCTTGAGCGATTTGATATCGCCGAGCAAGCCCTTGAATTCCGCCGCCACTTCCTTAGGCAACTCCTTGACCGCCTTGACCAGCTCGGTGATCTGCCGGTACTCCTCGATCAACGGTTTGAGCTGTTCCTTGATCACGTCATACACCCCGGTCAGGCTGTTGCGCAGATTGTTGATACCGATCCGCGCAGCCTGGATCCGGATCATGACCTCTTCGAACCGCGCCACCGCCGAACCCAGCAAAGTGTCGGCCTTGGCCAGCAGCACCTTCTGCGTGCTGACCGTGGCCGTCGGAAACGGCAGCGGTTCATCGGGGTAAAACTTCAGCGCAAAGGTCACCAACCCGCCGTCCTGGCGGGTGTGGGTCATGTCGCATTCGCCGACCTTGACTTGTAGCCGTCCCAGCCACGGGTGGACCAGTTCACCACTGCCCTGTTCCAACGCCTTGAGCAGCTTGTCGCGTTGCTCCAGGCAATCGGGGCCGACGATGAACGCCGTCAGATCATGGATCTTCGCCTGTTGGCCAAGGCTCTCGAAAAACGGCAGGTCCCGCTGCGGATACTCGTGCAACTGGCCCTTTTTACCGACCGGGGTTTTCGCCTGATCGACCCAGAAACCGACACCGCGAAAGGACGCCGGCAACAAACGGTCACGCCAACTCATTGGAGCCTCCCAGGGAAAGTGAGCGGTAGCCGATGCGCGAGTTGAGCGACAGCCCCGGTTGATTGGTTTGCGGTTGATCGGTGCGCAGCCCGGCCGGCGCGTTTTCGAAGCGAACCGTCAGGCCGCCTTCGAGTTGCGTGCGATTGTTGGCGGCGCTTTGTTGGATCAAGGCGTTGGAGTTTTGAGTCAGAGAACCGGGCTGCAACAACGACGACTTGAGCGGCAAACTGCCGGGAGTCGCCAGCGCGTTTGAGGGCTGCTCGGAAGCGGCATTGATGAACGCCGCCACCGGCGCAAACTCCCCCTTGCCTTCAGCATTGGTTTTCTTTTGCACCTCGGTGAAGCTTTCGACCTTGCCGGTAATTTGGGCGATAAAACCACCAAAGCTACCGCCAAGCATCTCCTGGATGGGCGCCAGAATGGCCCGGAGCTTTTCCGCTTTTTCACTGAAAAACTGAACCACGGATGCCCATGTTTCGCTCAGTGCATCCAAGGGCGACCAAGTGAACAGCCCGCTGAGGTAGGAAAAGAACGCCTGCGCTCCAAGCTTGATCGACTCCCAGTAGCCCGAGAACATGGCAGGGACCTGATCCCAAGCGGCGGCAATGGCGTCCAGCGGCACCCAGTCGAACAGGCTGCGCAGTTTCTCCTTCACCGGCACAGTCAGTGCCACGAGCAGATCCCAGATCGCCGCAAACAAACCGACAACGGCCCCCCAGTTGTTCAGGATCATTCCGTAGGGCGTCCAGGCAAACCACGCCTTGAGGAAGTCGAATCCTGCACTCACGACTGCTTTGACTTGATCAAAAATTGCCGAGAAAACGCCGCTGATCGGAGCCCAATAACCGACAACCTTTTGCCAGAGCCCGGCGAAAAACGTCGAAATCGGCTCCCAGTTGGTAATGATCACACCGGCCGCCATGGCAATGCCCATGGCAATCAGCATGATGGGATTGGTCTTGAGCACCATGCTCATCAGATCGAACACTTGCGTCGCGCCGGTCACGGCCGTTTGCATTGCCGAAAATGCGATGGCACCTGCCGCCAACCCTTCGACCAGTTTCGGGTTGTCATCAAGCAGGCTGCCAAATCCTACCAACAACGGTTGAAGACCTGCCGTTATGGTCGCGACAGCAGGCTGCAAGGCCGTGTTGGCCGCGATCGACACCTGCTCCATCGAGCGACTGAACACATTCATGTTTTGCGTAGCGCTCACCGGCGCTTTCGGCAAATCAACGCCTTCGGCAGCTTCATTGACTTCGGTCAATTTGCCCTTGAACGCGTCGGACGCCTTGATCGCATCCATGAACGGCGTGATCACGCTACCGCCCTTGAACAAGCCGCTGATGTCCAGTTTGCCGAGGCCGGTCTGCTCCAGGTTTTTCTTGAAGCTCTCGACTTTTTCCCGAAGGGCGCCGAGTTTGGGTGACAGTTCATCGATGCCCGTGAGCAGCACCGATGTTTTCCCTTTCGTTTGTGTTTCTGCCATCACTGCACCTGCTGCATCGCATTGATCCGTTGCGCGTGCTCCAGCGATTCGCGGAGCACATCCAGTGGCCTGGCCATCATCTGTTCGGGGTCAACCTTCCAGAACCAGGCCAGGTCATAGGCGACTGCGATCAGGTCGGTGATGGCTCCGATGCCGCACTCATGAAAAAACTCGCGACCGCCCAACTCAGCGTATTGAGGTCAGCCAGATCCAGCTGATTGACCGACGACGGCGGGATACCGGCGCACACGGCGATGTATTTGGCCGCGACGTCCATGTCGAGGCTGACCTCTTCGCTCTTGTCGATCTTGTACGGCAGCGCCTTGATCGCTCGCACTTCCTGCACCGTCGGGCGGCGCAGGTTGAGCTCGGTCAAGGGCTCGCCGTGGGCTTCGATCGCAACTTGAAGCTTCACGGCGTTGCTCATTGCCAGGTCCCCTTGATGCCTTCGAATTTCAGTTCGATGGTGGCGTCATCGCCTTTGGATACCGGCTCTTCCACCAGGTAGGCGCCGGCCAGTACGTAGACTTTGCCGTTGCTGAATTCGCAGGTGACGGTCATGTCGGAGCCTGCGATCAGTTGCTTGAGCGGGAAGTCTGCGGTGTGCAGCGCCGTCACTTTGAACGACGGCGCGATGTCGGTTTCCTTGTAAAAGCCCGGCACGACGGTTTCCCGTTTAACGGCCATCAATGGTGCTTCGCAGCCACCGTTGATGGTCAGTTGAGCGCCGTCCACTTTGACGTAGCAGGTGCCCGCAATCAGTTGCCCCATGGTGTTTCTCCCTTCAAATAAAAAGCCCACGCACGGTGGGCCGAATTCATACAGTCAAAGGCAGCGATCAGGCTGCGTCGTCGTACTGCAGACGGAACTGGTTGAGCAGCGCGAACACGCGCAGGCCGTTGATGTAGTCCGGCGGGAACAGCACGTTGACCCGGCTCGGGTCCTGGGTGTCGCGCTCGACGATCAGGTGTTCGGCAAACAGCTCGGCGTTTTCCACATGGCCTTCCAGTTCGAGCTTGGCGTACTGGGCGATCAGCTCACCGCGAATGGTGCTCGGGGTGACGATTGGCTGGCCGGCGCCGAAACGGGTGCCGTCGGAGGCCAGTTTGTGGCGACCGTATTTGCTGGTGATCACGCTTTGCAGACGACGCACGATGAACGCCGACTGGTGCATGGTTTCACTGTCCAGGTAGGAGTTGTCTGCCTGGCCGTAGGCGTTCTTCTGATAGGTGGTGATCGAACGCTGAATGCGCACGTAGCCGCCTTCGTAATACGCGGTGGCGATGCCGTAGTTGAGCAGCGACTGACGCTCGGTCAGGGTGAACCGCTCGCTCGCCGGAGCCGGGTCTAGACCTGGCAGGCTGCCGCTTTGGGTCGGACGGCTGGCGTCGGCCGAGATGAACACCGAGGTGCGCGCAGCCAGTGCGGCGGCCTGCACCCAGAACGGTTGCGGTACGCCCGGTTCCAGCGCCTGGATGGTCATGTGCTGGTCGTTACGCGCCTGCCCTGCCGCCACCAGAGTGCCGACGGTGCCGCGTTTGGCGCTGTAGACGTGACCGAACAATTGCTTGGCCCAGGACCAACGACCGGTGCTGTCATCCATGACCGCTTGCCAGGTGTTGAGGGTCGACAGATCCGACCACGGCATGCAGATGAACTCGAACGGTTCATCGCCCAGCGCCGCCACGGCAGCCACTTGATCCGGCACACCGGCGCCGCCGGTCATGGCGGTGATCGCCGAGGTCAGGCCGGCCGGGGTTTCTTCGCCGTTGCTCTTGCCCAGGCGGTTGAATTGCAGACTGATGTCGTTGCCGCTGTCGCCAGTCCATTTGGCGCTCAGGGTGACCACACCTCCGACCGCCGCCGCAGTGACCGGCAGATCGGCGCTGGCATTGATTTTCAACGCCAGGGCGGTGGCCGCTTGCGCCGCGGTGGCACCGTTGACGATGGCCGCCTGAACGCGAACGCCGCCGACGTACAGGTTAAGCACGCCGCTTTGGGTCGCCGCACCGGTCAGAGTCAGCACGCCTTTGGCAATGCTGCCTTCGGTGCTGTGCAGCGGCAGGCACCAGATCTCGCCGATCGGGTCGGTCTTGCGCCAGGTTTCGTACATCGAGGCAAGCATCGAGCCCTGGCCGCCAATGCTTTTGGCCAGCGCCACGCTGGACACCAACACCAGTTTGCCGGCATCGGCTGGCGCGATGTTGTCGTTGACCTGAGCGACGATCAGGCGGCGCATGGCCGACGACGCGCTATTGGCGGCCGAGTTGTCCATTTCGGCATAGAACAGCGGAACACGAATGTCCGCGGGGATGTTGCTGAATCCGATCGCCATTATTTGGCTCCCTGTGGTTTCGCCGCTTTCACGGCTTTGGTAGTGATATCGCCATCGGCCAGACGTCGACGCCACCAGGCGTTGTCCGGCACTTCACGGCCCTCGAGGGGCAACAGATCGCCCGCTTCCGGGTCCGGCACGACACGGCCCGGGGCCGGCAGCACGGTGATGCGTTTGCTCATGGGGTTACGTCTCCAGAGAAAGTCAGTTCCAGGCGCCCGTCGGGGCCTGGGCGTTGCAGATTGGGGTCCGCCGGGTCGATCGCATCGACCCGCACGGTGACCCCGGTAAAGGACGACAAACCGTCCAGTTCACGCTCGTGCCAGCTCTGCGCCGGTTGCCCCGGCAGATTGCGGCCGAGCTGGAATTCGGTGAAAAAGCGCAGGCGATAGAGCACGCGGCTGCTGTTGATGGAAACCAGCTCACCGCCGTCGTAAGCGATGGCGTTGTAGTCGTTGCCAGGCTTGAAACCCACCAGTGCGCGCCACAGTTCGGCGCGCAGGTCGTGCAACAGATCCAGCGCTTTTGTAGCGTCCGTGGTGTCGAGCACCAGGGTGACTTCGAAGCGGTCGCGGATCGGTTGCAGCATCAGGTGTTGCGCCACGCTTTTGCTCGCCACATCGGCGATGGGGACGACGTAGGCGCAAGGCGTGGCGAGCGGGTTGTTGGCTTGCAGGGTGGTGAGGTCAATACCCGCCGCCACACGATTGGCCAGGCTCGGGCATTGCTCACGCAGCTGCGTTAGGATCGGTGTGATCTTCATGAGGGCGTTCCAGAATCGAATGAAATGAGTGAGCAGCGACGCAAATTTTTGTAGCAGCTGCCGAAGGCTGCGTTCGGCTCGGGCCGCGTTCGGACGCAGCAGTCGTGAACCAGGCGACGTGGTGTTTCAGACAAATCCGGGTATCAGGATTTACGACTGCTGCGCAGCCGAACGCAGCCTTCGGCAGCTGCTACGGGGCGGGGGTGATTTTGGGTGTGGGCTATGCCTTGGCGTCCAGGCAGGTCGCGTCAATCTTGCAGCGATAGCTTTTTTCCCGGTCGCCGGTGGCGGTGACCTTGTCGATCGACCAACGCCCGCGCATGAAATCCGGCCAGGTGGGGTCCAGCAAAACGATCCCTTCAGCGGATAACCCTGGATTGCCAGGGCATTCGATCGTCACCTTGAGTGCTTCGCGCATCATCCGGCGGGTCTCGCCTTCGGCGGCGGCCCGGGCATCGTCTGCGCTCTGAAACCGCTGGCGAAGGGTCTTGAACGGCGCGATGCCGCTCTCCTCGACCCGCACTTTACCGGCCGCCGCGTCCCACCAACTGGTCTTGCAGCCCTGGTATTTCGCCCGGGCGGTTTCATCCAGGACGGCGGAGATAAAGGCGTGATCGCCTGGGCGATTGTTGGTCGTCACCGACAGCTTTATGGTCGGCAGAACTTTGCCCGATAACGATTTCGCCTGACCGCGCCGTGCCAGCACATACAGCTCGTTGACCGGTTTGGCGACGGCGTCATGCAGGTAGGCCAGTCGCGTCAGAAAACCCATGTCGGTTTCATTGGACTGGTCGATGTGCGCGATTTTTATCAGCGACAGGTCCGGGGCCACACGAGGGGAAAACCCGTGCCTGGACGTCAACTGGCGAAACAGTGCACCCAAGGTCGTCGGACCATGGCTGACCGATCGGCGCTGTTTGAACCCGGTCTGATCCGCCGCACTGAACGGCGCCGCCGTGGCCACCAGTGTCAGACGCAGGGGAAACAGAGTCGGCGTGCGCCGGGTAATGACGAACTCGCCTTTATCCACCAGCCCCGATTCCAGATAACCGACCCGCAGGCCGATTTTTCCGCCCAGGCTGGGCAACCCTTCAAGCCCATCCAGACTGATCACGAGCGTCAGTTGATCGGATTCAATTCCCGCTGCGTCGATGTGTGTCCAACTGATTAATCGTTCGTTGAGCAGCGCAGCATTCGCGCCGTAAATTTCCACAGCAGGCGTGAAACCCAGTGACATGCTGCCTCCTTAATCCCAGGCCGAAACCGGTGTGGGTGCGACGGGTTTCGAATCCACTTCCGGCAGCACAACCCACACCCCCGCCGGCAATATCGGCCCCCATTCGGCAAGCTCCGGATTAAGACGCCAAAGCGCTTCTTCGGTGGCATCGTCACCACGCTCAAGCTCGCGGTACAGCAACAGATTCACCGAATCACCGGCGATACTTCGAACCCTACGCATTGGCGAACTCCATCAACTCGATAATCCAATCGACCACCATCGCGGTGCCGTCATCAAGGATGTTGTTTTGGGTTTCCGACACCTTGTTGATCTGCCACAGACCCCAGTTGCGGCCGATGCCGTCAACCAAGGGCAAAGGGATGCGCAGCGCCTGCAAGGCACGCAGCTCATCGAGCCGATCCATGGCGGTCGCGTACATCGACTTGCCTGTTATCGTCAGCCCTTGCAGGCCTTGGCCGACCTGACTGGATTTGGGTTTGCTGGTGAGGATGTCGATGCTTTTCCAGCCGCCGTCCGAGGTGTGCAGCAGGGTGTGGTAAGCGAAGTTTCTGGACAGGCCGAAAATGAAACTGCCGAGTGCCATTTGCTGACGCATCACGTACCTCCGTCGGTCAGGGCCGCGTCACTTCGCATGGCGAGTGAGTTGGGCATGGTCATGAGTCCGAATTGGCCCGTGATCTGTTGCACAACCAGGTTCGCCAATTGACTGGCGCTGGCCTGATCCTGGCCGTTGATGTAGATGTTCGCGTTAACCGTGTTCTGCTGATTACTCGTCTGGGCGTTGGTCAGGTCTTTGCTGACCTGATCTGGAGCGGCGAGCTTGTCGACGGGTGTAGCGAGTTTCTCACCCAGCCATTCCCCTCCCCAACTGCCCGCCATTCCCCCCAACAAACCACCGATTACGCCACCGACCGCCGTGCCCAGAACAGGCACCACGCTGCCGATCAGGGCGCCGGCAGCAGCGCCAGCATAAGTACCGGCGAGTCCGCCACCGGCCGAGCCCAGCGCCCCGCCGACCGCTTTGGTATCACCCGCCTGCAAGCCTTTGACGGCATCGTAACCAGCACTGAGCAGCATCAGCGGCGCGACCCGCTTGGTGACTGCCGAGCCCATTCTGGCGGCACCCAGCAAGCGACTCCCGGTCGACATACGTGGCAGTTTGGCTGCGCTTTTTGGGATGGGCTTGATCGCGGCTTTTCCAGGAGCTGCGCTTTTTCCGGCCCTTGCGCCTCGGGATTGCTTTTTGCCCTTACGACCGCGTTCCTTGGCATCGGCTGTCAGATCCCCCGTTTCGGAAATCGGTCGCGCACCTGCCAGAACCAGAAGTTTTGTTGCTGCGGCGGTGATGGCCGAGGCCATCGCGACCTTGATTTCAGCACCACGCGCCAACGCAATGGCTCCCGCGAGCACCAGCAATCCTGCAGTAGCTTTCGGTTGTGCTTCAGCGACCCCGCTCAAGCCATCGGCCAATGCGCCGAGCGACACCATCAAACCATCAGTCAACGGCGCCAGGGCATTGCCGCCCGCCGCGAACATCCGGTTCTTACTCGCATCCAGCGCATTCCAGCGCCCTTGCGAGGTTTCCCCAAGCGCCTCGGCGGATTTCGCTACGGAACCGTTGAACTTCGGCAACGTCCCGTCGGATGTCCGCTCGGACACCAGTAAAAAAGCCTTTTGGACGTCTTCCGGTTTTTTCAACAGTTCAAGAATCGCCGCGTTATCACCAAACAATGTCTTGGTCAGTGACTGCTGTTCTTCTGCAGGTTTTTTCTTCAGTGCTTCAAGCACCAGGTTGATCGTTCCCGGCGCGTCCTTGCGCAGGCCATCAGCCAACATCCCTGGATTGAATTTGCCGTCCAGGTCAGACCAAGCCTTGCGCTGTTCCGGTGAAGCCGCGTCCCCCTTGGCCAAAACCGTGGTGAAACCTTTCAAAGCTTCACCGGCACCGGCCTTGTCCGCGCCGCTGTTCAAGAACGCCGCCGCGAGCGCCGCCATCTGTTCCGGCGTCATGCCCGCGGCGATGCCCGCCTCGCCACTGCGCTGCACCACAGAACCGATGTCTGCCGCTTTGACATTCAGACCGCTGTTGCCGAGATGGTTGGTTGCATCCGCCAGACTCAGGCTTTGTCCGCGATCCAGCTTCATCGAATTACGCCAACCCAACAGCATCTCGCTGGCGGCCTTGACGTCGAGATTGAACGCCGACGCCGTCACCGCGCTATCTCGGGTGAAGTTCAGCAGTTCGTCCTGCTTTTTAGCCGGGTCGAGCCCGTCCCCGATACCCGCCTTCGCCGCCGCCAACTCGACCTGAGCCAGTTGAACCGCCGTTGCCCCGCTCGGAGCAACCTGCTTGTCAGTGGCCATTTTCAGGTTGGCCTCCGACAGTTTCTGCAACTGGACGTTGTCCAGTTTCAGCACTTGGTTGAGCTCAACCATCGCCAATTCGGTCGCCATCGCCGACTTGAGCAAATCCGGCGGCGTGCGCTGATCAACCTCAGCCTTTAACTTGGACTTTGGTTCACTGCTTGCCGCGGGCATCGAAGCACTCGCCTTGAGCAGCGACTGCTGCGACGACAGGGCAATGTTCAGCAACGCCAGCGCTTCGCGAAGCTTGACCTGTTCCGACACCAGCAGACGGATGTCGAGGCTGGCCGTGGTCAGTGCCAGGTTCAGGCCCGACGTTTCAGAGGCGCTGCCCAGTTGCGGCAATTCGATGCTTGCCGCACCGGACAGTGAATACTTACTGCCTGCCATCCTGCTCTACTCCTGTTTCACGCCAAGGCGAGTGATCGCGATGTCGTAGCGGCGCAAGGCCTTGCCGGCGTCCCACTCCAGAATCTCCGCCTCACTTACCGAGTAAATGAGCGGCACCACATCGAGGATTACTTCGATGTCGCGCTCCGAAAGAAGTCCGCCGGTTTGTTTAAAAAATCGTCGATGCGTACCTGAAGCTGTGTCCAGTCGGGCACGGTCAGCAGGTCCAGATCGGGCAACATCAGCCCGGTGCAATGAGCGGTGATGAACTCGGCGCGTTCCTTGGCCGTCTTCAGTTTTTTCATTGCTTTGGTGGCGCGCAGCACCGGCATTTCCAGGGTCAGCGAGGTCATGCTGCGGCCTGCCACGTTGAGCGGTTGCAGCAGTGACACTTGATCGGGGTCTACCGATTGTTCGCCCTGCGCTTGCTGTTCCAGAAAGTACGAAGCCGGGCGAGTCGACATCTCATGCACGTACTGCGCGATGCTCACGTAGTCCGGGCGTTTGAGCTGGTCCAGTTCCTTGACCGACAACCCCGTGGCCAATCTGGCCAGCTCGAAGAACTGATCGTCCTCATCATCGCCGGCACGGGCCAGGGCCTCTTTTTGCGCGGCGTAGTACAACGGTTTGAGTTGGATCTGCTCGATCTCGGATCCGTCATCACCGGTAATTGGTGACAACAGGACATGCTTGGGAGGTATCCAGGACATGTAAGAAATTCCTTGGTGATTCATGAAAGGCTACTGCGCAGGGATCTGTTTGCCACAATCCTTGTGGGAGCGAGCCTGCCCGCTCCCACAGGTTGTGCGCCTTGGTTGGCCTTCGTGTTACGGCAGCAAAACGGCGCGGCGGGCATCACCGAGAATGTCGACGCCGTTGAGCACGAACTTCTGGGTGCGCACGTCGACATCGATCACTGGAACGCCGTTTTCCAGGCGGTTGTAGGTGCGGCAGGAGAGCTCCAGGGTGGTCTTGGGTTTTTCACCCATTTTCACGATGGCTTCCTCGAGGACCTTCAGCTTGCCGCCGACGGTGTGGTAGGTGAACCAGGTGTTACCGTCCTGATCCTGACCGGCTTCACGCACGTTCAGCAAGATGTCGTCGCCCAGCTTCACGCCCAGCGCCAGCATCACTTCGGGACCGGCGCCCTGCAGGATCAACTTGGCGCCCAGGGCCTTGGCGCTCTTGGCCATCTCCTCGACGATGAAGCGGCCGCCGACCATGTTTTCCATGTCGAACTCGATCTTCGGCGGTGTGAACTCTTCCACGGTCGCCGACAACGGCAGGCCTTGCAGGGTGGCCGCGATGGCCTGTCTTACGCGGTTGGTAAACATTAGAGAACGTCCTCCAGGAACTGCTCGATGATTTCATCGCGGGCGTTGAGTTGATAAATCATGTGTTCGTTCGGTGCGTAGCGACCGTAGTCGATGACCACAAACCAGGTACCGTTTTTGTACTTCTCGACGCTGTTCAATTCCGGGTGCAGGTACACGCTGCCGCCGGGGATGGTTTCGTCGGCGACCAGGGTTTGCAGCCAGTCGTTGATGCGCTTGACCTCCTGATCCATGAACGACTTGGTCAGGTTCTTGGCCATGGCTTTCTGACCGGCCTTCACCAGCTTGCGGCTGATCGCATCTTCAAGGCCGACATAGCTGATGAACTTGCCGGTGACGGAGCGGTTACCCAGCAGCGAGAAGCCGCCGAGGATGGTCCGGGCGTAGTAGCTGATGCCGTAACGGTTGAGCAGATCGCCTTCGGTGGAGGTGTCGAGGATGTTGTATTCCACGACTCGCGAAACGTCTTCGGCGTAGGTCACCTGGTTGCCCGGGCTCTCCCATTGCTTGACCTTGGCCAGCGCAGCAATGGCCAGGCTCGATGGCGCCAGGAACACGTTTTTCTTCGCTGCCTTGGAGTACACCGACGGCATGTTGTGCACCAGCAGGCAGCGGTCGAAACCGAGGTCCGCGCCGCCCAGCTCCTTGCTGTAAGTCACTTGATCGGCGACTGCGGCGTCCTTGCCGTCGAGCACCACGCGAGCCTTGATACGTTTGCCGAACGAGGCGAACTCACTGGCCACCGCTTTGGTGCCGGTGAAACCCGGTGCACCAATGATCGTCAGGTCTTCCGGCACACCACCAAGTGCGGCCAGACCCAGTTTGCGACCGGTCACTGGCTCGATGCCGCCGATCACGTTATTCAGGGTGTCGGCGGGTGTTGCGCCCTCTTCGACGATGACCACGTAAACCGGCACCTTGACCACTTTCAGTATCTGAAACACCGCGTGGAACAACGTGCCCGACTCGGTACCGGTCGGGTCCAGCAGCGCCTGGGTGGTGAAGCTGTTGATGCGGAACGGGGCGTTACGCGGAATCAGCAGATCCGCTTTCGGCGCAGTGCCGACCAGACCGATGACGTTGTCGCCCAGGCCACCCATGGCCTCGGGAGATTCAGTGGCATTGACGGTAATGCCGTTGTGCTCGAAGTTCAAAACCTCAGCCATGGTTATTCAGCCTTCTTGGCAGCGGCCTTCAAGGCCTTGTTGGTTGTAGAGGCCGACTCGGCAGCCTCGGTTTTTTTCAGCTCCAGACGACCAGCGCTGCGCAACGCACTGGCCTCCACATCGAGCAGATCGAGTTCCTGACCGGCGCTCGACCAGTGGCCACCCCCGATGGGGAATGGAACGAGCACGGTGTAGGTTTGGCGTAGTGCCATTTGGGTTTCTCCAGAAATGAAAAAGCCCCTTTTGAGGAAGGGGCTGTCAGGTGTTATGTGATGTGAAGCGGATAAGAAAACGCCCCGTCAGTGCGGGGCGTTTATTGGGTTGCTTCGGTGGAGGGAGCCGCCCACGGGAACTCTTGCTGGATTTCATAAAACCGCCGCACTCCATTAGCACGGATGCCTTCCCAACCAGTCTCTCCCATTGCCTCCATACGCTGCGCCTCGGCAAAGAATCGATCCGAACCGGTGATCGGATCGCCATAAGCCCGAAGGCGCAGAGCTTCGACTTCCTCTCTGGTGTACACAGGGGGCTGCAATTCGGGCAATGGATGCTTCGAAATTACACCGTCATCACCCAGTTCCCACACACCATCCAGTTCTTGGGTAATCCGCATCCAAAGGTTTTCGTCAACCTCGACAGCATCCTCGGGAATATCGCTCACTCCAAGAATCAGACGGGATTTGAGGACACCCGCCGTATCAAATGTCACGTACTTCATGCCGTCTCCCTTAGTGCCCAATTGAAAACCAGAAGAAATTCGTAGCTGTTTGCAAAGGCGCTCCCGTTACTCCGGAACTAACCCCGACAGCCGTGAACCCGGCCTTAGTTGGGAGCGCCGTATACTCGATAACATCAGCGGCGCCAGTAACATTGAACGGCGTAGCTTGAACACCAAAGCAAGCATTCGGGTAAGTCAACGGAAACGGAACAGCCGTTGCCCCCAATGGGATCGTGGAATAACCCCATTGAATAATGAAACCGCCCAGCCACGTCGGGAAAACTACGTAACCATTCGCGGCCTTGAGGATCTGGAATCCCCAGCGAAGTTTTTTCGGCGTCACGATTGTAGAGTCATCGGCGCCGGCATCCGTAAGCGCCTGAGTTGTGATCTTGGCCGTGCCCTGATTGATTTCAGTAGCTTGCACAGCCAACGCCTGCAGTGCGGCGATATCAATATTTCCCTGATTGATCGGCGCGTTCCAAGCCTTGATGCACCACATGACGGCGAGGTTACGGGGACGCGTTTCCGCGGAGGTGCGCGCCACTTTCGAAGCATCAAAATACACGCCATGGTAGGCGCCTTTCTGGTTGAGCGGAGTTGAGGACGTGCTCATGTTGCTTAACGTGAACGCGCCGCCTGCCGTGGTGATATCGAGATAGCCGTCAAACGTACCAGTGATGTTCTGTAAGGTATCAACCTGATAACTGCCGATTGTCCGGCCGCCATCAACACCGCGTCCATGATCCCAACCGCGCAGGAATTCGCCGCGTCCATCCGGCAAACGAAAATTTCCAGCGCCCTCGTCGCCCTTGTTGTACTTGCCGGCGAGATAAGCACTCAGATCCGGATAAAGCGCAGCACTCTTGACGCTGTTATCCAGCTCAAGAAAGCCCATCGGTGGCGTATCACCGGGAAACGCGACAATCGCCCCCACCGGCAACATCGAGGCGCTGGCAATCATCCCCTCGATTTCAGTTTTGGTGTAGCTGTCCTTGATCCCGAACCCAGCCAGCGTTTCGGGGTTCGCGCCCGCCGTCGCTCGACCGTATTTGTCCACGGTCAGGCTTTTGTAAGTCCCCGGTGCAATGCCGGTACGACCGGCCAGCATCTCAAAAGTCAGCGCGGTGGTGCCGAGAGTGATCGGCCCGTTAGTAGTCAGGTGCCACAGCGAATCACCATTCTGCGTGCCCTCTTCTACCATCACGGTCAGGCCCGGCGTGACCTTGGCGCTGACGTTGGCATCGTTCGCCCGAACCCAGTCACCGTTGGCCACGATCCACAGACCGTTATCCTTGGCCAACGTCTGATTCGGCAGCAGAACCCGGTCACCGGCAATCACTGCAACTCCGTCGACCTGCTTTGCACCGTTCAACACCACGTTGCCGGTTGCCGCGACACGCACGGACTGCTTGCCATCAAGTTTGCCGAGCTCTTCAGCGAGGTAACTCATCACCCACGCACGCGTCGCTTTCACAACCGTGTCATCAATCAACAACGTCACCAGCGCCGCATTACTGGTCTCGAAAATCGAACGAATGTAGAACTCTTTCCCCGAGCCCGAAGTCGCCAGCACCGGCTTGAACGACTCCGGATATTTGACGATGGCGTAAAGAATCCCGGTATCGGTCCAGAGCCCGGCCTCACGCACATACCAGCCGCCCACTTCAGGCGGGATAGTCACTTCGGCCAGCAACCAGCTCGGATTCTTCTCATCCTGGAACAGCGCATTGAGCGGCCCGCGCCACACTTCGCGTTTCAGTGCCGTGGCAGTGGCAGCCGGGTTATAAACCGCGCCGCCGCCGTCGCCGACGGAAATCTGCGACAGCTTGATCGGTGTGCCCGCCGCCTTGCAGGCGGTTTCGTAGGCGATCCCCGCATTGGTGAGCAGGGTGTAATAGTCGGCCATTTAGGACCCCTGAGGATAAATTGTGGAGGTTTCGACGGTGTAGAGCCCAGCGGCCATAAAGGCCTGACCCGAGGCTTCAAGCCCTTCGATGACGATCGGATAAACCGTGGTCAGCTCGCCGCATACGGTGGCGGCGCCGATGACGTGACTGCCGAATGCGCTCAAGCCGACGGAAACCTTCAAGGTGTCGCGTTCGCTTTTGGCATCAGCCAAGCGTCGGTCGAGACGGGCGTCGATTTCTTCGCTGTAGGGCTGTTCGGTGAAGGCCCTGACGGAAAAGCTGTAAGGCGGGCCGGGTGGTGTTTGTTCGGACCAGGCGCGCACCTCAGGCATCAATTGCAAACCCTTGGCCGCGTTTTCCAGTGCTTTTCGCGTCCCGGCCTGCCGTGCGGTAGGCCAGGCGAGTTCCACCGTCAGGCGTTTTTCCGCCTCGGTCGCCTCGGAGCTCCATTCGCTGACCCCGCGATCCGCGCCCAGGTACGGCAGGAATGCCAGCGGTGTTTTGGCGGGGTTCATCAGTTCGGGGAACGGCGGGTCGATACGCTCAAGCAATCGGGCAAAACCGAGATCAAGCGCCCTTTCCAGTGGTGAGCTGTTGGCTGGCAACAGGCTCGGGCGAGGTGTGTCGTCACTCATAACGTATCCACCTCGACCTCGACGCCCGTGCAATACGGCGCTTGAAAAGCGCTCGTCACAATCGGCGCCACTGGCTCAAGAATTTGCAGTTGAACCGCGCCGGCGCTGTGCAGCGTGTAGTCGATCCAGCTCGGGTCCACTCGCCCTTCCAGGCGATGACAGGCATCGGCATACGCCTGCAGCTGCTGTTGCGCGGCAACCTTGGTCAGCCCTGAATCGGGCCCAGGATTGATCTTCGCAATCACCCGGATTTTGTAGTTCTTGATTTGCGCGGCCTGCACGGTGACCAGGTCCGTTTCGGGCCGGACATCAGGCCGGGCGAAATGCTGGCGAACACCGTCGAGCAGCGCTTGGGATGGCGTGCCATCGCCCTCTCGGGAAAGCACCGTGACCGTGACTTCGCCGGGCGCGGTCCGGCGCCCGTTGCCGTCCTTGACCTGCGCGACATAGCCGTCCGGGTCGAAGGTGTAAGTGACCGTCACCACTCCCGCCGCGGTGGTTTCCACCTTCACGGCAGGCCGTTCGCCAAGGGTGAAGATCTCACGCCGATACTGCATCCGCGAGCCCGCCGCCGGTGCATGGGGCGCCAGGTAATAACGCAACCGGGCGTCGTCATCGCTCTCGTAGACCGGATCGATAGGCGGGAATGCCGCCGGATCGCCCGGGTCCAGCAACTGGCGCTCAAGCCCCATGTCCGCGAGGCGGGCGTCGAGGTTGGTGCCGGTGGCCCACCACGCCAGCATCTGCTTGATGCGGGCGTTGTATTTGCGTTCGTGGGTTTGCAGCCGTACACAAAACGCCTCAAGGGCCAGGGTCAGCAACTCGCTTTCGTTTTCCAGGCTGACCGCAAGCTTGGCCGCGCTCTCGGGGGAACGGGCACCGACATACTCGACAACGAAGGTCTTGAACTCTGCGAGCAGATCCTCGAACACTTCGACCGTGACGATTGCCGGTTCGGCCAACTGGTTCTGGCCAGGTATCAACATACTCATGCCACCACCTCGAAGGTCTGTTGGCGGTTTTTCCAGGTGCCGGCGAAACGCAATAACAACCCGGCACCGTAGCGGCTGGCCACAATGACCTGCGGCTCGAAATCGTCGATGCCGTTGTACTTGTTGTAAAACGCTTGGGCCGCATGGCTCTGGGCGAGAATCAGCAGGTCGTCGCCGAGGTTCTGCCCCAGCAACTCAGTGAGTGCGCAACCATACAAAGGGCGCTTCTGACGTGTGCCCAACGGCGTGGTCAGCGCCCGGGTGGCGCGCTGCACGAACTGCAGCCAGTCGTCGACCGTTGCGCCGGTGTTTCTATCGATTCCGATCATGGGAAGCTCTTTATGCAGTACTGATGACGCGACCCTGGTGATCCACCAACGGGCCGCTCAGATGCACACCGGAAGCGTCGAGCCGCAGGCCGACGGCGCCCAGTTGCAATTCGATGGCCTCAGGCCTCATCGCCAGCCTCGCCGGGCCGATGTTCAACTCGAGGGATTCACGGGAGCCGGTGAACGCCGCCGGGCCGTTCTTCCAGCGCAAGACATGACTGGCGTGGTCGTAACCGCTTTCCGTGCCGTCTTGATAGAGGCGACGCGTCAGCGATGCCTGTGTCGAGACGGGCGGGAACTGACCGCCGTTGAGACCGAACAACGCCACCGACTGCCCGCCGCCCTCGCCACCGCCGTGGTTCAGCAGCAAACACTGCTCACCCACGGAAGGAATCCGCGACTCGCTCTGTGCCCCGGCGCTCGGGTTGAAAAACCGGATCGCCGGGGTGAGCAGTTCCCCATGACGGACCTTGCAGGTATTGCTGGCCGCATCGACTTCCTGACACACGCCGATGCGACAGAAACTGTCGGCACGCCGGTGCAGGTCTTCGAGCTCGGTTTCCATCTCGGCCAAACGCTCGATGATCGGCCCCAGTTGCATACGTAACAGCGCATCAAACATGGGTCAGCCCTCGAGTGCGGTGTATTGATCCGGGTCGTCGATGTTCGACACCTCCCAGGTACGGGCAAATTTCGGGATACCCAACGGGTCTTCGAGCAGCGTCGGGCCGAGGTACAGGGTTTGGGTAAATGAAACGGTCCAGGCGGTGTACTCCCGTGCATCGCTGATGAACGTGGACGGGATGCCATCAATGTTCATCGGCAGATCGCATTGCTCGCCCGGCAGTTTCCAGCGGTTATCGACGACCAGGCTTTTCAACTCACTGGCCAGATCGCACGCCGCCAACCCTGCACCGGGCAACACGGCTTGCAAGGAAACCGTCAGGACATGAGCGATACGTCCGTCGTTGGCACGGATGCCCGGCGCATCGCGTTCGATGGCGATCAGCACCCAGGGCAGATCGACAGTGCCGTCGAAGTCTTGATGACTCCCGACCTTCAAGCCGGGAATGGCGGTACGCAACGTCTCGGCAATGGCAGAAAACAGCTGCGACGGTTTTTCGATGACAGCGGGCATCAATGGCCTCCTATTCCTATGGCAATACGAAGATCAGCGACGCCGGTTCACTGTTGATCGGGACGAGAATCGCGCGGTGGCACTTCACAAACGCCAATCCGCTTGGCGGCCCAACGTTCGTAAAGCCCGATGGCCACGTCCGCCCCGGCCATCGCCGTCAGGCAGCCAAAGGCGCCGGCAGCCCAGATCGACAGGCCCGCGGCGTACAACAGCATGATCGCCGAGACGCCGCAGATCATGCAGGCCCCGGACCGCAGGGCCAGGCGCCGCAGCAGTGACCAGCCACGGGCGCCCTCCTTGTCGGCGCGCCACATTTCGCCGGACACCCCGCCCGCCACGGCGAGGAGGATGACCAGCCAGATCGGCATGTCCAGCAACGCTTGTTGCTCGTTTGTCATGTCACGCCTCCTGGTGTGATTGATGAGTGATGTGTGTTGGATTCAATCGATGTCTCTTGAGGTAGGCATTCCAAAAAGCCCGGAGCATTCCGGGCTTTTCAGTAATGCGCTCCGTTTTTACGGCAGCTCAGGCCAAACGATGGTCAGCGGAAAACCTGGCTGTTTGTTGACCTGAGTAAAGGCAACGCAATACTCCTTGAAGGCAGTCAGGTAAGCCTGCTCGGCAGCAGTGGCCACGCCCAGATCAACTTTGAATTGCAATCCCGACGACGCCACGCTGGTCATGACACTGTCGAGCCGCTTGTTTTTTTCATTGCGCATTTGTTCACCTAGCGCAGATTGCGGCCAAGGGAACCCGGAATTGAACGACCAGAGGCCATCGCTGTTGACTGCGTTGTAGCCGTAGTCAACCTGATTGCTCGAACTGCCGGTGACGTCGACCCAGAGTTGATCGACTGGAAACTCGTCAGTGATCGGATTGACCGTCTCGTAGATGTTGTCGACTTTTCCGTTTACTACACGTGCGTATTTCTTCATTTTCATATCCTTATTGATCGCCGGGCATTCCGGCACACGTTGATCTGCCTGCATCAGGTAGGCATTCCAAAAAGCCCAGTGTGAAACCGGGCTTTTCAGTAATGCGCTCCTTCGCCTTCCTTTAATCCCGTGTCAAAAAGGAAGCTGACTTTTCGGCGCTACTGGCGCGGTACGAGTCCATTCAAATTGTTTTTCCGACCGCGGTCCCTGCCCGCCGGATAACTGCTTCTGGTGCTTTACGCTGCACACCCGGGTCAGTTGCCAACCCTCTGAACCGTTGAGGCCGATTCATCGCTGCCTTTGTGGTGGAACTAAAGAGCTTCGTTTCGAGCCGCTTTGTTGAGCGGCTTGAGACAAAGAATATGCATGGATGCATATACAGTCAATGCATAAATGCATTTATTTATGCACTGAAAATGCACAGACGCATGAAAGCCCCACAGACAAAGGCGTTGGCGGTTTTTGGCAGGCGAAAAAAAACCCGTCGGGCGACGGGTTTTATCTGACAGCGGTGAGGTTAGCGGGCGTACATGCCCCACCAGAAGACGTGACCAAGGATGACGATTTGCTCTTCCTGGATTTCCTGGAAGCTGTAGTCCTCGTCCGGATGCTCATCGCGATTGAAGCTGCGCAGGCGAATCCCGGTCGGCAGGCGATAAAGCTGTTTCACCCGCAACTGGCCGTTGTGGTTGATGGCGTACAGGTCGCCGTCGATGATGTCGCCAATCCCGCATTTACCGGCATTCACCCCCACCGTGGCACCGTCGCGCAGTACCGGCAACATGCTGTTGCCACGCACAGTCACGCATTTGGCCTGGTCGAACTGCACACCGTTATGGCGCAAACTGCGCTTGCCGAAGCGCAGGCTAGAGCGCTCGCTCTCTTCGATGACGAATCTTCCTGATCCAGCAGCCAATTCAACCTCGCGAAGAAAGGGGACCGACACCTCGTCGTCATCGACAGGCGTATCGTCGTCCCACAGGCTTATGTCCTTGAGTTCCGAATGCAATTGATCGCGCCCGGCGCTGGCGGTCGGCGCGACATCCGCGCGGCCCCGCAATTGATCGGTGCTCACAGCAAAGTATTCGGCAATCTTCGAGATATGTTTATCCGAAGGATCGACGATCTTCCCGCTGAGGATGCGCGAGAGAGTGGATTGAGGCACGCCGGTGCGACGGTGAAGCTCCGTGGGGGAGATCCCGTGCTGATCGAGCAGCGCTCTTAAGACAGTAGAAACATTGCGTTTTTGCATAACGCGAATAGTGCTTGATCTTTTTTCGGAAGACAAATGCCAAATTGCATAATTTGTGCATAGACCCACGAAAAATAGCGTTGAGGCTTTCATGCCTGCGTCGGGCGGACCGCCCATGGTAACCTTGCGCCCATCGCGGAAAAGCCACCTGACCGGGCCTTTAAGGGGTTTTCAGACCAAAACTGTTGCGTCTCGTGCATAGATGGCATGGAACCGACAAGGAGGGATTTGCTTATGGAGGATGCAAGAGTTTCTACAGGGCAGGCAATGACGCCGGCAGAGCAGGAAATTTCGAACCAAGCGATAAGCTTTGCTCGCTCGAACAAGAAAGCCATCGCGAGACGACGTACGGACAAAACCATTTATCCGCTGGAAGAAGCTCCCGTGTCAGTGTTTATGGCTGGTTCCCCTGGAGCAGGTAAAACGGAAGCCTCTATCGCCCTTGTTAACCTTTTCGCCGATACGAAGATCTTAAGGATTGATCCGGATGAGCTTCGAAACGAGTTCTCTGAGTACTCAGGCGGGAATTCTTGGCTTTTTCAAGGAGGCGTTTCGATTTTGGTTGAGAAAATTCTCGACTTCGCGATTGATCAAAGACAGTCATTTCTGCTGGACGGGACGTTTTCAAACATTGACGTGGCCCGGAGAAATGTCGAGAGGTCCTTGAAAAAAGGTAGGTTTGTACAAATCTTGTACGTCTATCAGAATCCTTTCCTTGCTTGGGACTTTGTCAAAGCTCGAGAAGAGGCTGAGGGAAGAAGGATTCGCAAGGAGCATTTCATCGATCAGTATTTTGCTGCGCGTGACGTAGTGAACTCACTTAAGCTAGAGTTCGGCAGCGATGTCCACGTAGATCTACTGCTCAAGCATATCGACAATTCGGGACGTCTTTACAAAGCTGGTGTCGATAAAATTGACTACCATATACCTGAGCAATACACGCGGGCTGATCTAGAGGCCACGCTCGGGTTACCCATAGGAGCGCATCCATGATTTCGATTAAGCCAGGCTCTGCCAAGGGTGCTAAAAGCCCATTTGCCGACTTTATTCGTAACGCGAAGTCTGATCAGAAAAAGCGCGTCTATAGTGAAGTTTTGACCGAAGCGACCAAGCAACAGAACCTTGTGATGATGCAGGCCGAGGCAAAGCAAGCCTGATAGAACGCTCTAGAATCCCAGAAAGCCCGGCCAAGCGCCGGGCTTTTACTTTGTCTGTGCACCTGATGCGGCGCCCGTGCGATCAGTCGCTGGCCAGTTATCCACAAGCCGACAGCCGCTGCTCGTATGTTCGATGCTTTGACTGGTGCCAACTGCGGCCTTGACCAACTGCTTATGGGTTTAGGTGTGTAGACCGACCTATTTCACTATTTAAATTCACCCAATCGTGATGCCTGCGTCTGGCAGACCGCCCATGGTAACCTTGCGCCCATCGCGGAAAAGCCCGGCCAATGCCGCGCTTTTGCCTCACACCTTTGAACGAGTTTCCTGACAATCCGATGAATAAAGCCGTCTCCGATCTGTCCTCCCACACGCCAATGATGCAGCAATACTGGCGCCTGAAGAACCAGCACCCCGACCAGCTGATGTTCTATCGCATGGGCGACTTCTACGAGATCTTCTATGAAGATGCGAAGAAGGCCGCCAAGTTGCTGGACATCACCCTGACGGCTCGTGGGCAATCGGCGGGGCAGGCGATTCCGATGTGTGGGATTCCTTACCACGCTGCGGAAGGTTACCTGGCGAAACTGGTGAAGCTTGGCGAATCGGTGGTGATCTGCGAGCAGGTCGGCGACCCGGCCACCAGCAAAGGCCCGGTGGATCGTCAGGTGGTGCGCATCATCACGCCCGGCACGGTCAGCGATGAAGCGCTGCTGGATGAGCGTCGGGACAACCTGATCGCTGCGGTGCTGGGGGACGAGCGTCTGTTCGGTCTGGCGGTGCTGGACATCACCAGCGGCAACTTCACGGTGCTGGAGATCAAGGGCTGGGAAAACCTGCTGGCGGAACTGGAGCGGGTCAACCCGGTTGAGCTGATGATCCCGGACGACTGGCCGAAGGACTTGCCGGCGGAGAAACGTCGTGGGGTCCGTCGCCGTGCGCCGTGGGATTTCGAGCGCGACTCGGCGCTGAAAAGTCTTTGCCAGCAGTTTTCCACCCAGGACCTGAAGGGTTTCGGCTGCGAGAACCTGACCCTGGCCATCGGCGCTGCTGGCTGCCTGCTCAGCTACGCCAAGGAAACCCAGCGCACTGCCCTGCCGCACTTGCGCAGCCTGCGTCATGAACGCCTGGACGACACCGTGGTGCTGGACGGCGCGAGCCGGCGCAACCTGGAACTGGACACCAACCTGGCCGGTGGTCGCGACAACACGTTGCAATCGGTGGTCGACCGCTGCCAGACCGCCATGGGCAGCCGTTTGCTGACCCGCTGGCTGAACCGTCCGCTGCGGGATTTGACCGTACTGCTGGCACGCCAGACGTCGATCACCTGCCTGCTGGACCGTTATCGTTTCGAGAAACTGCAACCGCAGCTCAAGGAAATCGGCGACATCGAGCGGATTCTGGCGCGGATCGGCCTGCGCAATGCCCGTCCTCGTGACCTGGCGCGCCTGCGCGATGCCCTCGGCGCACTGCCAGAGTTGCAGGTGGCAATGGCCGAGCTTGAAGCTCCGCACATCATTCAACTGGCAACGACCACCAGCACCTATCCGGAACTGGCGGCGCTGCTGGAGAAAGCCATCATCGACAACCCGCCAGCGGTGATCCGTGACGGCGGCGTGTTGAAAACCGGTTACGACAGCGAACTCGACGAGCTGCAATCGCTCAGCGAAAACGCCGGGCAGTTCCTGATCGATCTGGAAGCCCGGGAGAAGGCCCGCACCGGCCTGGCCAACCTGAAAGTCGGTTACAACCGCATTCACGGTTACTTCATTGAGTTGCCGAGCAAGCAGGCCGAATCGGCACCCGCCGACTATATCCGTCGCCAGACTCTCAAAGGTGCCGAGCGCTTCATCACCCCGGAACTGAAAGCGTTCGAAGACAAGGCGCTGTCGGCCAAGAGCCGTGCCCTGGCGCGCGAGAAGATGCTCTACGAAGCACTGCTCGAAGACCTGATCGCCCAATTGCCGCCCTTGCAGGACACCGCTGCCGCACTGGCCGAACTGGACGTGCTGAGCAACCTCGCCGAGCGTGCACTGAATCTGGACCTGAACTGCCCGCGTTTCGTCAGCGAGCCGTGCATGCGCATCAGCCAGGGCCGTCATCCGGTGGTCGAGCAGGTACTTACCACGCCGTTCGTAGCCAACGACCTGAGCCTCGATGACAGCACCCGTATGTTGGTGATCACCGGTCCGAACATGGGCGGTAAATCCACCTACATGCGCCAGACCGCGTTGATCGTGCTGCTGGCGCACATCGGTAGCTTCGTGCCGGCGGCCAGTTGCGAATTGTCCCTGGTCGACCGGATCTTCACCCGGATCGGTTCCAGCGACGACCTGGCGGGCGGGCGTTCGACCTTCATGGTCGAAATGAGCGAAACCGCGAACATCCTGCACAACGCCACCGAGCGCAGCCTGGTGCTGATGGACGAAGTCGGTCGCGGCACCAGCACCTTCGACGGCCTGTCCCTGGCGTGGGCCGCGGCCGAGCGTCTGGCGCAACTGCGGGCTTATACACTGTTCGCCACTCACTATTTCGAGCTGACGGTGCTGCCGGAAGCCCAACCGCTAGTAGCCAACGTGCACCTCAATGCCACCGAGCACAACGAACGCATCGTGTTCCTGCACCACGTGCTGCCTGGGCCTGCCAGCCAGAGCTATGGCCTGGCGGTTGCGCAGTTGGCCGGTGTGCCGAGCGAAGTGATCGTGCGTGCCCGTGAACACTTGAGCCGGCTCGAATCCACGGCGCTGCCCCATGAAGTGCCTACGCCGGCCAAAGGCAAATCCGTTGCGCCGCAGCAGAGCGACATGTTCGCCAGCCTGCCGCATCCGGTGCTGGATGAACTGGCCAAACTTGATCTGGATGACCTGACACCACGCAGGGCTTTGGAAATGCTCTATACATTAAAGACACGGATCTAACGCACTTGCCTGCAAGCTGTTAGAATCTCGCGCGGTTTGGGATGCTGCAGGCTCATAGCCTGGCCTGCAGACTATCGCTCCCGAACCTGGCGACCCCGTCCTGAAGGGGCTCCGCTGCCGCCGCCTGAGGAGAAAATTAGAAATGACCTTCGTCGTCACCGACAACTGCATCAAGTGCAAGTACACCGACTGCGTAGAAGTCTGTCCGGTGGACTGCTTTTACGAAGGCCCGAACTTCCTGGTGATTCACCCGGATGAGTGCATCGACTGCGCACTGTGCGAACCAGAATGCCCTGCCGTGGCCATCTTCTCTGAAGATGAAGTTCCCGCCGGCATGGAAAACTTCATTCAGCTGAACATGGAATTGGCCGAGGTATGGCCAAACATCACTGAACGGAAAGATCCATTGCCCGATTCCGCTGAATGGGATGGCAAGCCAGGCAAGATCGAACACCTCGAACGCTGATTTCCCTCGCGTTCCCGAAAAGGCCCCTTGCGGGCCTTTTTGCTTTTCTGCAGGCAAAAAAAAGGGGCGGTTTGACCCGCCCACATTTTTTCCCTATTCCATGTATTCCTTTTCATCGTCCTGATGAATCGCATCCTGCGATGTCCGTTCCCCTCTTCCTTGAAGGGCGTGTCTATCCGTCGACACAGTTCAAATACTAGAGGATTCCCCACCAAGAGCAATCGGCCTCCATGGCTGAAATCATCTGCAATATGCTGTTAACTTAATAAAATAAATATATAAATCAATAACTTATAAATACAGCATCCTTCGAATAGACAACTACCAGGGTGTAAAAATAATGAACACTTACGAAAGAGTAAGCAATGACTTACACCACGAGACTACAAACCTGAGGTGGCGCCAATACCAACGCACCTCTCATCTTCCCGGTAACAAAAAGCCCCGAACCAGTCGGGGCTTTTTGTTACCGGTTGAGCGAATGGCTTATTGGAACAGCGACTCACTCGACAGGCCGTTTTTCTCGAGAATCTCCCGAAGACGCTTGAGGCCTTCAACCTGGATTTGCCTGACCCGCTCCCGGGTAAGGCCGATTTCCAGGCCGACATCTTCAAGCGTACTGCTCTCGTGACCTCGCAAGCCGAAGCGGCGTACGACCACCTCGCGTTGCTTGTCGGTCAGCTCCGAGAGCCATTGATCGATGCTCTGCGACAGGTCGTCATCCTGCAACAGTTCACATGGATCGGTCGGGCGGTCGTCGGTCAGGGTGTCCAGCAGGGTTTTATCCGAATCCGGACCCAGCGAGACGTCGACCGAAGAAACCCGCTCGTTCAGGCCAAGCATGCGCTTGACCTCGCCTACCGGTTTCTCCAGCAGGTTGGCAATTTCTTCGGGTGAGGGTTCATGGTCGAGCTTTTGAGTCAGCTCCCGTGCAGCCCGCAAGTACACGTTGAGCTCTTTGACCACATGAATAGGTAGCCGGATGGTCCGGGTCTGATTCATGATCGCGCGTTCGATGGTCTGACGAATCCACCAGGTGGCGTAGGTCGAAAAGCGGAAGCCGCGTTCTGGATCGAACTTTTCCACTGCCCGGATCAGGCCGAGGTTACCCTCTTCGATCAGGTCCAGCAGCGACAGCCCACGATTGACGTAACGCCGGGCGATTTTCACCACCAGCCGCAGGTTGCTTTCAATCATGCGCTTGCGTCCGGCCGGATCACCACTTTGCGACAGGCGCGCAAAATGAACTTCTTCTTCCGGGGAGAGCAATGGGGAAAAGCCGATTTCATTGAGGTACAGCTGCGTGGCATCGAGTGCCCGGGTGTAGTCGATGTACTTGTGTTGCTTTAACGAAGCGGAGTGTCTGGATTTGGCACGAACGGAAGGTGGTGCATCCCCTTCATCATTCGACATCGAATCCATAGCGATGCCGGTCTCCATAAGGAGAACCTCATCGTCGATGTCAAACTCCGGCACTTCTTTACTGAGAGCCATTGTTATAGTCCTTTGGTGAGTTCGACCTCAAGCTCAAGCGGCGCCTTGATCCCTGGCAACGCTGGAGCCTGTTCCCTCTACGTGACGGAACAGGCTTGGCTAACAAATCAACGACGTGGCAGGAACTGCAGCGGATCTACAGGTTTACCTTGTCGGCGAATCTCAAAATGCAGTTTCACCCGGTCTGTACCCGTTGACCCCATTTCGGCAATTGTCTGTCCGACTTTGACCTGCTGCCCCTCCCGAACCAACAGCCTGCGGTTGTGACCGTAGGCACTGACGTAGGTATCGCTGTGTTTGATGATGACTAATTCGCCGTAGCCCCTTAAGCCACTCCCGGCGTATACCACCGTCCCATCAGACGCAGCTAAAACAGGCTGTCCCAAATCTCCGGCGATATCAATTCCTTTATTCAAACTACCGTTTGAAGAGAATTTTCCAATCAGAATGCCATTAGAAGGCCACCCCCAGCCCGTCGGGGCCGGACCGGCAGGAGGCAGTGGAGCGGGTGCCGGTTTGCTGGCGACGGACGGTGCGAGCACCGTTGTACTGGTCGTTGTGCCATTTGCCTGACGCCGAATTACCGTGGTTTTGCTCGACGACGAAGGCGAGGAACTGGACGAACTCACCACCGCTGCCGGCGTTGAATCGTTGCGACCGTCGAAGCGAATCGTCTGACCCGGATGGATCGTGTAAGGCGTAGGAATGTTGTTCCTTGCCGCGAGGGCTTTGTAGTCCCAGCCGTAGCGAAAGGCGATGGAAAACAACGTGTCCTTGGGTCGAACAACGTACTGGCCGGTGGTTACGGCCGGACGCTGGGCGACCGCATTGTTGCGATCGACAACTCCCGCGCTACTCGATTTGGTGCTGGAACAACCGACCAGCAAGGTACTCAAGACAAGACCAGTCACCAGACGCTGAAAGCTCGTTATACCCATTCGCTGCGCAACGACTGTGAGACTCACCCGCCGCTCCCTTTGTGGTGGCTGAAAATATGAATTGCCGTGTTTCGGCACGAAATGTCGCAAGTATAACGGGCCGAACAGGCTTTACCTTTAATGAAGCGGATTCGCTTCACGCACACGTTTGCTGCCTGACGATTAATTCTGTTTAACCCATCGATGCCGCTGTAAGACCCGGGCAATCGAAGAGAATTCAGCGCGCTGAAACAAATGCTCAGGCCAGCGGCCCGTTGAGTAGTGGCACAAAGCGCACTGCCCCCAGAACACGCCTGGAAAAGCCCTGCTCTTCACGGATGATCAGCATCAATTGTTGAACTTCACCAGAGCCGACCGGAATCACCAGTCGCCCGCCCGGTGCCAATTGATCGAGCAGCGCCTGAGGCACGTCGGTGGCCACGGCGGTAACAATGATGCCGTTGTAAGGCGCCAGCGCCGGCCAGCCCTCCCAGCCATCGCCCCAGCGAAATACCACATTGCGCAGGTTCAGCTCCACCAGGCGCTCCTTGGCTCGATCTTGCAGAACCTTGATGCGCTCGACGGAAAAAACCCGCTCGACCAGTTGCGACAGCACCGCCGTCTGGTAACCCGAACCGGTACCGATTTCCAGCACCTTGTCCAACGGGCCGGCTTCCAGCAGCAGCTCGCTCATGCGCGCCACCATATAAGGCTGGGAGATGGTCTGGTTATGGCCAATCGGTAGCGCCGTATCTTCATAAGCGCGGTGGGCCAACGCCTCATCGACGAACAGGTGACGCGGTGTGCGGCGGATGACTTCCAGCACCTTGGCGTTGGACACCCCTTCTTCATAGAGGCGCTGAATCAGACGCTCACGGGTCCGCTGGGAGGTCATCCCGATGCCGCGGTGCAGAATATCGTCTTGTTCACGAGCCATTAGCGCAGCCCCTCCAGCCAGCCATCGAGACTACTGAAGGCATCATTAAAGGTGCGATCCAGTTGCAGTGGCGTGATTGAAACATAGCCTTGCATCACCGCATGGAAATCGGTGCCCGGGCCGCCATCCTCGGCGTCCCCCGCTGCAGCGATCCAGTAACCGGATTTACCACGCGGATCGACCACTTTTATCGGCGCAGCAGCGCGGGCGCGATGGCCCAGGCGGGTCAGCTGGATACCGCGGATATGCTCCAGCGGCAAGTTGGGAATGTTCACGTTCAGTACCGTGCGCGGTGGCAGATCGAGGTCCGCGTGGGCCTCTACCAGTTTGCGCGCAAAATAGGCCGCCGTGGGAAGGTTCTCCACTTGCCGTGAGACAAACGAAAAGGCAAACGAAGGACGTTCCAGGAAACGGCCCTCAAGGGCGGCCGCCACAGTACCGGAATACAGCACGTCGTCCCCCAGGTTCGCACCCAGGTTAATACCGGAAACCACCATGTCCGGCTCAAACTCCAGCAAGCCGTTAAGGCCCAGGTGCACGCAATCGGTGGGTGTGCCATTGAGGCTGATAAAGCCATTGGCCAAGGTATACGGGTGCAACGGACGGTCGAGCGTCAGCGAGCTGCTGGCGCCGCTTTTGTCCTGGTCCGGGGCGATAACCACGCATTCGGTGTAATCCGCCAGCGCAGCATAAAGCGCGGCGAGACCGGGTGCGGTTACCCCATCGTCGTTAGAAATCAGAATACGCATGGGCTGTCCGTCTGCCCCACCGGCACCAGATCGACGAGTTCACGCACCAATACGGTGGCGAAGCATCCGGCCGGGAGGACGAATTCCAGTTGCAGAATGTCAGGCTCGGGATAATGCCACGTCAACCCGCCAATGGGCAGCCGCAGGATGCGACGTTCGTGGCTCATTCCGGCGTTAATCAACCAATCGCGCAGGTCCGCTTCGCGCGCAGCGATTGCCTGCTCCAGTTCATGGACAGCCCCCGACGCCGGCGAGTCACCTTCGCCCCACTGCGGTCCGGTCGGGTGCAGGTCGAGAATCGCCAGGCGCGGGTCGCTGCATTCGGCCTCACCTGCCGGGAAAAAACTGCGGCTATCGGTGAACGCCAGCAGATCGCCGACCTGAGCACGCTGCCAGGTACCATCGGCGACACGCGCCGCCAGCACCTGATTAAACAGAAAACTGCGCGCGGTTGAGAGCAGGCGCGAACGCACATTGCGTTGCTCCGGCAGGGCCTTGCGCACCGCCCAGGCACGGGCGTCGACGACGTTGCCGCCGTCATGCCCGAAACGCTGGGCGCCGAAATAATTGGGAATACCTTGCCTGGCGATCAGTTGCAGACGCTCCTCGATCGCTGCCTTGTCGCCAGCGAATTGAGTCAGGCGCAACGTGAAGCCGTTGGCCGAATGGGCACCGCGTTGCAGCTTGCGTCTGTGCCGACCGGTCTTGAGAATCTTCAGCGTGTCGTTTTCCGCTGCCGACAGATCTGGATCAGCCTTGCCGGGCAGTTGCACGCTAAACCACTGGCGAGTCAACGCCTGACGGTCCTTGAGGCCCGCGTAGCTGACGGTACGCAATGGCACGCCCGCAGCCTTGGCAATCCGCCGTGCCGCTTCTTCGGTATTCAGACCGCGCTTTTCCACCCAGATCCATAGGTGTTCGCCGTCGCCGCTAAGGGGAATATCGAGGACTTCATCGACCTGGAAATCTTCCGCCGTGGCTTTCAGCACCGCGCTGCCGAGAGCGTCACCATAGGCCCGCGGGCCGAGCAATTGCGCCTCGTTCATGCGCGCAGCAACAAGGCAACGGAGTGCACGGCAATACCTTCTTCGCGACCGACAAAGCCAAGCTTCTCGGTGGTGGTAGCTTTCACGTTCACTTGATCCAACTCAACTTGAAGATCCGCGGCAATCAGCGCGCGCATCGATTCGATATGCGGGGCCATTTTCGGGGCCTGGGCGACGATGGTGTTATCGACGTTGCCGACTTTCCAGCCCTTGGCGTGGATCAGTGCGACGACATGACGCAACAGCGCACGGCTGTCGGCGCCCTTGAATTGCGGGTCGGTGTCCGGAAAATGCTTGCCGATATCACCCAGCGCGGCAGCGCCGAGCAACGCATCGCTCAAGGCGTGCAGCAGGACATCACCGTCGGAATGGGCAAGCAGCCCGAAGCTGTGT
Source organism: Pseudomonas sp. Pseusp11 (assembly GCF_047304405.1). Taxonomy (NCBI): domain Bacteria; kingdom Pseudomonadati; phylum Pseudomonadota; class Gammaproteobacteria; order Pseudomonadales; family Pseudomonadaceae; genus Pseudomonas; species Pseudomonas sp. Pseusp11. The sequence goes on from NZ_JBGLZF010000025.1 coordinate 60,527, forward strand.
GCAATCCGCACACCGCCCAGCGTGATGAAATCGCCTTCACCGAAACGGTGCACATCATAGCCGTGGCCAATACGCATAAAAAAACGCCCCGATTTTTGTCAGGGCGTGATTCTACCTGCATTAGAGGCCTAGAGCGCGTCCGTGATGCAGCAAGTGGTCGTCGATAAAACTGGCGATGAAGAAATAGCTGTGGTCGTAGCCCGGTTGCAAACGCAACGTCAGCGGATGATCGGCCAGTTTGGTCGCTTGTTGCAGGGCTTCAGGCTTGAGCTGGGTGGCGAGGAAATCGTCGCGATCACCCTGATCCACCAGCAGCGGCAGCTTCTCGCCGGCCTCGGCGATCAATGCACAGGCATCCCACTCGCGCCATTTCGACCGGTCTTCACCCAAGTAGCGGGAAAAGGCTTTCTGCCCCCATGGGCAATCGATCGGATTGTTGATCGGCGAGAACGCCGACACCGACTGGTAACGCCCCGGATTACGCAAGGCGCAGACCAGCGCACCGTGGCCACCCATGGAGTGGCCGCTGATGCCACGCTTTTCCGAAGCCGGGAAATGCGCCTCGACCAATGTCGGCAATTCCTGCACGACATAGTCATGCATCCGATAGTGCCGCGACCACGGTTCCTGCGTGGCATTCAGATAAAACCCGGCACCGAGACCGAAGTCCCAGGCACCATCCGGATCGCCCGGTACTTCGGGACCGCGTGGGCTGGTGTCCGGTGCGACGATAATCAGCCCCAGCTCGGCGGCCATGCGCATGGCACCGGCCTTCTGCATGAAGTTCTCGTCGGTGCAGGTCAGGCCGGACAACCAGTACAGCACCGGCAGCTTGCCGCCCTGCTCCGCTTGCGGCGGCAGGTACACGGCAAACACCATGTCGCAGCCGAGCACGTCGGAGCGGTGCCGGTAGCGCTTGTGCCAGCCGCCGAAGCTTTTCTGGCAGGAGATATTTTCCAGGCTCATGACCGACCTCAGAAATGGATGACGCTACGGATGCTTTTGCCTTCATGCATCAGGTCAAACGCCTTGTTGATATCTTCCAGGCCCATAGTGTGGGTGATGAAGGTATCCAGCGGGATCTCGCCGGTCTGGGCCATTTCGACATAGCTTGGCAACTCGGTACGGCCACGCACGCCACCGAACGCCGAACCGCGCCAGACACGACCGGTGACCAACTGGAATGGACGGGTGGAGATTTCCTGGCCTGCGCCGGCCACACCGATGATGACCGACTCGCCCCAACCTTTGTGGCAGCACTCAAGTGCGGCACGCATCAACTGCACGTTACCGATGCATTCGAACGAGAAGTCGACGCCGCCATCGGTCATGTCGACGATCACTTCCTGAATCGGACGATCGAAGTCTTTCGGGTTCACGCAGTCGGTAGCGCCCAATTGCCTGGCGATTTCGAACTTGGCCGGGTTGATGTCGATGGCGATGATCCGGCCAGCCTTGGCTTTGACCGCGCCGATCACGGCAGACAGTCCGATGCCGCCCAGACCGAAGATGGCGACGGTGTCACCCGGTTTGACCTTGGCAGTGTTGATCACTGCACCGATGCCGGTGGTGACGCCACAGCCCAACAGGCAGACTTTTTCCAGCGGTGCTTCTTTAGGAATTTTGGCGACAGAGATTTCCGGCAGCACGGTGTACTCGGAAAACGTCGAGGTGCCCATGTAGTGGAAAATCGTTTCGCCCTTGTAGGAAAAGCGCGAAGTGCCGTCCGGCATCAGGCCTTTACCCTGGGTTGCACGAATCGCCTGGCAGAGGTTGGTTTTGCCCGACAGACAGAATTTGCACTTGCCACATTCCGGGGTGTACAGCGGGATCACATGATCACCCACAGCAACCGAGGTCACGCCCTCGCCGATCGCTTCGACCACCGCGCCACCTTCGTGGCCCAGGATCGACGGGAAGATACCTTCCGGGTCCGCGCCCGAGAGGGTGTAGGCATCGGTATGGCAGACACCGGAAGCGACGACGCGCAGCAGGACTTCGCCCGCCTTGGGCATGGCGACATCGACTTCAACGATCTCGAGGGGCTTCTTGGCCTCGAAGGCAACGGCGGCGCGCGACTTGATCATGCTGACTCTCCAGTGAATAAAAACGAGACAATGAGTGTAATACAGCGGCATACGATGAATAATCAGGACAAAAGCAAAACATTATTGCCATGCAGGGATAATCCTGATGTCCGAAAACCGCTGGGAAGGCATCGATGAGTTCGTCGCCGTGGCCGAGTGCAGCCAATTCACCGCCGCTGCTGAACGCCTTGGAGTGTCGTCCTCCCACATCAGTCGCCAAATCGTACGACTGGAAGAGCGCCTGCAAACCCGCTTGCTCTATCGCAGCACCCGCCGGGTCACGCTGACCGAAGCCGGGCAAACCTTTCTGCAACATTGCCAACGTTTGCAGGACGGCCGCGAAGAAGCGTTGCGCGCTGTCGGCGACCTGACCAGCGAACCCAAGGGCATGCTGCGCATGACTTGCGCCGTGGCCTACGGCGAACGATTCATCGTGCCGCTGGTGACTCGCTTCATGGGCATGTATCCGCAACTGCGTGTCGACATCGAACTGAGCAACCGCCCGCTCGATCTGGTGCATGAAGGGCTGGACCTGGCCATCCGCCTCGGCCGCCTGCAGGATTCAAGATTGGTCGCGACCCGTTTGGCACCACGGCGCATGTATCTGTGCGCCTCGCCGTCCTACCTGGAACGGTATGGTCGCCCACACAGTTTGTCGGAGCTGAGTCGTCATAACTGCCTTATCGGCAGCTCGGATATCTGGCAACTGGAACAGAACGGCCGGGAATTTTCCCAGCGAGTACAGGGAAACTGGCGCTGCAACAGTGGGCAGGCGGTGCTGGATGCCGCGCTACAAGGGGTTGGGTTGTGTCAGTTACCGGACTACTACGTGCTGGAGCACCTGAAAAACGGCGAATTGATCTCGCTGCTGGAAGCCCACCAACCGCCGAACACAGCGGTTTGGGCGCTTTATCCGCAGCAGCGGCATTTGTCGCCAAAAGTGCGCAAGTTAGTGGATTATTTGAAGGAAGGGTTGGCCGAACGGCCGGAGTATCGGGTTTAAGAGCAAAAGTTCGCAGCCTGCGGCAGTTCCTGCATAGGCTGCGATCTTTTAACGGCGGTTAGCCCAGCGCTGGCGCAACCACTCAAGGTCTTCGGGGCGAGTGACTTTGATGTTATCGGATCGACCTTCGATCAAACGGGGTGCCATACCTGCCCACTCCATCGCCGAGGCTTCATCGGTGATGACCGCATCCGCCACCAGGCTATCCGCCAACGCCCGATGCAATGCTCCAAGGCGGAACATCTGTGGTGTATAAGCCTGCCAGATCACACTGCGATCCACTGTTTCCAACACACGCCCGTGCTTGTCGACCCGTTTGAGGGTGTCGCGCGCAGGCACCGCCAATAGGCCGCCCACCGGATCGTCAGCCAGTTCACTGAGCAATTTATCGAGATCATCGCGCGCCAGATTCGGTCGCGCGGCATCGTGAACCAACACCCAATCCTCATCGTCAGCGCCCTGGGCATGCAGATGCAGCAAGGCGTTGAGCACTGATCCGGAACGCTCGGCGCCGCCTTCAACCCGCTGAATACGCGAATCGGCAGCACAGGCCAGGTTCGGCCAGTAAGGATCGTCGATGGCAAGACTGACCACCAACCCCTTCAGGGCAGGATGGTCGAGGAAACAGCCAAGGCTGTGTTCGAGAATAGTGCGCCCGCCCAGCTGCAAGTATTGCTTGGGACGGTCCGCGGCCATACGGGCACCGACGCCCGCGGCAGGAATCACGGCCCAGAAGGCCGGTAACGACTCAATCATTGGGCCAACTGGTAAAGGGTTTCACCATCCTTGACCATGCCCAACTCATGGCGAGCCCGTTCTTCAACGGTCTCCATGCCCTTTTTCAACTCACTGACTTCGGCGTCCATCACTCGGTTGCGCTCCAGCAACGCCTCGTTCTCGGCGTGTTGATCCGCAATCTGCTGCTTCAGCTCGGCCACTTGCGCCAGACTGCCATTACCCACCCACAGGCGGTACTGCAGGCCGGCCAGCAGCAAGAGCAAGACGAGGAACAACCAATTGGGACTGCGCATCGAATATCAGGTATCCAGTGAAAAAAGACAGCCATGCCAAACTTTGAAGCTTCTGATAGCACGAAGCCTGGAAGAACCAGGCTTGTGCTCTTAAGGCATCAGATTAGTGGCAAATCCGTCGCTGTCGCGATTTTTCCGACACAATCCGGTGTCTTTTTATCGTTTACCACTCAGCCGCGGAATTCGCTACGGCCGTTGTACTTGGCTTTGCCATTCAACTGCTCTTCGATACGCAGCAGTTGGTTGTACTTGGAAACGCGGTCGGAACGGCACAGCGAACCGGTCTTGATCTGGCCAGCCGAGGTGCCCACGGCCAGGTCGGCAATGGTCGAATCTTCGGTTTCGCCGGAGCGGTGCGAGATCACGGCGGTGTAACCAGCGGCCTTGGCCATCTGGATGGCTTCCAGGGTTTCGGTCAGGGTGCCGATCTGGTTGAACTTGATCAGGATCGAGTTGGCGATCTTTTTGTCGATGCCTTCTTTCAGGATCTTGGTGTTGGTCACGAACAGGTCGTCGCCTACCAGCTGAGTCTTCTCGCCGATCTTGTCGGTGAGGATTTTCCAGCCAGCCCAGTCGGACTCGTCCAGACCGTCTTCGATGGAGATGATCGGGTAACGCTCGGTCAGACCTTTCAGGTAGTCGGCGAAACCTTCAGCAGTGAACACCTGGCCTTCGCCGGACAGGTTGTACTTGCCATCTTCGTAGAATTCGCTGGCCGCGCAGTCCAGGGCCAGGGTCACGTCGGTGCCCAGCTTGTAACCGGCGTTGGCCACGGCTTCGGAGATCACTTTCAAAGCGTCTTCGTTGGAAGCCAGGTTCGGCGCGAAACCACCTTCGTCACCGACGGCAGTGCTCAGGCCACGGGCCTTCAGAACGGCTTTGAGGTGATGGAAAATCTCGGTGCCCATGCGCAGACCTTCCGAGAAAGACTTGGCGCCAACCGGCTGCACCATGAATTCCTGGATGTCGACGTTGTTATCGGCGTGCTCGCCACCGTTGATGATGTTCATCATCGGAACCGGCATCGAGTAGACACCCGGAGTGCCGTTCAGGTTGGCAATGTGAGCGTACAGCGGCAGGTCCTGGTCCTGTGCTGCTGCCTTGGCTGCGGCCAGGGAAACGGCGAGGATCGCGTTGGCGCCCAGGGTCGCTTTGTTTTCGGTGCCATCAAGCTTGATCATCGCGTGATCCAGCGCTTTCTGGTCGCTTGGGTCTTTGCCCAGCAACAGGTCGCGGATCGGACCGTTGATGTTGGCTACGGCCTTGAGCACGCCTTTACCCAGGTAACGGCTCTTGTCGCCATCACGCAGCTCGAGCGCTTCACGCGAGCCAGTGGAAGCACCGGATGGCGCGCAAGCGCTGCCGATGATGCCGTTATCGAGAAGCACGTCTGCTTCCACAGTGGGATTGCCACGGGAGTCGAGAACTTCACGACCTTTGATGTCGACGATTTTTGCCATTGTTGTAAACACTCCAAAGTTGACGAAAACGACGCAGCTGAAGGAAATCTTTTATCGTCGGCAAGCGACAGACAACGGGCAGGCTTGCGGACGATAAGGCTCAAGCCCGAGGGCTTGAGCATTTATACCGTGCGGTACTTTACCGGAGAAATGAGGTTTACGCGGTTTCTACCGTCGGAAAACTCTTCACCAGTTCGTCCAATGCTTTGAGCTGGGCCAGGAAAGGCTCCAGTTTGTCCAGACGCAAGGCGCAAGGGCCGTCGCATTTGGCATTGTCCGGGTCCGGGTGCGCTTCGAGGAACAACCCGGCCAGCGATTGGCTCATGCCGGCCTTGGCGAGGTCAGTGACCTGAGCACGACGGCCACCGGCGGAATCGGAGCGACCGCCGGGCATTTGCAGCGCGTGGGTCACGTCGAAGAACACCGGGTATTCGAACTGCTTCATGATGCCGAAGCCGAGCATGTCGACCACGAGATTGTTGTAGCCGAAGCTCGAACCACGTTCGCAGAGGATCAACTGATCGTTACCGGCTTCCACGCACTTGTTCAGGATGTGTTTCATTTCCTGAGGCGCGAGAAACTGGGCTTTCTTGATGTTGATCACCGCGCCGGTCTTGGCCATCGCGACCACGAGGTCGGTCTGGCGCGACAGGAAGGCCGGCAACTGGATGATGTCGCAGACTTCAGCGACGACCGCGGCCTGATCAGGCTCGTGGACGTCGGTGATGATCGGTACGCCAAAGGCTTGCTTGATGTCCTGGAAAATCCGCATGCCCTCTTCCAGGCCAGGGCCACGGTAAGAGGTCACAGAAGAACGGTTCGCCTTGTCGAAACTGGCCTTGAACACGTAAGGGATACCGAGTTTTTCGGTGACCTTTACGTACTCTTCGCAGACCTGCATCGCCATGTCACGGCTTTCCAGCACGTTCATGCCACCGAACAGCACCATTGGCTTGTCGTTGGCAATCTCGATATCGCCTACGCGGATGATCTTCTGCGCCATCAGGATTACGCCTTCTTCTGGTGTTGAGCCAAAGCGGCTTTAACGAAACCGCTGAACAACGGGTGACCGTCGCGTGGCGTCGAGGTGAACTCTGGGTGGAACTGGCAAGCGACGAACCATGGGTGATCCGGTGCTTCAACCACTTCAACCAGCGCGCCATCACCGGAACGACCGGAGATTTTCAGGCCGGCCTCAATGATTTGCGGCAGCAGGTTGTTGTTCACTTCGTAGCGATGACGGTGACGCTCGACGATCACATCCTTGGCGTAGCAATCGTGCACCAGGGAACCTGGCTCAAGCAGGCAGTCCTGAGCGCCAAGGCGCATGGTGCCGCCCAGATCGGACGATTCGGTACGGGTTTCGACGGCGCCGGTGGCATCTTCCCACTCGGTGATCAGACCGACCACCGGGTGACCGCTGGTGCGATCGAACTCAGTGGAGTTGGCATCTTTCCAGCCCATGACGTTACGAGCGAACTCGATAACGGCCACTTGCATGCCCAGGCAGATACCCAGGTAAGGAACCTTGTTTTCGCGAGCGTATTGAACGGCAGTGATCTTGCCTTCAACACCACGCAGACCGAAGCCGCCCGGTACCAGAATCGCGTCGACGCCTTCCAGCAGAGCAGTGCCCTGGTTTTCGATGTCTTCGGAATCGATGTAGCGCAGGTTGACCTTGGTGCGGTTGCTGATGCCGGCGTGACTCATCGCTTCGATCAGCGACTTGTAGGCGTCCAGCAGTTCCATGTACTTGCCGACCATGGCGATGGTGACTTCGTGCTCCGGGTTCAGCTTGGCATCAACCACCGCTTCCCACTCGGACAGATCGGCGCTGTCGCATTGCAGGCCGAAACGCTCGACGACGAAATCATCCAGGCCCTGGGAGTGCAGAATGCCCGGGATCTTGTAGATGGTGTCGGCGTCTTCCAGCGCAATCACCGCACGCTCTTCAACGTTGGTGAACTGCGCGATCTTGCGACGCGAAGAAATGTCGATCGGGTGATCGGAGCGGCACACCAGCACGTCAGGCTGCAGGCCGATGGAGCGCAGTTCCTTGACCGAGTGCTGGGTTGGCTTGGTTTTGGTTTCGCCGGCAGTGGCGATGTACGGCACCAGTGTCAGGTGCATCAGCATCGCGCGCTTGGCGCCGACTTCGAAACGCAATTGACGGATCGCTTCAAGGAACGGTTGCGACTCGATGTCACCCACGGTGCCACCAATCTCGACCATGGCCACGTCGGCATCGCCGGCGCCCTTGATGATCCGGCGCTTGATTTCGTCGGTGATGTGCGGGATCACCTGAATGGTTGCGCCCAGGTAATCACCACGGCGCTCTTTGCGCAGGACGTGTTCGTAGACACGGCCAGTGGTGAAGTTGTTGTTCTGGGTCATGGTCGTGCGGATGAACCGCTCGTAGTGGCCCAAGTCCAGGTCGGTCTCGGCGCCGTCGTGGGTGACGAACACTTCACCGTGCTGGAACGGGCTCATGGTGCCCGGGTCAACGTTGATGTACGGGTCCAGCTTCAGCATGGTGACCTTAAGTCCCCGCGCCTCCAGGATGGCCGCCAATGAAGCCGAGGCAATGCCTTTCCCCAATGAAGAAACAACACCGCCCGTGACGAATATGTAGCGCGTCATGAAAAACCCTAGAAGTCTGCGTTAAAGCGGTCCGAGCCGCCGGGGAAAGCGAAGGAAGGCCGAAGCCCCCGATCACCTGCATTAATCACAGTGCACCTTTCAAAAAAACCGCCGCGTTGGGACAGACCGGAAGATGAAACACCGGTAGGTTGCTCGCTACACATTTTTTGGAATCGCCCAGCAAAGACTGCTTGGTAATCGGCAACTCCTGCGATTCAGGCGAATCCACAGAAGTTGTATCAAGAAGGGAGCGTAGTCTACCGGAAAGCCCCTTTCAGCTCAAACCTTGATCTTCGATCGGCGGCTGCCAATGCAAATACCAGCCACTGCACTCACTGCCATTCAGCCCCCGCAGGTTCGCCACCGCCAGCAATTGCGGGCCCTTGTAGACCAGCGGCAATCTGCCACGGGCGAAGCCCGGCACACCGCTTTCGTTGAGCAAACGCTTCAAGTCACGATGACCGCGATCGGGCAAATTCATGACTTCGCCGCCCTGACGATAGCGAATCTGCAACGGGCCATCGGGGATCTGACCGGTGAGTGTGAGCGCACCATTGCCCGGCAACGCCAGCAATACCGCGGGGTCAGCCCAGGACACCGGGGATGGCGGAGTGCGCAACCATCCACCTGACAACCACCAGAGACGCCCACCAGCGCGATGCAGTTCGCCCGCCGCCAATCGCCAGATCGGACGTGCATCGCCGGTCGCATCGCGCAAACTCTCCCAACCCGACCAATGGTCACTGTCTGGCAAAGATGTCAGCGGTTTGAGCCAATGACTCAGGGCATTGCGCTGGCGTGCATCAGAGAGCTTTTCCAGGGGCGCCAGTTCCAGCGACGGCAACCCCAGCCAATCGAAATCACTGACGGTGCCGGCCTGGGCCAGATCAATTTGCGCCAGGTCGTCGAGCAACCCCTGCGCCTCACTCAGATGCGCAGCGCTGCGAGCTATGGTCGCCACTGCTTGCGGCCAGCGCGCGGTCAACACGGGGAACACCTGATGACGCAGGTAATTGCGCGAGAACTGCCGGTCCTGATTCGACGGATCTTCGATCCAGTTCAGCTGATATTCCGTGGCGTAGGCCTCAAGCTCGGCGCGAGTGACATCAAGCAGTGGTCGCAGCAGATGCCCATGCCCCAAAGGACGCTCACTCGGCATCCCCGACAAACCTCTCACCCCTGCCCCGCGCATCAGCCGAAACAACAGGGTTTCCGCTTGATCGTCACGGTGTTGGCCAGTGAGCAGCACTTCACCGGCGTGAGTCGCCGCGATGAAGGCGCCGTAACGCGCATCCCGCGCCGCACGCTCAAGGCTCGCGCCGGGTTCAACCTGAACACGCACAACCTCCAGCGGCACACCCAACGCATCACAGACCGACTGACAATGCTCCGGCCACGCATCAGCCGCAGCCTGCAGGCCGTGGTGGACATGTATGGCGGTGAGCGCCGGCAAGGATTCGGTTTTTGCGAGGTACGCGAGAAGGTGCAGCAGGACGGTGGAATCGAGACCACCGGAGAAGGCGATGCGCCAGGTCGTGGCGTTGCGCCACGGAGCCAGCCCCTGGAGAAGCCTGGCTGGCAGATCAATCGTCTTAGGGCTCATAGACGTCAGTCGCTTCACATAGACCCATTGTGGGAGCGAGCCTGCTCGCGAAGGCTGCTTAACATTCAACATATTTGTTGATTGTTATACCGCAATCGCGAGCAGACGAACGTCGCCCGGCTCTTCCCACAAGGCTATAGCGCGATCAGATCAGAGACCGTAGCTCATCAGACGCTCGTAACGACGGGCCAGCAGCGCGTCGCTGTCGAACTTCTTCAACATCGCCAGTTGCGAGCTCAGCTCGGCGCGGATCGAGGCAGCGGCAGCGGCCGGATCACGATGAGCGCCGCCCAACGGCTCGCCGATCACTTTATCGACAATGCCCAGGCCCTTCAGACGCTCGGCAGTGATGCCCATCGCTTCAGCGGCATCCGGGGCTTTCTCGGAAGTTTTCCACAGAATCGAAGCGCAACCTTCCGGCGAAATCACCGCGTAGGTCGAATATTGCAGCATGTTCAGCTGATCGCAGACGCCGATTGCCAGCGCACCACCGGAACCACCCTCACCGATCACAGTGGCGATGATTGGGGTTTTCAGGCGAGCCATGACGCGCAGGTTCCAGGCAATCGCTTCGCTCTGGTTGCGCTCTTCGGCGTCGATGCCAGGGTAAGCGCCCGGGGTATCGATAAAGGTCAGGATCGGCATTTTGAAACGCTCGGCCATTTCCATCAGGCGGCACGCCTTGCGGTAGCCTTCAGGGCGCGGCATGCCGAAGTTGCGGCGAACCTTCTCACGCACTTCGCGACCTTTCTGGTGACCGATAACCATCACCGGCTGGTCGTCCAGGCGAGCAACACCGCCAACGATGGCAGCGTCGTCGGAGAAGTGACGGTCGCCGTGCAACTCATCGAACTCGGTGAAGATGTGTTCGATGTAGTCCAGGGTGTACGGACGTTTCGGGTGACGCGCCAGACGCGCGATCTGCCAGCTGGTCAGCTTGCCGAAGATGTCTTCGGTCAGCGTGCTGCTCTTGTCCTGTAGGCGGGAGATCTCATCGCCGATATTCAGCGAATTGTCATTACCGACCAAGCGCAACTCTTCGATCTTGGCTTGCAGGTCGGCGATCGGCTGTTCGAAATCTAGAAAATTCGGGTTCATAGGCGTCCGTCTAGGGTCGCGTCCAAGAAAGCTTGGGCCGGCCGGTTGTCTATTCGCGCCCTACCTTAAGGGACAGGCGCGTTCAGGTCGAGATTAAAAATTCGGGTCGGGATCAGGCGCGTTCCCATGGTAAGGAATGGCGCCTGACCGTCAACGGTATTGGAGGAAGACGTTGTCTCGCCCGAACTGGTCACGCAGGGCTTGAATCAAGGCATCCGCCGGGTCGATCCGCCAGGTCTCGCCAAACTGCAACAAGGCCTTCGCATCGGGGCTGGTGTAGTCCATGGTGATCGGGCACGCACCGCGATGACGCTTCAACAACTCGCCCAACCAGCGTAGCTGATCGCCCTTGAGGTCCTTTGCATGCAACTTCAGGCGCAGGCTTTCGGCCAGGTTGGTGCGCGCATCTTCCATGCTCATCACCCGCTTGACCCGCAACCGCAGGCCACCGGAGAAGTCGTCGTTGCTGACTTCGCCTTCGACCACCACCATCGCATCGGTCTGCAGCAGCGACTGCGCGGAATGGAACGCATCGGCGAACAACGAGGCTTCGATCCGACCGGAGCGGTCGTCGAGGGTGATGAAGCCCATCTTGTCGCCCTTTTTGTTCTTCATCACTCGCAAGGCGATGATCATGCCTGCGACCGTTTGCGTATCACGAGCCGGCTTCAGGTCGATGATGCGCTGACGGGCGAAGCGACGGATCTCGCCTTCGTATTCGTCGATCGGGTGGCCGGTGAGGTACAGGCCCAAGGTGTCTTTCTCGCCTTTCAGGCGTTCCTTGAGGGTCAGTTCCTTGGCCTTGCGGTGATTGGCGTAGACGTCGGCGTCTTCTTCAACGAACAGACCGCCAAACAGATCGGCATGCCCACTGTCGTGGGTACGAGCGGTCTGTTCGGCCGCCTTGATCGCCTCTTCCATCGCCGTCAACAACACCGCCCGGTTGCGGTCGATGTTGGCCTGATAGGCTTTCTGCTCATCGTGGAAATACGGGCCAAGGCGGTCCAGGGCACCACTGCGAATCAAGCCGTCGAGGGTGCGTTTATTGATGCGCTTGAGGTCGACACGGGCGCAAAAATCGAACAGATCCTTGAACGGCCCGTCTTGCCGCGCCTCGGTAATCGCTTCGACCGGGCCTTCGCCCACGCCCTTGATCGCGCCCAGACCGTAAATGATGCGGCCTTCGTCGTTCACCGTGAACTTGAACTCCGAGGTGTTCACGTCTGGTGCGTCGAGGCGCAGCTTCATGGTCCGCACTTCTTCGATCAAGGTCACGACCTTGTCGGTGTTGTGCATATCCGCCGATAGTACCGCGGCCATGAACGGCGCCGGGTAGTGGGCTTTCAGCCACGCGGTCTGGTACGACACCAGGCCGTAGGCAGCGGAGTGGGATTTGTTGAAGCCGTAACCGGCGAACTTTTCTACCAGGTCGAAAATGTTACCGGCAAGGTCGGCGTCGATATTGTTGGTGGCGCAACCTTCAATGAAACCGCCGCGCTGCTTGGCCATTTCTTCGGGTTTTTTCTTACCCATGGCTCGACGCAGCATGTCCGCGCCGCCAAGGGTGTAACCGGCCATGACCTGGGCAATCTGCATCACCTGTTCCTGATACAGGATGATGCCGTAAGTCGGTGCCAATACCGGCTTGAGGCCGTCGTACTGGTAGTCCGAGTGCGGGTACGCGAGTTCGGCGCGACCGTGTTTACGGTTGATGAAGTCGTCCACCATGCCCGATTGCAGCGGCCCCGGACGGAACAGGGCCACCAGTGCGATCAAGTCTTCCAGGCAGTCGGGCTTGAGCTTTTTGATCAGCTCTTTCATGCCGCGCGACTCGAGCTGGAACACCGCAGTGGTTTCGGCTTTTTGCAGCAGCGTGTAAGTCGGTTTGTCATCCAGCGGGATGAACGCGATGTCCAGCGGCGGTTCGTTGACCTTGGCGCGGTCACGGTTGATGGTTTTCAGCGCCCAGTCGATGATCGTCAGGGTCCGAAGCCCCAGGAAGTCGAACTTCACCAGGCCGGCAGCCTCGACGTCGTCCTTGTCGAACTGGGTTACCAGACCGTCGCCCGCTTCGTCGCAATAGATCGGCGAGAAGTCGGTCAGCTTGGTCGGCGCGATGACCACACCACCGGCGTGCTTGCCGACGTTACGCACAACGCCTTCGAGCTTGCGCGCCATTTCCCAGATTTCCGCGGCTTCTTCATCGACCTTGATGAAGTCGCGCAGGATTTCTTCCTGTTCGTAGGCTTTTTCCAGGGTCATGCCGACTTCGAACGGAATCATCTTCGACAGACGATCCGCCAGGCCGTAGGACTTACCCTGCACCCGCGCCACGTCACGGACCACCGCCTTGGCCGCCATGGAACCGAAGGTGATGATCTGGCTTACCGCGTTGCGGCCGTATTTCTCGGCCACGTAATCGATCACGCGGTCGCGACCGTCCATGCAGAAGTCGACGTCGAAGTCGGGCATGGAAACCCGTTCCGGGTTAAGGAAACGTTCGAACAGCAGGTCGTATTCCAGCGGGTCGAGGTCGGTGATCTTCTGCACATAGGCCACCAGCGACCCGGCACCCGACCCCCGGCCCGGCCCCACCGGTACGCCGTTGTTCTTGGCCCACTGGATAAAGTCCATCACGATCAGGAAGTAACCGGGGAAGCCCATCTGGATGATGATATCCAGCTCGAAATTCAGCCGGTCGACATAGACCTGACGCTTGGCTTCGTAGTCTTCGGTGGTGTCCTTGGGCAGCAGAACCGTGAGGCGCTCTTCCAGACCGTCGAAGGAAACCTTGCGGAAATACTCGTCGATGGTCATGCCATCGGGAATCGGGAAGTTGGGCAGGAAGTGCTTGCCCAGTTTCACTTCGATGTTGCAGCGCTTGGCGATCTCGACCGTGTTCTCCAGCGCCTCGGGCAGGTCGCTGAACAGCTCGGCCATTTCCTCGGCACTTTTGAGATATTGCTGATCGCTGTAATTCTTCGAACGCCGCGGATCGTCGAGGGCACGGCCCTCACCGATGCAAACGCGGGTTTCGTGGGCTTCGAAGTCTTCCTGCTTGATGAAGCGCACGTCGTTGGTCGCCACCAGCGGCGCGCCGAGTTTCTCGGCCAGGGCCACGGCGCCGTGCAGTTGCTCTTCGTCGTTGGGGCGATTGGTGCGCTGGATTTCCAGGTAGAAACGATCCGGGAACACCGCCATCCACTCGCGAGCCAGGGTTTCGGCTTCGTCCGGGTTGCCGCCGAGCATCGCCAGACCGATTTCACCCTCTTTCGCCGCCGACAGCATGATCAAGCCTTCGCTGGCTTCGGCCACCCACTCGCGCTCGATGATGATCGAACCATTGCGCTGGCCGTCGATGAAACCGCGGGAGATCAGTTCGGTAAGGTTGCGATAACCCGTGGCGTTCATCGCCAGCAGGCTGATCCGGCTCAAGGGGTTGTCCGGATCCTTGTTCGACAGCCACAGGTCGGCGCCACAGATCGGCTTGATCCCGGCACCCATGGCGGCTTTATAGAATTTGACCAGGGAACACATGTTGTTCTGGTCAGTGACCGCCACGGCAGGCATGTTCATACCGACCAGGGTCTTGACCAGCGGTTTGATCCGCACCAGACCGTCGACCAGGGAATATTCAGTGTGCAGGCGTAGATGAACGAATGAAGCCGGCATAGTGATCCTGTCTAGAAACTAGAAACGTGAAGACAACAAGGCCCGGATTGTACCGGGCCTTGAGTAAAACATCAGCCTGCGACTAACCCTCGATCAGGTTTTCCCGCGCTTCATACGCCAGGCGTACCGGGGCGAACGAGCGGCGGTGAATTGGTGTCGGCCCCAGACGCGTCAGCGCTTCCAGATGAACGGGCGTCGGGTAGCCTTTGTGGCCACCGATGCCGTAACCCGGGTAAATCAGCTCGAACGCCGCCATTTCACGATCACGGCTGACCTTGGCCAGAATCGACGCCGCAGCGATGGCCGGCACCTTGCTGTCGCCTTGCACCACCGCTTCGGCGCGCATCGAGAGTTTCGGGCAACGGTTACCGTCGATCATCGCCAGTTTCGGCTGAATGTGCAGGCCCTCGACCGCACGCTGCATGGCCAGCATGGTGGCATGAAGAATGTTCAACTCGTCGATTTCTTCGACTTCGGCGCGAGCGATGCACCAGCTCAGGGCTTTTTCGCAAATCTCGTCGTAGAGCTTTTCGCGGCGGGCTTCGGTGAGCTTCTTCGAATCGTTGAGGCCAAGGATCGGCCGGCTCGGGTCGAGGATCACCGCTGCCGTCACCACGGCACCGCACAGCGGGCCGCGACCGACTTCATCGACACCTGCCACCAGATCTTCAACTTCATCGACCAGCATAAAATCCAGGCCCAGCTGCTTGCTTGCTTTGCTCATTATGCTCTGCCAATCAGGTTCAGTACCGCGTCCGCTGCCTGATTGGAGGCGTCCAGTCGCAGGGTTCGGTGGATTTCGTCAAAGCCTCGGGTCTGCTCCTCGCCACCTTCGATCAGCGGCGACAGAGTCTGGGCCAGGGCTTCGACTGTCGCATCGTCCTGCAACAGCTCTGGCACCAGCAGGCGCTGGGCCAGCAAATTCGGCAACGAGACGTAGGGACTCTTCACCATCCGCTTGAGAATCCAGAACGTCAGCGGTGCCAGGCGATAAGCGACCACCATCGGCCGCTTGTATAGCAATGCTTCCAGGGTGGCGGTGCCCGAAGCGATCAACACCGCGTCGCACGCCGCCAGCGCCAGATGGGATTTGCCGTCGAGCAAAGTCAGCGGCAGATCGCGACCAGCCAGCAGCTCTTCCAACTGGGCCCGACGCTCCGGACTGGCGCACGGCATGACGAATCGCACGCCCGGACGCATGGCCCGCAGGCGCTGAGCAGTGTCGAGGAACAACGCACCGAGGCGCCCGACTTCACCGCCACGACTGCCCGGCATCAGGGCAACCAACGGCCCGTCCGGCAAACCGAGCTCAGCCCGCGCGGCGGCACGATCGGCCTCAAGCGGGATCGCATCGGCCAGGGAATGCCCGACAAACCGTACCGGCACGCCCTTCTCTTCATAAAATTTAGCTTCGAACGGGAACAGCGTCAGCATCAGGTCGCAACCTTCGCGAATCTTCAGCACCCGCTTCTGTCGCCAGGCCCAGACCGACGGGCTGACGTAATGCACGGTCTTGATCCCGGCCTGACGCAGCTTGAGTTCGATATTGAGGTTGAAGTCCGGGGCATCGATACCGATGAACACGTCCGGCTTCTCGGCGATCAGGTCCGCAACCAGTTTCTTGCGACGGGCCAACAGCTCGCGCAAACGGCCCAGCACTTCCACCAGCCCCATGACAGAAAGGCGTTCCATCGGGAAATACGAGGTCAGGCCTTCGGCCTGCATCAGCGGACCGCCGACACCAATGAACTCGACCGCCGGATGCTGTGCCTTGAGCGCACGCATGAGACCCGCACCCAGAATGTCACCGGAAGCCTCACCCGCCACCAGCGCAATACGCAGATTGGCCATGATTAGCGGGTGATGCCGCGGGTCGAAGACTGGATGGAATCACGGAACACCGCGACTTCCGGGAACTGCAGCGAGGGTTCGGCCAGTTCGGCGAGCGCTTGCTCGACCGTCAGGCCCTGGCGGTAAACCACCTTGTAGGCACGACGCAGCGCGTGGATCGCATCTTCGCTGAAACCGCGACGGCGCATGCCTTCGAAGTTCATGCTGCGAGCTTCGGCGGGGTTGCCGAATACCGTGACGTACGCTGGAACGTCTTTGCCAATGGCAGTGCCCATGCCGGAAAAGCTGTGGGCGCCAATGTGGCAATACTGGTGAACCAGGGTGAAGCCGGACAGGATCGCCCAGTCTTCAACGTGCACATGGCCCGCCAACGCGGTGTTGTTGACCAGGATGCAATGATTGCCGATAACGCTGTCGTGACCGATGTGGGCATAGGCCATGATCAGGTTGTGATCGCCCAGGGTCGTTTCCGAACGGTCTTGGATGGTCCCGCGGTGAATCGTCACGCCTTCACGGATGACGTTGTGGTCACCGATGACCAGACGGGTTTCCTCGCCCTTGTATTTCAGATCGGGCGTGTCCTCACCCACCGAAGAAAACTGGTAGATGCGGTTGTGCTTACCGATTCGGGTCGGCCCCTTGAGAATCACATGCGGCCCGATCACTGTCCCCTCGCCGATTTCCACACCTGCGCCGACAATCGACCAAGGGCCGACTTCGACGTCGTCGGCCAGGATGGCCGTCGGATCGATGATTGCGCGAGGGTCAATCAAACTCATAGTTTGCGTTCCGCACAGATGATTTCAGCGGAGCAGACTGGCTTGCCATCGACCGAAGCCTGGCATTCGAACTTCCAGATCTGACGCTTGCAGCTGATGAACTTGGCTTCAAGAATCAATTGATCGCCCGGCAGCACAGGCTGACGGAAGCGCAGCTTGTCAGAGCCGACGAAGTAGTAAAGCGTGCCATCGGCCGGTTTCACGTCGAGCATTTTGAAACCAAGGATCCCGGCAGCCTGAGCCATCGCTTCGATGATCAGTACGCCCGGCATGATTGGATGCGCAGGGAAGTGACCATTGAAGAACGGTTCGTTGATGCTGACATTCTTGTAGGCGCGAATGCGCTTGCCTTCCACATCCAGATCCACGACCCGGTCCACCAGCAGGAACGGGTAACGGTGAGGCAGGTATTCGCGAATCTCGTTGATGTCCATCATTTCGGGGGGAAGCCTATGTAAAGATTGGGAGCGCGCGATTGACGCGCACTCCTCTAGCAAATCAAGGGAGGCAGTCTAGCGGCTGTGCACACTTGATATGGAAATGGTATCAGCCATCTGATGAAGCATTACCGTCAGGGGTCACGTCCCCTACACGCTTTTCCAGCTGTCGCAGACGTCGCGCGATGTCATCGAGCTGACGGATACGTGCCGCGCTTTTGCGCCATTCGGCTGCCGGTTGCATCGCCGTACCGGAAGAATAGGAGCCCGGCTCGGTAATCGAGTGGGTCACCATGGTCATCCCGGTCAGGAAAACGTTGTCACAAATGTCGATATGCCCCACCAGCCCTACGCCACCGGCGAGCATGCAATGCTTGCCGATTTTGGTGCTGCCGGAAATTCCCACGCACGCGGCCATGGCCGTGTGGTCACCAACCTGGACGTTGTGGGCAATCTGAATCTGGTTGTCGAGCTTCACACCATTACCAATGACGGTATCGGCCAGCGCGCCACGATCGATAGCGGTATTTACGCCTATTTCCACGTCGTCTCCAATCGAGACGCCACCGATCTGGGCAATTTTTTGCCAGACACCTTTCTCGTTGGCAAAACCGAAGCCTTCACCACCGAGCACGGCACCGGATTGAATCACCACCCGTTTGCCGATGCGCACGTCGTGATACAGCGTGACGCGCGGGGCTAACCAGCCGCCCTCGCCAATTTCGCAGCGTGCACCGATGAAGCAATGCGCACCAACGGTCACACCGGCGCCAATACGCGCTGCACTTTCGATGACCGCAAAGGCACCGATGCTCGCCGCCGGATCGACCACCGCATCCACTGCCACTACCGCTGTCGGATGAATACCGGCCGGCGCCTTGGGCTTGGGATCGAACAGATGGGAAACGCGCGCGTAGGCCAGATACGGATCAGGCACCACCAATGCATCACCGGCAAAACCCTCAGCGTCAGCGGCCTTCAGCAATACAGCTGCGGCCTGACTGTCAGCCAGGTATTTACGGTATTGAGGATTTGCCAGAAAGCTCAACTGAGCTGGGCCAGCCTCTTGCAAAGTGGCCAGCCCAGTAATTTCTTTCGCCGGGTCGCCACGTAAGGTGGCGCCGAGGAACTCGGCCAGCTGGCCGAGCTTTATAGTCGCTGTCATGGGTTACTTCAGCTGATTCATGCGCTCGATAACCTGGCGAGTGATGTCGTACTGAGGCTTGACATCAATCACTGCGCCACGCTCGAAGACCAGGTCATAAGCACCTTTCTTGATGACTTCTTCCACAGCGCTGTCCAGTTTCGGCTTGAGCTGCTTCAGCATTTCACGGTCGGCAACGGCTTTGGCTTCGTTCAGCTCCTTGGACTGGAACTGGAAATCACGGGCCTTTTGCTTGAACTCGAGCTCCAGACGTTCACGCTCGCCTTGCTGCATCTTGTCGCCACCGGCCATCAGACGGTCCTGGATACCCTTGGCGCTGCTTTCCAGGCTCTTGAGCTTGGTCAGTTGCGGGCCGAATTTTTTCTCGGCATCCACGGCGTATTTCTTCGCCGCATCGGATTCCAGCAGTGCCATCTGATAGTTCAGAACGGCGATTTTCATGTCGGCAAAAGCCGGACCTGCAACCAGCACGGTCGCCAGGAGAACCAATTGAGTCAACTTACGCACGATGCACTCCTACAAAATCCATTGTCATTATCTTGGGTCAGACGCTTAGAACGTCTGGCCGAGGGAGAATTGGAACACTTGAGTCTCTGCATTGCTGTCCGGTTTTTTGACCGGCATCGCCAAGGCGAAGCTCAACGGACCAAGGGCGGTAACCCATGTCACACCGACACCCACCGAACTGGCCATATTGCTCAGGCTGACGTCGTTACACTGAGTATTGGACTTGGAACCATCGGCGTTGGTGCTCTGCTTGCAAGTCGAATCGAACACATTACCCACGTCCCAGAATACCGAAGTGCGCAAGGAACGCTGATCTTTCACGAACGGCATAGGGAATAGAACTTCTACACCACCCTGAATCAGGACGTTACCACCAAACGGCAGTGGATCCTGGTCCGGGTCGGTTGCGGTGCCCGGGTTCACGCCCCGGCTCGGCGTACTACGAGGCCCCAGGGTGCTGTCCTTGAAGCCACGAACCGAGTTGAAACCACCTGCGTAATAGTTTTCATAGAACGGCAAGCCGTCGGTCGAACCATAACCATCGCCATAGCCCAGCTCGGTGTGGAGGCGCATGGTGTAGTTTTCAGACAACGGCTGGAACAATTGACCGCGATAATCGAGCTTGAAGAACGACAAGTCGCTGCCCGGAGTCGTGGCTTCCGCGGTCAAGCTCTGGGAGTGACCACGGGTCGCCAGTACCCCTTTGTTCAAGGTGGATTCAGACCAACCGGCCGATGCCTTGAAGTTGAGGTACTGATCACCTTCCTTGTTAACGAAGTCGAAGATTTCGTCGACGGTGTAAAGACCCGTCTTGATCTTGTCTTGTTGTGCAGACAAACCAAACGTCAGACGCGAAGTCTCGCTGATCGGGTAACCAACGTTGACACCTGCGCCCAGGCTGTCTACGGCGTAGCTGGCTACGTTGACATCGAGGTCTTTGTAGTCGGTCGTACGATAGAAAGCGTTGTAACCCAGGCTCACACCGTCAGCAGTCCAGTAGGGGTCGACATAACCAAAGTTATAACGGCTTTGGTACTGACTGCGAGTCAAGCCGATGCTGACCTTGTTACCGGTACCCAGGAAGTTGTTCTGAGTGATCGAACCACCAAGGATCAGACCGGCGCTCTGGGCGAAACCGACGCTGGCGGTAATCGAACCGGAAGCTTGCTCTTCAACGCTGTAGTTCACGTCAACCTGATCGTCGACACCCGGCACGGCCGGCGTTTCGACGTTGACTTCCTTGAAGAAGCCCAGACGTTCCAGACGGGTCTTGGATTGGTCGATCAGGTAGGTCGAAGCCCAGCCGCCTTCCATCTGACGCATTTCACGGCGCAGCACTTCGTCTTCGGACTTGGTGTTGCCACGGAAGTTGATGCGGTTCACGTAAGCACGCTTGCCCGGATCGACAGCGAACGTGATATCGACCGTGTGGTCTTCATCGTGAGGCTGAGGCACGCCGTTGACGTTAGCGAAGGTGTAACCCTCGTTACCCAGGCGGCGGGTGATCAGTTCGGAGGTGGTGGTCATCAGCTTGCGCGAGAACACCTGGCCTTTCTGCACCAGCAGCAGGGACTTGACCTGGTCTTCAGGCACTTTCAGGTCGCCGCTGAGCTTCACGTCACGAACGGTGTACTTCTCGCCTTCGTTGACGTTGACGGTGATATAGACGTGTTTCTTGTCCGGGGTGATGGACACCTGGGTCGAAGCGATATCCATATTGATATAGCCACGGTCCAGGTAATAGGAGCGCAGACGCTCCAGGTCACCGGAGAGCTTTTCACGGGCGTACTTGTCATCGTTCTTGAAGAACGACAGCCAGTTGCTGGTCTTGAGTTCGAACAGGTCGATCAGGTCTTCGTCAGGAAAGACCGTGTTGCCCACCACGTTGATGTGCTGGATCGCCGCTACGGTGCCTTCGTTGATGTTGACCTTCAGGGCTACGCGGTTACGCGGCTGCGGCACCACTTCGGTGTCGACGGTAGCCGAGTAGCGGCCCTGAGCGACGTATTGACGCTGCAGTTCGTTACGCACACCTTCGAGGGTCGCGCGCTGGAAGATCTCGCCTTCGGCCAGACCGGACTGTTTGAGGCCCTTCATCAGGTCTTCAGTGGAGATCGCCTTGTTGCCTTCGATCTCGATACTGGCGACCGACGGACGCTCGACTACAGTGATGACCAGGACGTTGCCTTCACGGCCCAGCTGGATATCTTGAAAGAACCCGGTTTTGAACAGCGCACGAGTGGATTCCACCAGGCGACGATCATCCGCCTGCTCGCCGACGTTCAACGGCAAGGCACCAAAGACACTACCCGCGGAGACCCGCTGGAGGCCATTGACGCGAATATCAGAGATAGTGAAGGACTCGGCGTGAACTTCGGCGATCATCAATACGGTGAGAACCGCAGTTAGCAGCAGACGTTTCATGAAGTCCTTTCTTATTCCAACTGGCAATAAAAACTGCCGCAAAATGCGGCAGATTCGCAATTCAGCGAAGCGTTACAGTCGACCCAGATCATTGACCAGAGCAAGCAACATCACCCCGACCACCAAACTGATACCGATCTGTATCCCCCAACCTTGCACCCGATCCGACAAGGGACGACCACGCGCCCACTCGATCAGATAAAACAACAAATGCCCCCCATCCAGTACAGGAATGGGCAGCAAATTCAGAACACCCAGGCTAATACTCAGATAAGCAAGGAAATTCAGGAAATCAGCGACGCCCGACTGGGCAGAAGCGCCCGCCACTTTAGCAATGGTTATCGGTCCACTCAAGTTTTTTACCGAGAGCTCGCCGAACAACATTTTCTTGAGCGAGTCGAGGGTCAGTACGCTCATGGTCCAGGTGCGTCGGGCACCCTCCCCAATCGCGGCCACCGGACCGTAACTGACTTCGCGAATCATCTCTGGTGGCCAATCGACCGCTTTCACCCCTGCGCCCAGATAGCCACTGGGTGCCTTGCTCTCGCCGCGCGTGGCCAGCGTCACAGGGACGTCGATTTGAGCACCGTCACGCTCAACGCGCAGCATGATTTTGGTATCCGGATGCAAACGGACGATGTCGACTACTTGCTGCCAGTCATCCAGTGCCTTGCCATCAAGGGCCAACAGGCGGTCCCCAGCCTTCAGACCCGCAGCCTTCGCTGGCCCTTTCGGATCAATTTCGGCCAGTACCGGTGGCAATGCCGGACGCCAGGGGCGAATACCCAGCGAGTGAATAGGATCCGGCTCGTTAGCCCCCTTGAGCCACTTGTCCAGCACCAGCTCACGAGGCGAATCCACGGTGGAGCCCTGTTCGCGGACCAGCACTTGAAGGGAACCGCTCTCGCCCAGGCGGCGGACCAGTTGCAGGTTCACCGCAGCCCAGCCGGAAGTTGGCTCGCCATCGATGGCAATAATTTCCTGCCCCGGGCTCAAACCTGCCCTGGAGGCGATACTGCCGGATTCGACCGCGCCGATAACCGGGCGCACCTGCTCGCTGCCCAGCATTGCCAATGCCCAGAAAAACACCATCGCCAATAGAAAGTTGGCAATCGGACCGGCTGCCACGATAGCAATGCGCTGACGGACGGACTTGCGATTGAAGGCGTGATCGAGCTGATCGGCCGGCACCTCACCCTCGCGCTCGTCGAGCATTTTCACGTAGCCACCCAGCGGGATGGCGGCAACCACGAATTCAGTGCCTTTGCTGTCGTGCCAGCGCAGCAGCGGCATGCCGAAGCCCACGGAGAAACGCAGCACTTTGACCCCACAGCGACGTGCGACCCAGAAATGGCCGAATTCGTGGAAGGTGACCAGCACGCCCAGCGCTACCAGGGTGCCGACAATCATATAGAGCGCGCTCATCTACTTTCTCCGCAATCCTATCGGTGCTGCATGGGCCAACGTATTGCAGCACTTATCGGCCGTGACGACTCAACCATTGCCCGGCCAGTACCCGTGCTTTCGCATCGGCCGTAAACACTGCCTCGAGATCATCAACCGCAACCACAGGCTCGAGGTTCAATACTTCCTCGATAATACTCGCGATTTCCAGATAGCGAACCCGTCCGTCGAGAAAGGCCGCCACAGCCACTTCATTCGCGGCATTGAGCATGGCCGGCGCGCTGTTACCAGCCTCGGCGGCTTGACGCGCAAGGCGCAGGCAAGGGAAACGCTCTTCATCGGGTGCCTGGAAATCCAGGCGAGCGATGGCGAACAGGTCCAACGGCGCAACACCCGAGTCGATCCGCTCTGGCCAGGCCAGGGCATTGGCAATCGGCGTGCGCATATCCGGATTACCCAACTGCGCCAGCACCGAACCATCGATATAGTCGACCAGCGAATGAATCACGCTTTGCGGGTGAATCACCACTTCGACCTGAGAGGGCGTAGCGTCGAACAGCCAGCAGGCCTCGATCAGCTCGAGCCCTTTGTTCATCATGCTGGCCGAATCCACCGAAATCTTGCGCCCCATGGACCAATTCGGGTGAGCACACGCTTGCTCGGGGGTAACATGCGCCAGTTCGGCCAGAGGCGTCTGCCGGAACGGGCCACCAGAGGCTGTCAGTAAAATCCGGCGTACACCGACCGCACCCAAACCACGGGAGAAATCCTGCGGCATGCACTGGAAAATCGCGTTGTGTTCGCTGTCGATAGGCAGCAGTACCGAACCGCTTTTACGCACGGCCTGCATGAACAGCGCACCGGACATCACCAGCGCTTCTTTATTGGCCAAAAGAATCTTTTTGCCGGCCTCGACCGCCGCCAGGGTCGGACGCAAACCCGCCGCCCCGACGATCGCCGCCATCACTGCATCGACTTCTGGATCCGAGGCAATCTGACACAAGCCCTCCTCTCCCACCAGAACACGGGTCGACAGGCCAGCCGCATGCAATTCGTCCTGCAAGCCTCGGGCAGCGCCAGATTCCGGCACGACCGCGAAACGTGGCGTATGACGCACGCACAGCGCAAACAGCTCACTCAAACGAGTGAAACCGCTCAAGGCGAATACCTGATAGCGTTCGGGGTGACGGGCGATGACGTCCAGAGTGCTCAGACCAATCGAGCCGGTCGCCCCCAGCACGGTAATCTGTTGTGGGCGACTCACGATGCCGCCATCCACAGCAGCACGGCGAACACCGGAATCGCCGCTGTCAGACTGTCGATGCGGTCCAGCACACCGCCGTGCCCCGGCAGCAGATTACTGCTGTCCTTGATCCCCGACTGGCGCTTGAACATGCTTTCGGTGAGGTCACCCACCACCGAAATGAACACAATGATCGCAGCACCGAACAGGCCCATCAGCATCTGAGCGAAACTCCAGTCCCGCGCAAAACCGACGATTGCCGTGATCACCAGGCTCAGCAGCAAGCCGCCGTACACGCCCTCCCAGCTCTTGCCAGGGCTGACCTGTGGTGCCAGCTTACGCTTGCCGAAGGCTCGACCGGAAAAGTACGCACCGATATCGGCGCCCCAGACCAGCACCATCACGGCCATGATCAGCCAGTTGCCCAAGGGCTCCTGCTTGATCAGGATCAAACCTTGCCAGGCCGGCAACAGAATCAACAAACCGATCGCCAGTTTGCAGGCAGCGCTGGCCCAGTGTTCGCTGGACCGTGGATAAGTCAGCACCAGATAGGTGGCCACGCCCCACCAGAGCACCGAGGCGCCCAGCACCCAAGGCGCGAGCCCCGGCAGGATATGCATGACAAACAGCATCAACGCGACCACAGCTGCAAAAGCAACACGGATCGCCTGGCCAGCAAAACCTGCCAGGCGTGCCCATTCCCATGCCCCCAGCGTCACCACCAGCCCGATAAACAGCGCAAAACCGGACCCTTCAAGCAGGAAAAACCCGCACAGGGCAATCGGCAGCAGAATCAGTGCCGTGATGATTCGTTGTTTAAGCATTAAACCCGGGCTCCAGACTCGACCTGCTCGCTCGTTTTACCGAAGCGACGCTGGCGAGAAGCGAAATCAGCCAGCGCATTGCGCATGGCGTCGTGTTTGAAGTCCGGCCAGAACAGGTCGGAGAAGTACAACTCGGCGTAAGCCAGTTGCCACAGCAGGAAGTTACTGATGCGATGCTCGCCACCGGTACGGATGCACAAGTCCGGCAACGGCAGATCGCCGGTCGCCAGACAGGTTTGCAACAGCTCGGGAGTGATGTCTTCAGGGCGCAGATGCCCGGCCTGAACTTCGCGCGCGAGACGCTGCGCGGCCTGCGCGATGTCCCACTGACCGCCGTAGTTGGCGGCGATCTGCAGGATAAAACGATTGGCGCCGGCAGTCATCGCCTCGGCTTCACGCATGGCAGCTTGAAGCTCCGGATGAAAACGCGAACGGTCGCCGATGATGCGCAAACTGATGTTGTTGTCGTTCAGGCGCTTGGCCTCGCGACGCAGCGCCCTGAAGAACAGATCCATCAAGGCACTGACCTCATCGGCCGGGCGTTGCCAGTTCTCACTGGAGAACGCAAACAGGGTCAATACCTCAACCCCGGACTCCGCACACACCTCGATGACCGCACGAACAGCATCCACACCCGCTTTATGCCCGGCGACACCTGGCATAAAGCGCTTTTTCGCCCAACGATTATTACCATCCATGATGATCGCGACATGGCGCGGCACCGCGGACGGCGCAGTCTGCTTGGTCTTGTCCATTTGAAACTCGACCCTTATACGGCCATCAGGTCTTTTTCTTTTTCCGCCAACTTAGCGTCGATTTCAGCCACGAATTTCTTGGTCAGATCGTCGATCTCGCCAGTGGCGCGACGCTCTTCGTCTTCGCTGATTTCCTTTTCCTTGACCAGATCCTTCAGCGAGCTGTTTGCATCGCGACGGATGTTGCGCACGGCAACACGGGCATCTTCAGCCACATCACGAGCCTGCTTGGTGAAGCCCCGGCGGGTTTCTTCAGTCAGGGCTGGCATGGAGATCAGCAGCAACTCACCCAGGTTGGTCGGGTTGAGGTTCAGGCCAGCGCTACCGATGGCCTTGTCGACCGCGCCCAGCATGTTGCGCTCGAAGGCAACGACTTGCAGGGTACGGGCGTCTTTAACGGTGATGTTCGCCACTTGCTTGATCGGAGTGTCGGCGCCGTAGTACGGAACCATCACGCCTTCCAGAATGCTTGGGTGCGCCTGGCCGGTACGGATACGGCCGAAGTTGTGCGCCAGCGATTCTACGGATTTCTGCATGCGCTCTTTAGCGTCTTTCTTGATTTCGTTGATCATTGTTGAACTTCCTCGATCAGGGTTCCTTCAGCGCCGCCATGTACGATATTCAACAGGGCACCGGGTTTGTTCATATTAAACACGCGCAACGGCATCTTGTGGTCGCGGCACAGGCAAATGGCCGTCAGATCCATCACACCCAGCTTGCGATCCAGCACTTCATCGTAGGTCAGATGATCGAACTTCTCGGCATGCGGGTCTTTGAACGGGTCAGCGGTGTAGACGCCATCGACCTTCGTTGCCTTGAGCACCACATCGGCATCGATTTCGATTGCGCGCAGGCAGGCAGCCGAGTCCGTAGTAAAGAACGGGTTGCCAGTACCGGCCGCGAAAATCACGACTTCCTTGGAGTTCAGGTGGCGCATGGCTTTGCGGCGATCATAGTGATCGGTCACGCCAACCATGGAAATGGCCGACATCACGATGGCCGAGATATTGGCACGTTCCAGCGCATCGCGCATCGCCAGGGCGTTCATCACAGTGGCCAGCATGCCCATGTGGTCGCCAGTGACCCGATCCATGCCGGCTGCGCTGAGCGCTGCGCCGCGGAACAGGTTACCCCCGCCGATCACCAGACCGACCTGAACACCGATGCCAACCAGTTGGCCAACTTCCAGTGCCATGCGATCCAGAACTTTCGGATCGATCCCGAACTCTTCCGAGCCCATCAGGGCCTCGCCGCTAAGCTTGAGTAGAATGCGTTTATAGCGAGCCTGATAACCACTGCCCTGCTGAGCCATTGCGAATCTCTCCTGCGGCGTATTTTAAAAATTCTTTGCGAGCTGTTTACAGCTGGCGTTCACTCTAGCTTGGCGCTGCTTCAGCACCATCGGAACATGGCTTTGTAAGCCAGTTCCAAAAGGAAACCAAATGAAATTGGCAACCCCATCTGAAAAGAGGCTGCGCGCGTAAGCGGGCAGCCTCTTCAGGGCGACAGTTAAAAAACCGTCTTATTGCTTGCTGGCAGCCAGCTGGGCAGCAACTTCTTCTGCGAAGTTGTCTACTGGCTTCTCGATGCCTTCGCCTACTTTGAAGTAGGTGAAAGAAACGATTTCAGCACCGGCTTTCTTGGCCAGGTCGCCGACCTTGATTTCAGGGTTCTTGACGAACGCCTGCTCAACCAGGCTCGCTTCAGCCAGGAACTTGCTGATACGGCCTTTGACCATGTTTTCAACGATGTTTTCTGGCTTGCCAGCGATCTTGTCAGCGTTGAGGGTCAGGAACACGCCCTTCTCGCGCTCGATCGCTTCAGCGGAAACTTCCGACGGCAGCAGGAATTCAGGGTTGGTAGCCGCTACGTGCATAGCGATGTCTTTGGCCAGCTCAACGTCGCCGCCCTTGAGAACAACCGCAACACCGATCTTGTTGCCGTGCAGGTAGCCACCAACAACATCGCCTTCAACGCGAGCCAGGCGACGAATGTTGACGTTTTCGCCAACCTTGCCAACCAGAACCAGACGATCAGCTTCACGCGCTTCGATCAGCGGAGCAGCATCGGTCAGTTTGTCAGCGAACGCTTTTTCAATGCTGGCAGCAACAAATGCCTTGAAGTCGTCCTGCAGAGCCAGGAAGTCGGTCTGCGAGTTCACTTCCAGCAGAACGGCGGATTTACCGTCTTCCTTGAGAGCGATTGCGCCTTCAGCGGCAACGTTGCCGGCTTTCTTGGCAGCCTTGATGGCGCCCGAAGCGCGCATGTCATCAATGGCTTTTTCGATGTCGCCGCCAGCCTTGGTCAAGGCCTTTTTGCAGTCCATCATGCCTTCGCCGGTACGCTCGCGCAGTTCTTTGACCAACGCTGCAGTAATCTCTGCCATTTTCAAATTCCTCTTGGATAGGTTTTCAACCATTCCACCCGATCGAACGGGCGATCAATTCTTCCCGAACCACCCTTGTTAGCTGCCGCACGTTACAGATAAAGCAGTGGGCGCCGACAAATGGTTTTCGAGGTGGCAAAAAGGGGGCCAAGCCCCCTTTTTGCTTACTGAGTCAACGCCAGGGCGTCAATTACTCAGCTGCAGCCTGAGTTTCTTCAGCTACGAACTCTACAGTGCCGCCAGCAACATTGTTGCGACCACGGATAACAGCGTCAGCCATCGAACCCATGTACAGCTGGATAGCGCGGATTGCGTCATCGTTGCCTGGGATGATGTAGTCAACGCCTTCCGGGCTGCTGTTGGTATCGACTACGCCGATAACCGGGATGCCCAGCTTGTTGGCTTCGGTGATCGCGATGCGCTCGTGATCAACGTCGATAACGAACAGAGCGTCTGGCAGACCGCCCATGTCCTTGATACCACCCAGGGAACGATCCAGCTTCTCAAGATCGCGAGTGCGCATCAGCGCTTCTTTCTTGGTCAGCTTGGCGAAAGTACCGTCTTCGGCTTGCACTTCAAGGTCACGCAGACGCTTGATGGAAGCACGGATGGTTTTGAAGTTGGTCAGCATGCCGCCCAACCAGCGGTGATCGACGTACGGCGAACCGCAACGTGCTGCTTCTTCAGCAACGATCTTGCCAGCGGAACGCTTGGTGCCGACGAACAGAATCTTGTTTTTGCCCTGGGCCAGACGCTCTACGAAAGTCAGAGCTTCGTTGAACATTGGCAGGGTTTTTTCAAGGTTGATGATGTGAATCTTGTTACGCGCGCCGAAAATGTACTTACCCATTTTCGGATTCCAGTAACGGGTTTGGTGACCGAAGTGCACACCGGCCTTCAGCATATCGCGCATGTTGACTTGGGACATGATAGTTCCTTAATAAGTCGGGTTTGGCCTCCACGTATCCCAATGACCAACCAGCAGCATCAGCTGAAGGCACCCAGGTCATCGTGTCGACACGTGTGTGGATTTAAGCTTTTCAGGGTATCCCCGGAAAGCGGCGCATTTTATATCACAAGGCCGGAAAAAACGGAACCCGGATTCTGAAAACCTGGCGAATGCTTTTGATCCCGCCCTTGGAATCCCCCAAGAATGCGCCATTCTATAGAGAGAAGCGATGCACAGAAGCTCAGATTTGCCCTGATCGTCTGGTAGAATCGCGTTTTTCAGGGCCGCGACGATCGTTCGCGCAGTGCCCATTTCGTTTTAGAAGGCGCCATTGAGCGCAGAGAGAGCCTGTATGACCGTCACCCTCAAAACCCCAGAGGACATCGCAAAAATGCGGATCGCCGGCAAATTGGCCGCCGATGTGCTGGAAATGATTGCCGATTATGTCAAACCGGGCGTTACCACCGAAGAGCTGGACCGCATCTGCCACGACTACATCGTCAACGAGCAGAAAGCCATTCCTGCCCCGCTCAACTACAAGGGCTTTCCGAAGTCGATCTGTACCTCGATCAACCACGTGGTCTGCCATGGCATCCCGAACGAGAAGCCGTTGAAGGATGGCGACACGCTGAACATCGACGTCACGGTGATCAAGGATGGCTACCACGGCGATACCAGCCGTATGTTCCACGTTGGCACCGTGCCGGTCTGGGCCGAGCGTCTGTCCCAGGTGACTCAGGAATGCATGTACAAGGCCATCGAGCTGGTCAAGCCCGGCTGCCGCCTGGGCGATATCGGTGAAGTGATCCAGAAGCACGCGGAAAAGAACGGTTTCTCGGTGGTTCGCGAGTTCTGCGGCCACGGCATCGGCAAGGTGTTCCACGAAGAACCGCAGATCCTGCACTACGGCCGCGCCGGCACCGGCATGGAACTGAAATCCGGCATGACCTTCACCATCGAGCCGATGATCAACCAGGGCAAGGCCGACACCAAGGTGCTGGGCGATGGCTGGACCGCGATCACCAAGGACCGCAAGTTGTCGGCGCAATGGGAACACACCCTGCTGGTGACCGACACCGGCTACGAGATCTTCACCCTGCGCAGCGACGACACCATCCCGCGCGTTTCGGCCTGATCCCGCCCGCGCCGTTCCCAGCCTTATAGAAAGGAAAGCCAATCGATGCCGCAGGTGGATCCCGAACTCTTCGACCGCGGCCAGTTCCAGGCTGAACTGGCCCTGAAGGCAAGCCCTATCGCTGCTTTCAAGAAGGCGATCCGTCAGGCCCGCGAAGTGCTCGACGAGCGGTTTCGCGCCGGTCGGGAGATTCGCCGGTTGATCGAGGATCGCGCCTGGTTCGTCGATAACATCCTGCAAAAGGCCTGGGAACAGTTCAACTGGAGCTTCGATGCCGACATTGCACTGGTCGCGGTCGGCGGCTACGGTCGTGGCGAGTTGCACCCCTACTCCGACATCGACCTGCTGATCCTGCTGGACGGCGCCGATCACGAAATTTTCCGCGATTCCATCGAGCGTTTTCTGACGTTGCTGTGGGACATTGGGCTGGAAGTCGGTCAGAGCGTTCGCTCGGTGGACGAATGCGCCGAGGAAGCCCGCGCCGACCTGACGGTGATCACCAACCTGATGGAAAGCCGCACCATTGCCGGCCCCGAGCGTCTGCGCCAGCGCATGCTGGACGTGACCAGCACCGTGCACATGTGGCCCAGCAAGGAGTTCTTCCTGGCCAAGCGCGCCGAGCAGAAAGCCCGTCACCACAAGTACAACGACACCGAGTACAACCTGGAACCCAACGTCAAGGGCTCGCCCGGTGGCCTGCGGGATATCCAGACGATTCTGTGGGTCGCCCGTCGTGAGTACGGCACCCTGAACCTGCGGGCCCTGGCCGGCGAAGGTTTCCTGGTGGAGAGCGAGAACGCCCTGCTGGCTTCGTCCCAGGAATTCCTGTGGAAAGTGCGTTACGCGCTGCACATGCTCGCCGGCCGCGCCGAAGACCGCCTGCTGTTCGATCACCAGCGCACGATTGCCGGGCTGCTGGGTTTCGTCGGCAACGACGCCAAGCACGCCATCGAAAACTTCATGCAGCAGTACTACCGGGTGGTCATGAGCATTGCCCAGCTCAGCGACTTGATCATCCAGCACTTCGAAGAAGTGATCCTGGCCCCCGAAGACGAAGCACCGCCCCAGCCGATCAACTCGCGATTCCAGCTGCACGATGGCTACATCGAGGCGCGCAACAACAATGTGTTCCGCCGCACGCCGTTCGCCATGCTCGAAATCTTCGTGCTGATGGCCCAACAGCCGGAGATCAAAGGCGTACGCGCCGACACCATCCGCCTGCTGCGCGAGAACCGTCATTTGATCGACGACGACTTCCGCAACGATATTCGCAATACCAGCCTGTTCATCGAATTGTTCAAGTGCAAGATCGGTGTCCACCGCAACCTGCGGCGGATGAACCGTTACGGGATCCTTGGGCGTTATCTGCCGGAGTTCGGCTTTATTGTCGGGCAGATGCAGCACGACCTGTTTCACATCTATACGGTCGACGCGCACACCCTGAACCTGATCAAGCACCTGCGTAAGTTGCAGTACACCCAGGTGTCGGAAAAATTCCCGCTGGCCAGCAAGCTCATGGCCAAACTGCCCAAGCCGGAGTTGATTTACCTGGCCGGCCTGTACCACGACATCGGCAAGGGCCGGCATGGCGACCACTCGGAAATCGGCGCAGTGGACGCCGAAGCCTTTTGCCAGCGCCATCAGTTGCCGATCTGGGACAGCCGCCTGATCGTCTGGCTGGTGCAAAACCATCTCGTAATGTCGACCACTGCCCAGCGCAAGGACTTGTCCGACCCGCATGTGATCCACGACTTTGCGCAGATTGTCGGCGATGAAACCCGCCTCGATTATCTGTATGTGCTGACCGTTGCCGACATCAACGCGACCAACCCGACGCTATGGAACTCCTGGCGCGCGAGCCTGTTGCGCCAGCTCTACACCGAGACCAAGCGCGCCTTGCGTCGCGGCCTGGAAAACCCGGTGGATCGCGAAGAGCAGATCCGCCAGACCCAAAGCGCGGCGCTGGACATTCTGGTGCGCGGCGGCACCGACCCGGACGACGTCGAGCAGTTGTGGGCGCAACTGGGCGATGACTACTTCTTGCGTCACACCGCCGGCGACGTGGCCTGGCACACTGATGCAATCTTGCAGCAGCCGGCCGACGGCGGCCCGCTGGTGCTAATCAAGGAAACCACCCAGCGCGAGTTCGAGGGCGGTACGCAGATCTTCATTTATGCGCCGGACCAGCACGACTTCTTCGCCGTGACCGTGGCGGCGATGGACCAGCTCAACCTGAACATTCACGACGCCCGGGTCATCACCTCCAGCAGCCAATTCACCCTCGACACCTATATCGTGCTCGACACCGATGGCGACTCGATCGGCGACAACCCGGCGCGGGTCAAGCAGATCCGCGAAGGCCTGACCGAAGCCCTGCGCAACCCGGACAACTACCCAACGATTATCCAGCGTCGGGTGCCGCGTCAGCTCAAGCACTTTGCCTTTGCGCCACAGGTGACGATCCACAACGATGCCCAGCGTCCGGTGACCGTGCTGGAACTCAGCGCACCCGACCGTCCTGGGTTGCTGGCGCGGATCGGTACAATTTTCCTCGAGTTCGACCTGTCGCTGCAGAACGCCAAGATCGCCACCTTGGGCGAGCGCGTAGAAGACGTGTTCTTCATCACCGACGCCAACAATCAGCCGCTATCCGACCCGTTGCTGTGCAGCCGTTTGCAGGATGCAATCGTCAAACAGCTGAGCGTCAACCAGGAACCCGATATCAAACATTCGCGCATCAGCATCTGAATCAACCCAATCCCCCTGTGGGGGCCGGGGTGTGTTGTGGGGGGGGGGGGGGGGGCGCCGCGGGGGGGGGG
>NZ_JBGLZF010000026.1:0-91438 GCF_047304405.1 Pseudomonas sp. Pseusp11
CTCTCGTTAGCGGGAGGCGAATTCTACAGCGTTAGTCGCTGCTGTCAACACCTCTTTTTCTCCGCTTTCGACCGAGACGATCGAACCGTCAATAAGGCGACAACACCCTGCCTTATCAACTCCTTCTGGCTTCGATGAACTGAAGCGTAACCGCTGTCGAAAACTGCGTAACTCATTGTTTATCAAGGAGTTTTCCGTTTCGACTGCGCCGGAAGTGGGGCCAATTATAGACGTCCAGAATCTGCCGTCAACCCCTGATTTCAGCTTTATTCGGATTTGAGCGTAATACGCGCAAATGCCTTCTTCCCGGCCTGGCAAACGTGGGTCGCGCCCAGTGCGTATATAAAGGTGCGATCGACAACTTCACCATCTATACGCACACCACCGGAACCCAGAAGGTCACGCGCCACGGCAGAGTTCTTCACCAGACCCGCCTTATTAAGAACAGCGGCGATCGGCATATCTTCGGCAGCGGTCAATTCGATCTCTGGCAAATCATCCGGCAGCTCGCCATCTTTCATACGGTTGCCTGCTGCACGGTGAGCATTGGCCGCAGCCTCCTCACCATGGAAACGCGCAACGATCTCTTCGGCCAACTTGATCTTGATGTCACGCGGATTCGCACCCGCCTCGACGTCAGCCCGCAAAGCATCGATCTCTTCCATGGAGCGGAAGCTGAGCAGTTCGAAGTAGCGCCACATCAGCACATCAGGAATAGAGACCAGCTTGCCGTACATGACACCCGGCGCCTCCTGGATACCGACATAGTTGCCCAACGACTTGGACATCTTCTTCACGCCATCCAGCCCTTCGAGCAACGGCATGGTCAGAATGCATTGAGCCTCTTGACCATAACTACGCTGCAGCTCACGCCCCATCAGCAGGTTGAACTTCTGATCGGTACCGCCCAGCTCGACATCCGCGCGCAAAGCGACCGAGTCGTAACCCTGAACCAGCGGATAGAGGAATTCGTGAATGGCGATTGGCTGATTGGTCGTGTAGCGCTTGTCGAAGTCGTCGCGCTCGAGCATGCGTGCCACAGTGTATTGCGAAGTCAGGCGAATGAAGTCAGCCGGCCCCATCTGATCCATCCAGGTGGAGTTGAACGCCACTTCGGTTTTGGCCGGATCAAGAATCTTGAAGACCTGAGTCTTGTAGGTCTCGGCATTCTCGAGAACCTGTTCACGAGTGAGCGGTGGACGTGTCGCGCTCTTGCCACTCGGATCACCGATCATCCCGGTGAAGTCACCGATAAGGAAGATCACCTGATGCCCCAGATCCTGGAACTGGCGCAGCTTATTAATGAGCACGGTGTGACCCAGGTGCAAATCCGGCGCGGTCGGATCGAAGCCTGCCTTAATACGTAGCGGCTGGCCACGCTTGAGCTTTTCGATCAGCTCGGACTCGACCAACAGTTCTTCTGCACCACGCTTGATCAGCGCTAGCTGCTCTTCAACCGACTTCATAACAGACCTGCAAGACTCGAATTCAAAGGGGACCAACCATACAAGATCGGGCGTCAAATACAAGTTTTGCCCGGCGCACGGACGCCAATCCACGGACAGAGCGTCCGCAGGCTTGCTTCAGAGATGATTTGGTTATATTTTATACAGTTATTTCGTCTTCATCATGTCATTCATCTTTTCCAATTCATTTTTTCAAAGTCAAAATTACTTATGACCAAAGAATCGTCTAAAGCGCCACCGCTTTACCCGAAGACCCACCTGCTCGCAGCAAGCGGTATCGCCGCCCTTCTGAGCCTGGCGCTTCTGGTATTTCCTTCCAGTGATGTTGAAGCCAAAAAGACGACCCTGAGTCTTGAACTGGAAAGCCCTGTAGAACAACTGACACAAGATCAAGACGCCGCCGACGTCGTCCAAGCCACAAATGAGCCGGCAGCCTCCCCTTTCGCGCAGATCGAAAACAGCGCCGAAAACACTCAGGAAGCCGCCCAGGCCGCCCCCGCGCCAGTCGTCGAAGAAAAGAAGGCGCCAGGCCACAGGGAAGTGATCGTTGCCAAAGGCGACACTCTCTCGACATTGTTTGAGAAAGTCGGCCTTCCGGCCACTTCGGTGCATGAAGTGCTGGCCAGCGACAAGCAGGCCAAGCAGTTCAGCCAGCTCAAACATGGCCAGAAGCTCGAGTTCGAACTCGGCCCGAACGGCCAACTGACCAATTTGCACAGCAAAGTCAGCGACACGGAAAGCATCAGCCTGACCAAGAACGATAAGGGTTATACATTCAACCGCATTACCGCCAAGCCCACTGTTCGCACCGCCTACGTACATGGCGTGATCAACAGTTCGCTGTCGCAATCCGCAGCCCGTGCCGGTTTGTCCCATAGCCTGACCATGGATATGGCCAGCGTGTTTGGCTATGACGTCGACTTCGCCCAGGATATTCGCCAGGGTGACGAGTTCGATGTGATCTATGAACAGAAAGTCGTCAACGGTAAAGCGGTCGGTAACGGTCCGATTCTTTCCGCACGCTTCACCAACCGTGGCAAGACTTACACCGCTGTGCGCTACACCAACAAACAAGGCAACAGCAGCTACTACACGGCTGACGGCAACAGTATGCGCAAGGCGTTCATCCGTACTCCGGTAGACTTCGCCCGCATCAGCTCGAAATTCTCCATGGGCCGCAAGCACCCGATCCTGAACAAGATCCGCGCCCACAAGGGTGTCGATTACGCAGCACCGCGCGGCACACCGATCAAGGCTGCCGGCGACGGCCAGGTATTGTTGGCCGGTCGCCGTGGCGGTTACGGCAATACCGTGATTATCCAGCACGGCAGTACTTACCGTACGCTGTACGGCCACATGCAGGGCTTCGCCAAAGGCATCAAGACTGGCGGCAGCGTCAAGCAAGGTCAGGTGATCGGCTACATCGGCACCACCGGCCTCTCCACCGGCCCGCACCTGCACTACGAGTTCCAGGTCAATGGTGTGCACGTCGATCCACTGGGTCAGAAGGTAGCGATGGCCGATCCGATCTCCAAAGCTGAACGCTCACGCTTCCTTGCGCAAAGCCAACCGCTGATGGCGCGTATGGACCAAGAGAAAGCCACCCTGCTGGCTTCGAGCAAACGCTAAGCCATGGCGCTCTATATAGGTGTGATGTCCGGGACCAGCCTTGATGGCCTGGACATTGCGCTGATCGAGCAAGCCCCGACGATCAAGCTGATCGCCACGCATTACATCCCCATGCCCGAATCGCTGCGCGCCGAGCTGCTTGGCTTGTGCGCCAGCGGTCCGGACGAGATTGCCCGCTCCGCCATTGCCCAGCAAAACTGGGTGAAACTGGCCGCACAGGGCATTCACACCCTCCTCGACCAACAAAACCTCAAGCCCGACGACATTCGCGCGATTGGCAGCCACGGCCAGACCATTCGCCACGAACCGGCACGCGGGTTCACGGTGCAGATCGGCAACCCTGCGCTGCTCACCGAGCTGACCGGCATCACCGTGGTCAGCGATTTCCGCAGCCGCGACGTAGCCGCTGGCGGACAAGGCGCCCCATTGGTTCCAGCCTTTCACGAAGCCTTGTTTGAACAGCAGCCCGGTAACCGCGCGGTGCTGAACGTCGGCGGGTTCAGTAACCTCAGCCTGATCGAACCCGGCAAGCCTGTCGCGGGTTTTGACTGCGGCCCGGGGAACGTCCTGCTGGATGCCTGGATTCACCGGCAACGCGGCGACAACTTCGATCGCGATGGCCAATGGGCCGCCAGCGGCAAGGTTGAACCGGCTCTGTTGAATGAGCTGCTCAGTGATCCGTTCTTTGTAACTCAAGGCCCGAAGAGCACTGGCCGCGAAGTGTTCAATCTGCCATGGCTGATGCAGCATCTGTCACAGCTGCCAACCTTCGCAGCCGAAAACGTACAGGCCACACTGCTTGAGCTGACCGCCCTGACCATCGTCGAGTCATTGCAAAGCGCTCAATCGGATACCCGGGAGCTGCTGGTCTGCGGCGGTGGCGCACACAACGCCACGTTGATGAAACGGTTGGCCAGCCTGTTGCCGAACGCGAAAGTCAGCAGCACTGCCGCTTATGGTGTAGACCCGGACTGGGTTGAAGCCATGGCCTTTGCCTGGCTGGCTCATTGCTGCCTGGAAGGTATCGCGACCAACCGCCCAAGCGTCACCGGCGCGCGTGGCCTGCGCATTCTCGGCGCCATCTACCCCGCCTGAACCTTAACCCCAGACAGCAAAACGCCGCAGAGTCCCGAGACCCTGCGGCGCTTGTTGATGCGGTGAGTTGCGATCAGATCGAGAACGAAGAGCCGCAGCCACACGTGGTGGTGGCGTTCGGGTTTTTGATCACGAAACGCGAACCTTCCAGACCTTCCTGGTAATCCACCTCGGCACCTGCCAGGTACTGGAAGCTCATCGGATCGACCACCAGACTGACGCCTTCGCGCTCGACAATGGTGTCGTCATCGGCCACTTCTTCATCGAAGGTGAAGCCGTACTGAAACCCTGAACAACCGCCGCCCGTAACGAATACGCGCAGCTTCAAGCGATCATTCCCCTCTTCATCGACCAGGCTCTTCACCTTGTGCGCAGCACCGTGGGTGAATTGCAAAGCCGTGGGGGTGAAGGATTCGACGCTCATGCTGACTATCTCCCGGCGTTACGCCGCCATAATGCGTGATGACGCGCATTATCCGCTTCTCCCAGAAAATCGGTCAACTATTGTTACGGTATATCAATCAACCCAATTGTCAGACCAGAATGCAAAAAGGCCCGTTCAACGGGCCTTTTTGCATTGCGGATAAAGCCTTACGGCAGCATGCCCGCATGGGAAAGGCCCAGGCGCTCATCCAGACCGAAGAGGATATTCAGGTTCTGCACAGCCTGACCCGACGCGCCTTTGACCAGATTGTCGATGACCGACAACACCACCACCAGATCACCATCCTGCGGACGATGCACGGCGATACGGCAAACGTTGGCACCACGCACGCTGCGGGTTTCCGGATGGCTGCCGGCTGGCATTACGTCGACGAACGGTTCGTTGGCATAACGCTTTTCGAACAGCGCCTGCAGATCCACCGAGCGGTCCACGACCGTCGCGTAGAGCGTCGAGTGAATACCGCGAATCATTGGCGTCAGGTGCGGAACGAACGTCAGGCCAACGTCCTTGCCCGCGGCACGACGCAGCCCCTGACGGATTTCCGGTAAGTGACGGTGACCTTTTACGGCGTAAGCCTTCATGCTTTCCGACGTCTCGGAGTACAGCGAACCTACGGAAGCGCCACGACCAGCACCGCTGACACCGGACTTGCAGTCAGCGATCAAACGCGTGGTATCGGCCAGACCGGCTTCGAGCAATGGCAGGAAACCCAATTGCGTCGCGGTCGGGTAGCAACCCGGTACAGCAATCAGGCGTGCCTGCTTGATCTGCTCGCGATTGACTTCCGGCAAGCCGTAGACCGCCTCATCCAGCAGTTCCGGCGCACCGTGCGGCTGGCCGTACCACTTGGCCCATTCATCGGCGTCTTGCAAACGGAAGTCTGCCGACAGGTCGATAACCTTGGTGCCGGCAGCCAGCAATTCACCCGCCAGGGCATGGGCGACACCGTGCGGCGTGGCGAAGAACACTACATCGCAAGCCCCGAGGGTCTTGATGTCCGGAACGCTGAACGCCAGGCCGTCGTAATGGCCTCGCAGGTTCGGGTACATGTCGGCCACGGCCAGGCCGGCCTCGGATCGGGAAGTGATCACCACCACTTCTGCCTGCGGATGCTGTGCCAACAGACGCAGCAGTTCGACACCGGTGTAACCCGTGCCGCCGACGATACCGACCTTGACCATAAACCTGCCCTCAACGAACCCACTGGAAAGCCGTCGATAATAGGGGCCGCGCGGCCCTGCGACAACCGTCAAGGTGACGTGCGGGCGCTCTACCCCCTACTATCTTCACTACCGTGAACCTGGGAATAACCAAAAATGCTTTATCTGTGGCTCAAAGCGCTTCACATCATCAGCATGGTCTGCTGGTTTGCCGGCCTGTTTTACCTGCCGCGCCTGTTCGTCTATCACGCGCAAAGCGAAGACGCCGTCAGCAAGGAACGCTTCAGCATCATGGAGCGCAAGCTGTACCGGGGGATCATGGGGCCAGCGATGATCGCCACCCTGGTGTTCGGTATCTGGCTGATCAGCCTCAACCCGAGCGCCTATTTCGGCCAGGGCGCGTGGATGCACGCCAAGCTGACCCTGGTGGTGATCCTGATCGGCTACCACCACATGTGCGGCGCACAGGTAAAACGTTTTGCCCGTGGCGAAAACACCCGCAGCCATGTCTTTTATCGCTGGTTCAATGAAGTGCCGGTTCTGATATTGCTGGCTATCGTAATTCTGGTCGTCGTCCGGCCGTTTTAAATCCGACAGGCACACTCACCCGGGGTACTTCCAATGTCGCTGCCCGCTCTGCTCGAACAACGCTTGCGTCTGCCCGTGGTGGCGGCGCCGATGTTCCTGATTTCCAACCCTGAGCTGGTGCTCGCCTGCTGCCGTAATGGCGTGGTGGGCAGTTTCCCTGCGCTGAACCAGCGTGAGAGCAGCGGTTTCAAGGCCTGGCTGGAGGAAATCGAAGCAGGGCTGGCGACACTGGAAAACCCCGCGCCTTACGCGGTGAACCTGATCGTCCACCACAGCAATCCGCGATTGCAGGCGGATCTGGCGATCTGCATCGAACACAAAGTACCGATCGTGATCACCAGCCTCGGCGCCGTGAAGGAAGTGGTCGATGCCGTGCACAGCTACGGCGGCCTGGTGTTTCACGACGTGACGACCCGTCGCCACGCAGAAAAAGCCGCCGAAGCCGGTGTCGACGGTTTGATTGCCGTTGCCGCAGGGGCCGGTGGTCACGCCGGGACCTGGAGCCCGTTTTCGCTGATCGCCGAGATTCGCCAGTTTTTCGACAAGACCCTGCTGCTGGCTGGCTGCCTGAACCATGGCCACGAGATTCTTGCCGCGCAATTGCTCGGTGCGGATCTGGCCTACTTCGGTACGCGATTTATCGGCACCACCGAAAGTCATGCGCCTGACGCCTACAAGGAGATGCTCCTGACTGCCAGAGCCGCGGACATCGTCCATACTCCAGCGGTGTCCGGGGTTCCGGCAAGCTTCATGCGTCAGAGCCTGGAGGCCGCCGGTTTCGACATGGCGGCGCTGCAAAGCAAGGGCGAGGTGGACTTCGGCTCCAAGCTCAAGCCGTTAAACGATGAAGCCAAAGCCTGGAAAACCGTGTGGTCTGCGGGCCAGGGTGTCGGGGAGATCGAGGATCTGCCGAGTGTCGACCAACTGGTCGAACGTCTCGGCACCGAATACCGCAAGGCGCTGGAACTGGCGGCAGCACTGCCCAAACGCTGGCCGCGCTGACAGGAAAGTTTGGCCAGCCCAACCCGGCCAGCCTTACACTCCCTCTTGTTACACTTTCCATTACAACTCTCGCGACAAGGATGCCTCGGCCATGAGCGAAAACCGTTTCAAGATCGTCTTCGATGGTGCTTTGCTGCCCGGTGTTGATGCCACCACCGCCAAGCTCAATCTCGCCGAGCTGTTCAAAAGCGATGTCGCAGCTATTGAACGCCTGTTCAGTGGCCGGACGGTTGCCCTCAAACGCGACCTGTCACATGCCGATGCGCAAACTTATCTTCAGGCGCTGACGAAAACCGGCATCGATGCCCGAATTGAAGCCGAACCCTCGATCGAGCTGAACCTGTCCGACGTTCACACCAGCCCATCGCCATCGGCAGAGCCTGAGTCCCCCTACGCTCCACCGCGCGCCACCGTCGGCGAAGCGCTGCCGGAGTTCGCCACACTCAAGGCATTCAGTTTCAGTGGCCGCATCGGCCGACTGCGCTTTCTGGCCTGGACAATGGCTCTGACGCTGGTGACGTTGGGCATTGGCTCGGTGCTGGCCATTTTCGGCTTCGGCCTCATCAGCACCAACTCGACTGCCGGCCTGATTGTCGCGGGCCTGCTGGCCGTTATTCTGATCGTGATACTCGCGTTCATCAGCATTCAGTTCAGTGTGCAGCGCCTGCACGATATCGGCTGGTCTGGCTGGCTCTGGCTGTTGAACCTTGTGCCGTTCGTGGGGGGCGCTTTCCCGTTCGTGATAATGATCGTGCCGGGTAACAACACTGCCAATCGATATGGCGCACCGCCGCCGCCCAATAGCAACGCAGTCAGGGTACTGGCTTCATTGTGGCTGGTGTTTATTGCGATCATGTTCGTTGGCGGGCTGACCGGAGGTCTCACGGCAATTCAGGATGAGTATGAAAGCGCCACTGATAGCGCCTATCAAAGTAGCTCTGTGACCACCGATGAAGTCGAAGCTGCGCCTGTCGAAGTCGACTCGGCAGCAGATTCAACCGACGATGCAGCCGAAGCGGCCCAGCCCCCTGTAGACTCTGCAAAAGAATGAACAGCGCTCCCCGCCCGTGACACCTGCGTCGTTGGCGCGGAGCTGTTGCGATGGAGAACTGCATGACCCG
This sequence comes from Pseudomonas sp. Pseusp11, assembly GCF_047304405.1. Taxonomy (NCBI): domain Bacteria; kingdom Pseudomonadati; phylum Pseudomonadota; class Gammaproteobacteria; order Pseudomonadales; family Pseudomonadaceae; genus Pseudomonas; species Pseudomonas sp. Pseusp11. The sequence goes on from NZ_JBGLZF010000026.1 coordinate 8,507, forward strand.
TTACGCTCTGATCACTGGCGCTTCCAGCGGCATCGGCCTGGCGATGGCCGAAGCGCTGGCCCGGCGCGGCCGCAGCCTGTTACTGGTGGCCCGACAGCGTGATCAGCTGGAAAGTATTGCGATTGAACTGACTCAACGTTTCGGCGTGGAAGTGTTGTTTCGTGCCTGTGACCTGGGAGAACCGTTGCGCCTGTCCGGTTTTCTACTGGAGCTGGAGGAAGGTGAGCGGCAAATCGATCTGCTGGTCAACTGCGCCGGCATCGGTACCTGTGGACCATTCCTGGCCCAGGACTGGATGACCGAGCAGGATCTGATCGAAGTGAACATCCTGGCCCTCACTCGCTTGTGTCATGCCATCGGTAACAGCATGGCCTTGCAGGGCGGCGGGCAGATTCTGAACGTCGCCTCGGTTGCAGCGTTCCATCCCGGCCCCTGGATGAGCACTTATTACGCCAGCAAGGCTTATGTGCTGAATTTTTCCGAAGGCTTGCGCGTCGAACTGAAAAAATGCGCGGTCAAGGTGTCAGTGCTCTGCCCCGGCCCGACCCGCACGGCGTTTTTCCGCACCGCGCAACTGAACACCGATAAGCTGGGCGAGAGCAAACTGCTGATGAGCCCAGAGGAAGTCGCGCTCTATACCGTGCGCGCCCTGGAGAAAAATCGCGCCATTATCATCCCCGGTCGCCTGAATCGCTGGTTCGCCTTCCTGCCACGGCTCGGCTCGCGCTGGCTGACCCGGACAATCGCGGGCATGGTCAATAAGGCGTACTGCCCGCGCTGACCAGACTTCAAGGTAAAAAACTGGGCTCAGGCAGGGCCCATGCGTACACTCAAGCCAGCCAAACAACGGAGAAAACAGCTGTGGATACTCTGTTCACCAAGATCATCAACCGGGAAATCCCGGCGAAGATCATATACGAGGACGACCAGGTACTGGCCTTCCACGACATCGCGCCACAGGCCCCCGTGCATTTCCTGGTGGTCCCGAAGAAACCGGTACGCACCCTTAACGACCTCACCGAGGACGATAAGGCTCTGGCCGGGCATATTCTGTTCACCGCGCAGCGTCTGGCTCTGGAACTGGGCTGTGAAGAAGGTTTCCGGGTGGTCATGAACTGCAATGAATTGGGCGGGCAGACCGTTTATCACATACATATGCACGTTCTGGGTCAACGCCAGATGCACTGGCCTCCGGGCTGATTGCAAGCGGTACCGGTTTATGTGGCGAGGGAGCTTGCTCCCGCTGGGTTGCGAAGCAGCCCCAAATCCACGCATCGAGTTTTTCCAGACAGAACCGATGGGCTGAATTTACGATCGCTTCGCGGTCGAGCGGGAGCAAGCTCCCTCGCCACAGATGACCCAGCGCAAACCCTCCCCGGCCGATTGGGTTAAACTGGCCGCCGAGATTCTTCCCGGAGGTCAGCATGACTACCCAACGTCACTACTCGCCAATTGACCGTCTTCTGCTGCAAGCCGATGCCGCGATGCGTACTTTGCTGCCCTTCAGTGGTCAGCCCTATCGTCCGTCGCCTGCCATCGTGCAGCCGGATGCGCAAATGAGCGACGAGGACACCCGGCACGTCGCCGGTTTGATGCGCATCAACCATACCGGCGAAGTCTGTGCCCAGGCGCTGTATCAAGGTCAAGCCCTGACCGCCAAGTTGCCGCAAGTGCGCGCTGCCATGGAACATGCCGCCGAAGAAGAAATCGATCATCTGGTCTGGTGCGAACAGCGCATCCACCAGTTGGGCAGCCACACCAGCATTCTCAATCCGCTGTTCTACGGAATGTCGTTCGGGATTGGCGCGGTGGCCGGGTTGATCAGCGACAAAGTCAGCCTGGGTTTCGTTGCCGCCACCGAGCATCAGGTTTGCAAACACCTGAACGAACACCTTGAACAACTGCCCGCCGAGGACGAAAAATCCCGGGCGATCCTTGAGCAGATGCGCATTGATGAAGAACATCACGCCGAAAGTGCGCTGGATGCTGGAGGGTTCCGTTTTCCTGCGCCGGTGAAGTTCGGGATGAGTCTACTGGCCAAGGTGATGACCAAGAGCACTTATCGGATCTGACGGTTGCGTTGTTTGATCGGGCCTCTTCGCGGACAACAGCAATGAAAAAGGCGACTACCTTGCGGTAGTCGCCTTTTTTTGTACTCGGAACTCTCAGCTCGGCATGTTGCGCGCGTAGAAGATTTCGAGCATTTCGTGTTTCACACGCTCAGTCACCTGGGCACGCTGCTCAGAGGACAGGTTGCTGGTGGCGTCGCCGAACAGGTAGTTATCCAGTTCGAAGTTCTTCAACAGCATTTTGGTGTGGAACAGGTTTTCCTGGTACACGTTCACGTCGGTCATCTGGTACGCGTCGCGGGTGTCTTCGGAGAGATAGTTCTGGATCGAGTTGATCTCGTGGTCGATGAAGTGCTTCTTGCCTTCAACGTCACGGGTGAAGCCGCGCACGCGGTAATCCACAGTCACGATATCCGAATCGAACTGGTGAATCAGAAAGTTGAGCGCCTTGAGCGGTGAAATGACGCCACAGGTCGACACGTCGATGTCCACACGGAACGTCGCGATACCGTCCACCGGATGGATTTCCGGGTAGGTGTGCACCGTGATGTGGCTCTTGTCGAGGTGGGCCAGGATGATTTCGGGCAACGGGCCCGGAGACTCTTCAATCTGACTGTCGGTGGGGGTTACCGGCTCTTCAGAGATCAGAATCGTGACGCTGGCGCCCTGGGGTTCATAGTCCTGACTGGCGATGTTCAGGATATTGGCACCAATGATATCGACAACTTCTGTGAGGATCTGCGTCAGGCGCTTGGCGTTGTACTCTTTATTAATGTACTCGACGTAAGCCTGCTGGTCTTGCGGGGTTTCCGCGTAGCAGATGTCATAGATGTTGAAGCTCAAGGTCTTTGTCAGGTTATTGAACCCGTGGAGCTTGAGTTTGCTTTTCACCGTTAAAAACTCTCTATGTATTGCGGGCTGGCCGCGTGATCAAGCATGCCCGTCAGATGCGAACGACGCACCTGCGTAGGACGGTTAACACCTCTTCGCGATGGCGATTTTGGTTGTCTGTTCAGGCAAGCGACCTGTCGGGTGACCGATCACTGCCCTGAAAAAAGTGGCGCATTATGCAGACGTCAGCTATGGATCACCAGAGTCTGCACCGCTTTTATGATAGTTGAATGTCGATTCAACCGAGCTCGATAATCTCGTAGTCGTGGGTAATCGCCACGCCAGCCGCGCCGAGCATGATCGAGGCCGAGCAGTACTTCTCGGCCGACAGCTCGATGGCGCGCTTGACCTGGGCTTCTTTCAGCCCGCGGCCCTTGACCACGAAGTGCATGTGGATCTTGGTAAACACCTTCGGATCTTCGGTCGCACGCTCGGCTTCGAGGAAGGCTTCGCAGCTTTCGACGGCCTGACGCGACTTCTTGAGGATGCTGACCACATCGAAATTGCTGCAACCGCCAACACCCAGCAGGAGCATTTCCATCGGCCGGACACCCAGGTTACGACCGCCGGCATCGGGCGGACCGTCCATGACCACGACATGACCGCTGCCGGATTCACCGAGGAACATGGCTTCGCCTGCCCATTGGATGCGTGCCTTCATCGCCAAGACTCCACTGTATAAAAAAGGGTCGCCAGCTTAGCACAGGGCCCTTGATTGGCAGCGCTTCGCCTTCCTAGGACATAACCGTATGCGTCGTAGGTAAATTCTCGAATCTTGAAGGAATGTGTCTGTTAAGCTGACGCCAATTCACTGGCGCTTAGCCAGCTTTGTAGCAAACAAAAAAAACCAGGCTTCACCAGCCCCCTACAAAAAACAAACACACCGTGCAGTCTTTTCGGGATACAACCATGGTTGCTATTACCCCCATATCCAAAATCAAGAACCTCGACAAACTGTTGATGCACTGCCAGCGCCGTCGCTATGCCGCCAAGAGCAACATCATTTGTGCCGGCGACCGCTCGGACACGTTGTTCTTCATCATCAAGGGTTCGGTGACCATCCTGATCGAGGATGACGACGGCCGTGAAATGATCATTGCCTACCTCAACTCCGGCGACTTCTTCGGTGAACTGGGTCTGTTCGAGCAAGCCGGGCTGGAACAGGAGCGCAGCGCCTGGGTTCGCGCCAAAGTCGAATGCGAAGTCGCGGAAATCAGCTACGCGAAATTCCGCGAGTTGTCTCAACAGGATCCAGACATTCTTTACGTGCTCAGCGGACAAATCGCACAACGCCTGCGCAATACCACGCGCAAGGTCGGCGACTTGGCGTTCTTCGACGTAACCGGCCGCGTGGCGCGCTGCCTGCTGGAACTGTGCAAGCAGCCAGATGCCATGACCCACCCGGACGGCATGCAGATCAAGGTGACCCGCCAGGAGATCGGCCGGATTGTCGGTTGTTCCCGTGAGATGGTCGGCCGCGTGCTCAAGGATCTGGAAGAACGCAACCTGGTCGACGTCAAAGGCAAGACCATGGTGGTCTTCGGTACGCGCTAGGCTCTGAAAACCGAAGCCTGGAACACTTAAGCCCCGAGCACTTCTGCCAGCATTTGGCGATACAACGCATCGAGCCGTTCCAGTGCATCAGGAGCGGCAAATTTTTCATGCAGGGCAATGTGGCTTTCTGCGCGAACCCGCTGTTCCAGACCGCAGGCTTCGTTGAAACGATTGACCGCCGCGACCATTGACTCTCGCTCGTTATCGATCAGCATCGCCCCGTGCACCAGCCCGACCGGACGCTGACCACCCTTGCTCTGCCGCCAGCGCTGAGCGGTTCCGACCATCTTGCGACCATCGAGGTTGACGTTGAAACGGCCGTCGCAGAACGCGCCCTCAATTTCGCCCAGGGACGACACGCCGCCCAACTCGTCAAGAAGCTGGCAAATCGGGTCGCAGAGCCGGCGATAGGCGGTTTCGATCCGATTCTGGTCACCCTCGCTGCGCGGTGGCGCGTAGACCAGCGCGATGTTGAGGGTCGATGCCGATTGCGGCACCGGCTCGCCGCCAGTTTCGCGCAGCAGTACCGGCCAACCGGCAGCGGCTGATATCTCGCACGCCGCCTCGAAACCCGGCAAGCGATTCAAGCGGCGCGGCATGACCAATGCCCGGTCTGTGGGTTGCCAGAATAGCAAGCCGAACTCCGAATCACCGGTGCACACATGGGCCAACAGGTCCTGTTCGGCGAGCAGGCCGGCTTCGATGGTCAGAGAGGTTGGCTGGGACATGGAGGACTCCGTAAGACATGAAGTCTTTGGGGGGCTTGATGACCTACTCGCGGGCAAGCCCGCTCCCAGAGGGGATCGGGTTGCCTGCGAAAATGTGTTCAGTCGAGCGTAGAGCCGCTCACTGGAACACCGCGTTCAGGAAAGAACAGGCGCTGCAGTTCAGTACCCGGGCTTTCGGCGCGCATGAACGCTTCGCCGACCAGAAACGCATACACGTCGCTGATTTCCATCAACTCGACATCGGCGCGGTTAAGAATGCCACTCTCGGTGACCACCAGACGATTACGCGGAATACGCGGCAACAGGTCGAGGGTGGTTTCCAGGCTGACCTCGAAGGTGTGCAGGTTGCGGTTGTTCACGCCCACCAGCGGCGTGTCGAGGGTTTTCAAGGCCCGCTCCAGCTCGTCGCCATCGTGGACTTCCACCAGCACATCGAGGCCGACACTTTTGGCCACGGCCGCCAGCTCGGCCATTTTCACGTCATCCAGTGCGGAGACGATCAACAGCACGCAATCAGCGCCCAGGGCGCGGGACTCGATGATCTGGTACGGATCGATCATGAAGTCTTTACGGATCACCGGCAGCTTGCACGCCCCCCGGGCTTGTTGCAGATACGCATCCGCACCCTGGAAATAGTCGATGTCGGTGAGCACCGACAGGCAAGTAGCCCCGCCCTTCTCGTAACTCCTGGCAATGTCCGCAGGCACGAAGTTCTCGCGAATCACGCCCTTGCTTGGCGAAGCTTTCTTGATTTCAGCAATCACCGCCGGCTGTTTCTTCTTGGCCTGATCGATCAATGCCTTGGCGAAACCACGGGGTGCATCGGCCGCCTTGGCCAGGTTTTCCAGCTCTGCCAGGCTCACACGAGCGCTACGCTCGGCGACTTCCTGGACTTTGCGGGCCAGAATTTTTTCCAGAACCGTCGGTACACTCATCCCTCATTCTCCACTTTGAATACCGCGGTAAATGCACCCAACTCCTCAAGTTTTTCCCGAGCGAGGCCTGTGTGCAGCGCATCGTGCGCCAGGGCAACGCCTTCTTTCAAACTGCTGGCATGGTCGGCGGCGTACAGCGCGGCGCCGGCATTGAGCACGATCATCTCGGCGGCTTTCTGACCGTTCTCGGTCTTGCGCTTGCCCAAGGCATCGCGAATCAGTTCCAGGGAAGCCGCCGGGCTTTCCACCGACAGACCGTGCAGGCTCTGGCTCTTCATGCCGAGGTCTTCGGGCTCGACCCAATACTCGGTGATCTGGTCATTCTTCAACTCCGCGACAAAGGTCGGGGCCGCCAGGCTGAATTCGTCCAGACCATCCTTGGAGTGCACCACCAGCACGTGTTTGCTGCCCAGGCGCTGCAAGACTTCGGCCAATGGCCGGCACAACGCCTGACTGAACACACCCACCACCTGGTGTTTCACGCCGGCCGGATTCGTAAGCGGGCCGAGCATGTTGAACAAGGTGCGCAAGCCCAGCTCGCGGCGCGGGCCGGCGGCGTGCTTCATGGCGCTGTGATGGGTCTGGGCAAACATGAAACCGATACCGACGTTGTCGATGCAGCGTGCAACCTGAACCGGGGTCAGGTTCAGGTAGATACCCGCTGCTTCCAGCAAATCGGCGCTGCCGCTTTTGCCCGACACCGCACGGTTACCGTGCTTGGCCACGGTGCAACCGGCCGCCGCGACCACAAACGAAGAAGCGGTCGAAACGTTGAAAATGTTCGCACCGTCGCCGCCGGTGCCGACCACATCGACCACGCCATCAAGGGTGTTGAGTTCGACCTTGTCCGCTAACTCGCGCATCGCCGTCACGGCGCCGACGATCTCGTCGATGCTTTCGCTCTTCATGCGCATGGCCATCATGAACGCGCCAATCTGCGCGTCCGTGCATTGCCCGGTCATGATTTCGCGCATGACATCACGCATTTCATCGGTGCTGAGGTCGAGGTGGCCGACGATACGGCTCAGGGCTGTCTTGATATCCATGGAAAGTCCTTAGCGCGTGCCGCCAGTTTGTTTGAGGAAGTTGGCGAACAGCTCGTGCCCCTGTTCGGTGAGGATAGACTCGGGGTGGAATTGCACACCCTCGATGTTCAGCGTCTTGTGACGCAGGCCCATGATCTCATCCACCGAGCCGTCTTCGAGCTGGGTCCAGGCAGTCAGCTCCAGGCAATCGGGCAGGGTTTCGCGCTTGACGATCAGCGAATGGTAGCGGGTGACCGTCAACGGGCGATTCAGACCTTCGAATACGCCCTTGTCCTCGTGAAATACCGGGCTGGTCTTTCCGTGCATGACCTGACGGGCACGGACCACATCGCCGCCAAACGCCTGGCCGATGGATTGGTGACCCAGGCAAACGCCCAGAATCGGCAGCTTGCCGGCGAAGTGCTTGATCGCTTCTATGGAAATACCGGCTTCGGTCGGGGTGCAAGGACCGGGAGACACGACGATGCGCTCAGGTTTGAGGGCTTCGATTTCGGCAATGGTGAGTTCATCGTTGCGCACCACTTTGACCTCGGAGCCCAGCTCGCCGAGGTATTGCACAACGTTGTAGGTAAAAGAGTCGTAGTTATCGATCATCAGCAACATGGCGTTAAGAACCTCTTGAATTCACTGACTTTTAATACGGCCTTCGAATGATTTACCCGCAGTGCACTGCGCTTTGACAGGTGCTGGAGTGGCGCCAGCAAAGCGGCATTTCATACAGGTAAAGAAGGCAAAGCGGTACAGGTCCGGCCAGGCCGGCAGAAAAGATTCAGGCGCGCCAACGCCAACGGGCGTGTGCCTTGATGACTTGATCCAGGAGTTTGCTGACGATCAACACGGGGAAGGTCTCATTCATACGTCTGGGCACAGTAACTTAGCTGGGCAGAGCGTGCAATATGGCCGGAGCAACAGCTTGCGAAACTATCGAGGGCTTCGCGATGGATGGCAAAAGACCGGAGGTTTTTTTTGGTACTGTCGTTTCGTTAAGTACAACAATCAATAAAACGGACTTTGCTCATGATCAAACAGACGTTGTTTGTACCGCTCGCCGGATGCCTGCTCACCATGGCCTGCGCCCAAGCGATCGCCGCGCCCAACCCTTATTCGAGTTTTATTGTTTTCGGCGACAGCCTCAGCGATGCCGGGACGTTTAGTGACGCGGGTGGCCCCACCGGGGCGACCCAGCGTTATACCAACCGCACCGGCCCGATCTACCTGGACGGCAGCGGTGAAGTCCGCTCGCTCAACTCCACACAGATACTGGGCGGGAAACTGGGGTTCTCGCCGGACCAGACAGCTTCATCATCCTCGGCGGTGCGCGCCAGCGAAGGCCTTCCCGATGGCAACAACTGGGCTGTAGGCGGTTATCGTACCGACCAGATCCTCGATTCGATCACCAATACCTCCGCCACAGGCGAACGCACCCGTGCAGGTTATCTGCCTTCGAACAATTTCCGCGCCGACCCGAATGCACTGTATTACCTCTCGGGAGGCGGCAATGACTTCCTTCAGGGGCGCGTGACCAGCCTTACCGAGGCCAGCGCCGCCGCCGATCGCCTGGCCAGTAGCGCGCAGACCCTGCAACAGGCCGGTGCCCGCTACATCATGGTCTGGCTGCTGCCGGACATCGGCTTTACCCCGGCTTTCAACGGCACACCATTGCAGACCTTCACATCCCAGCTCAGCTCTCAGTTCAACAGCGAACTGGTCAGCCAACTGCAGAGCATTAACGCCAACATCATCCCGCTGAACATTCCGGTATTGCTCAAAGAGACGTTCGCCAACCCTGGCCAGTTCGGCCTCGCCACCGACCAGAACCTGAGCGCCACCTGTTTCAGCGGCAACAGTTGCACCGAGAACGCTCGATACGGCATCAACAGCGCCACCCCCGACCCGACCAAGCTGATCTATAACGACTCGGTGCACCCAACCGAAGCCGGGCAGCGCCTGATTGCCGATTACGCATACTCGCTGCTGTCCGCACCATGGGAAGCAACCCTGCTACCACAAATGGCCCAGGGTACTTTGCGCTCTCATCAGGATGAGCTGCGCAACCAGTGGCTGGCCGATTGGGAGAGCTGGCAGGGCGTGGGCCAATGGCGGGCAATTGTCGCCGGTGGTGTCCAGCATCAGGACTTCGACAGCCAGCGCAGCGGCGCCAGTGCTGACGGCAATGGCGCCAACCTGAACATCGGTGGCAGCTATCGGCTCAATGATGCATGGCGCGTTGGCTTGGCGGCGGGCTTCTATAACCAGAAACTCGAAGCCGGCGATAACGATTCGGATTACAAACTCAACACCTACATGGGCACCGCTTTCGCCCAATACCAGCAGAATCGCTTTTGGGGTGACGCGGCACTGACGGCCGGGCATCTGGACTACGACAGTCTCAAACGCAAATTCCAGTTGGGGGTCAATGAACGCGGGGAGAAAGGCGACACCGACGGTTACCTGGTCGCCATCAGCGGCCGCTTGGGTTATGACATCGCGCCAGAGGCGAGCAGCCCGTGGCACTTGTCGCCATTTGTGAGCGCTGATTTCGCCAAGGTAGAAGTCGACGGTTACTCGGAAAACAGCGCCGACTCCACCGCGCTGACATTTGACGACCAGTCACGCATTTCCCGGCGTCTTGGCCTCGGGATCCAGGGTAAATACCGGATCACCTCGCAAACCCAAGTGTTTGGCGAACTGGCCCACGAGCGCGAGTACAACGACGACACCCAGAATGTGACCATGAACCTCAACAGCCTGCCGAACAACCGCTACACCCTGGCCGGCTACACCCCACAGACCAATCTGAACCGCTTGAACCTCGGCGTGAGCCACAACCTCACCAAGGACCTGGCATTACGCGCCAGCTACGACATTCGCAAGGATGATGACTTCACCCAGCAAGGCATTAATGTTGGGGTTGTGTTGGACTTCTGATCCAGCAAAAGTCAGGCAAAAAAACGCGGTGCCTCACTGGCGCCGCGTTTTTTTTATGCTGATGAGATACCTGCGGGAGCTCAGGCGTCCGGAGTCTGCTCGGCCAGGGCCACGGCGCGGAACATCGCGCGACGCTTGTTCAGGGTTTCTTCCCATTCCAGCGCCGGCACCGAGTCGGCGACGATGCCGCCACCGGCCTGTACGTGCAGTTCACCGTTCTTGATCACGGCGGTGCGAATCGCAATCGCGGTGTCCATGTTGCCATTCCAGGCGAAGTAACCGACCGCGCCGCCGTAGACACCTCGCTTGACCGGTTCCAGCTCGTCGATGATTTCCATCGCGCGAATCTTCGGTGCACCGGACAAGGTGCCGGCCGGCAGGATCGCCCGCAGTGCGTCCATCGCTGTCAGCCCGGCCTTCAATTGGCCGGTAACGTTGGACACGATGTGCATCACGTTGGAATAACGCTCGATGACCATCTTCTCGGTGAGCTTCACCGAACCGATTTCCGAGACACGACCAGTGTCGTTGCGGCCCAGATCGATCAGCATCAAGTGTTCGGCGATTTCCTTGTCGTCCGACAGCAGGTCTTTTTCCAGCGCCAGGTCTGCCTCTTCGTTGGCCCCGCGTGGGCGAGTGCCGGCAATCGGGCGCACGGTGATCAGGTTGTCTTCGACCCGCACCAGCACTTCCGGCGAACTGCCGACGACGTGGAAGTCGCCGAAGTTGAAGAAGTACATATACGGCGTCGGGTTGAAGCAACGCAGCGCCCGGTACAGGTCGATAGGCGCAGCCTTGAAGTCGATCGACATGCGCTGGGACGGCACGACCTGCATGCAGTCACCGGCCAGGATGTATTCCTTGATGGTGTCGACGGCTTTTTCGTAATCGTCCTGGGTGAAACTCGAACGGAACACCGGATCGGCCGATTGCTGCTTGCTGAAGTCCAGGCCACGGCGCGGCGTGATTGGCTGACGGAGTTGTTCCAGCAGCGCTTGCAGACGCGCCTGACCTTGTTCGAAGGCATCTTCCTGCGACGGATCGGCCAGGACAATCGCATGCATCTTGCCGGCGAGGTTGTCGAACACCACCACCGCATCGGACACCATCAGCAGAATGTCCGGCACGCCCAGCGGATCCGGGTTCGGGCATTTACCCAGACGCTTCTCCACATAACGCACGCAGTCGTAACCGAAGTAACCCACCAGACCGCCGTTGAAGCGCGGCAGACCGGCAATGGTTGGCACGTTGTAGCGCGCCTTGAAGGCTTCGACGAAAGCCAGCGGGTCTTCAACGTCGTGGCTTTCGATCTCGACGCCGTCGTGGGTCACGCTGACGTGGTGGTCGTGAACCCGCAACACGGTGCGGCACGGCAGGCCGATGATCGAGTAACGGCCCCACTTCTCGCCGCCCTGCACCGACTCCAGCAAATAGGAGTTCGGCTCGTCGGCCAGTTTCAGGTAGATCGACAGCGGCGTGTCGAAGTCGGCCAGGGTTTCGCAGGCAAGCGGGATGCGGTTGTAGCCGGCAGCGGCCAAACGCAGGAATTCTTCGCGGATCATGAGGTGCCTCGTGGCTTGAGGGTCTAACGGTCAGGTATGCAAACGCGCCGGTACGCCGGCCAGGAACAAGTCAGGCGCGCCAACGCCAGCGGGCCAGGGCCTTGATGACTTTCATCCAGAGTTTGCGAGTGACCACCACGATGGCGTTTCCAGCAGGGGGTTGAACAGCGTCGGGCAACGTTATCTCAGCGGCCGGATCCAGGCAACCGGGAATTAGTTTGCGCAGATCATCGATCACCAGCGCCGGCGACTCTTCGGCAATCGGCCGACCGTGGTTATAACCGTAACTGAGGGCCACGCATTTGACCCCCGCCGCTTTCGCCGCCAGCACATCGCTGCGCGAGTCGCCGACGAACAACGATTGCGACGCCGGAATGTTGGCCATTTTCATCACGAAAAACAGCGCGGCCGGGTCGGGTTTCTGTTGTGGCAGGGTGTCGCCGCCGATAATCCATTTGAAGTAACGGCCGATTTTCATCTGATCCAGCAGCGGCGCGACGAAGCGCTCCGGCTTGTTGGTGATCAGCGCCATCGCCACGCCCTGCTTGTTCAGCCATTTCAGGGTGTCGCGCACACCGGGATAGACCACGGTCAGCTCATGCCCCTCACCGTAGGCCTCCATGAAAATCTGCAGTGCACCTTCGGCTTCGCCGTCATCGACCGACGAATGATCGATGCCGCCGGCCAGTGCACGGCGCACCAGCACCGGAGCGCCGTTGCCGACCCACTCACGCACCGGTTCGATGCCGACCGGGGCACGCCCGAGTTTGAGCAGCATGTTATCCACAGCCGCTGCGAGGTCAGGGACCGAATCGACCAGCGTGCCATCCAGATCGAACATCACCAGCCGCGGCAGACGCCCCGGGAACAGCTGCTCAAATCCGCTCATGGGCGAGCCAGCGCCAGTTCGGAGCGCATTTTTTCAATCACTTCCTGGTAGTTCGGTGCATTGAAGATCGCCGAGCCGGCCACGAAAGTATCGGCACCGGCAGCGGCGATTTCGCGAATGTTGTTCACGTTCACCCCACCGTCGATTTCCAGGCGAATGTCACGACCGGAGGCATCGATCAGTGCCCGCGCCTCACGCAGCTTGTCGAGGGTGGCTGGAATGAACTTCTGCCCGCCGAAGCCCGGGTTGACGCTCATCAGCAGGATCATGTCGACCTTGTCCATCACGTACTTGAGCACGTCCAGCGGGGTCGCCGGGTTGAACACCAGGCCCGCCTTGCAGCCGCCTTCGCGGATCAGTTGCAGGGAACGGTCGACGTGCAGCGTGGCTTCCGGGTGGAAGGTGATGTAGGTCGCACCGGCTTCGATGAAGTCACCGACGATGCGGTCCACCGGGCTGACCATCAGGTGCGCGTCGATCGGCGCGGTCACACCGTACTTGCGCAGCGCAGAGCAGACCATCGGGCCGATGGTCAGGTTCGGCACGTAGTGGTTGTCCATGACATCGAAGTGCACGAAGTCGGCGCCGGCGGCCAGGACGTTGTCCACTTCCTCGCCCAGGCGGGCGAAGTCGGCGGAGAGAATCGACGGAGCAATAACGAAGGGCTGCATGACGCACCTTTTTTGAGCAGAATCACGATGGCGCGCATTGTATACCTCATGCTTTGACGCGCGCACCGTGCTGCGATGATTGGGGCAAGTCCTAATAGGCCGCCCGGTAGATCTTCTCGATATCGGTGGCGCTCAACTTACGCGGATTGTTGCGCATCAGGCGTTCGGTGCCAGCGGCTTCCACGGCCATGGCCGGGATCGCCTCCTCGGGTACCCCGAAACTGCGCAGACCTCGCGGGATCTCCACGGCGGCGCACAGCTCGGTCATCGCCTCCACGGCTTTATCCGCCGCTTCATAGGCGCTCAGATGAGCGGTCTTCACCCCCATGGCCTCGGCAATATCCTGCATGCGCTCCACACAAGCCATCTTGTTCCAGGTCATGACATACGGCAGCAGCAAGGCATTGCTGACACCATGGGCAATGTTGAAACGCCCACCCAGCGGATACGCCAACGCATGCACCGCGCCGACCCCGGCATTGCCGAACGCCATGCCGGCCATCAGGCTGGCGGTGGCCATGTCTTCGCGGGCTTGCAGGTGGGAGGGATTGGCGTAGGCCTTGGGCAGCGCCTTGCTAATCAGCTTGATCGCGCCAATGGCCAAGGCATCGGTGATGGGCGAGGCGTTGAGCGACAGGTAGGACTCGATGGCGTGCACCAGCGCATCGACGCCACTGGCGGCGGTGACACTGCGTGGGCAGGTCAGGGTCATTTGCGGGCTGACCAGTGCCACATCCGGCAACAGGTAATCGCTGATAATGCCCATCTTCAGCTGCGCGACCTTGTCTGAGAGGATCGCCACGTTGGTCACTTCCGAACCGGTGCCGGCGGTGGTCGGGATGGCGATCAGCGGCGGGCCTTTGCGCGGCACCTGATCGATGCCGAACAAATCCTCCAGCGCGCCGTGATAACCGGCATAGGCGGCAACACTCTTGGCGATGTCGATGGCACTGCCGCCGCCGAGGCCGATCAGCCCATCATGCCCACCCTCACGGTAAACCCGCATGCAATCTTCGACGATGGCGATTTCCGGGTCCGGCAACACCCGGTCGAAAATCTCATAACTGCGCTCGCCCAGCTGCGCCAGCGCCAGCTCCACCGTGCCGGACTTGACCAGCGCGGCATCGGTGACGATCAGCGGGTTGTCGATGTCCAGACGTGTGAGCTCGGCCGCCAGTTGCTCGATGGCACCTGCGCCGGTGATTAGTTTGTGAGCGATTTTGAAAGAGGAAAGACTCATGTGCGCAGCCTCTTATAGATAGGGGAGCTGGGCACAATAGTAGCTGGGGATTGGGGTTTGTCTGCAGTAGGAGCTGCCGAAGGCTGCGATCTTTTGACTTTGCTTTTGGAAAATCAAAAGATCGCAGCCTTCGGCAGCTCCTACAGAGGGCCGCATCAGGCTTGGGCGGTGCGCAGTTTTTCGCTGCGCCCACGCAGCCATTCCAGGGTCAGCAACAGAATCACCGAGAATGCGATCAGCAGCGTCGCGGCAGCGGCGATCGTCGGGCTGAGGTTTTCGCGGATGCCGCTGAACATCTGCCGAGGCAAGGTCGCTTGTTCGGGACCGGCGAGGAACAACGTCACCACCACTTCATCGAACGAGGTAGCGAAGGCAAACAGCGCACCGGAAATCACCCCCGGTGCAATCAACGGCAAGGTCACCCGGCGGAATGTCGTCAGCGGCGAAGCGCCCAGGCTGGCCGCGGCCCGCACCAGGTTCTGGTTGAAACCCTGCAAGGTCGCCGATACCGTGATGATCACGAACGGCACGCCCAGCACGGCGTGCACCACGATCAACGAGGTATAGCTGTTGCCGAACCCCAGTGGCGCGAAGGTCAGGTAACTGGCCACACCAATGATCACCACCGGCACCACCATCGGCGAAATCACCAGCGCCATCACCAGCGCCTTGCCCGGGAAGTCGCCACGGGTCAGGCCGATCGCCGCCAGCGTACCGAAGATCATCGCCAGCACGGTCGCTGCCGGAGCCACGATCATGCTGTTCTTCAACGAACGCATCCATTCCGCCGAGGCAAAAAAATCCTGATACCAGTGCAGCGAGAAGCCTTGCAGCGGGTAGACCAGAAAACTCCCTGAGTTGAACGACAGCGGAATGATCACCAGCACCGGCAAGATCAGGAACAACAAAATCAAGCCGCAGAGAATCCGCAAGCTGTAGAACCACACCCGTTCGATGGGCGACATATAAGGACTCAGCATTTCACTCTCCCCTTAGCTCAGGCGCAGGCGACTGGCGCCCACCAGCCAGCTGTAAATCAGATAAAGCACCACGGTCGCCAGCAGCAACAGTCCACCGAGCGCGGTCGCCATGCCCCAGTTGATGCTGGTGTTGGTGTAGAAGGCGACGAAGTAACTGACCATCTGATCGTTCGGGCTGCCCAGCAACGCCGGGGTGATGTAGTAGCCGATGGCGAGGATGAACACCAACAGGCAACCGGCGCCAACACCGGCATAGGTCTGCGGGAAGTACACCCGCCAGAAACTGGCGAACGGGTGGCAGCCCAGGGAAATCGCCGCACGCATGTAAGTCGGCGAGATACCTTTCATCACGCTGTAGATCGGCAGAATCATGAACGGCAGCAGGATGTGCACCATCGAGATGTAGACCCCGGTGCGGTTGAACACCAGCTCCAGCGGCTTATCGATGACGCCCATGGCCATCAGGCCGCTGTTGATCAAGCCGCCCGATTGCAGCAACACGATCCACGCCGCGACCCGCACCAGAATCGAGGTCCAGAACGGCAACAGCACCAGAATCATCAGCAGGTTGCTTTGGCGCGAGGGTAGGTTCGCCAGCAGGTAGGCCAGCGGATAAGCAAGCACCAGGCAGATCATGGTGATGATCAGGCCCATCCAGAACGTACGGGCAAAGATGTCGAGGTAGATCGCCTGATCGGGAGTGGCCCGGGCCAGTTCGCCTAGGTCGTCGATACGGTGATCGACGGCGGCCAGCAGGTAATAAGGCGTCACACCACTGGTGTTGCGGCGCACCACCTGCCAATAGGCCGGATCGCCCCAGCGTTCGTCGAGTCCTTCCAGCGCTTCTTTATAAGAAGCAGGCTCCGTGGCGAACGGCAAGGCGCGCGCGGTTTTGGTCAGCAGGCTGCGGTAGCCGGCCAACTCCATGTTCAAGCGCTTGGACAAATCACCCAAGGTCTGATTCTTGCGGGCTTCGGCGAGGTCTTCGCTGGCGGCCTTGTACACAGGCTCTGCCGGCAGGCCTCGGCCATCCCAACTGGCGATGGCAGCCACAGTGCGCGGCATCACGCCGATCACTTCCGGGTTACCGACGCTTTTGTAGAGCAGCGCCACGATCGGCACCAGGAACACCAGCAACAGAAACAGCACCAACGGCGCGATCAAGGCTTGTGCTTTCCAGCGGTTGATTCGCTCGGCGTGCTTTAGTCGCTGCTTCAAGGTGGGGTCGGTGCCCGCGTTCACGGGAACGGCGATAGCCATGGCGTACTCCGGAAATCTTTGATCAATCGATAAGGGGGAGCGAAATTGTGGCGAGGGGGCTTGCCCCCGTTCGGCTGCGAAGCAGCCGTGAAACCATGCATCCGGTGTACCTGATACATCGCGGTTGCAGGTTTTAGGGGCGCTTCGCGACCCAACGGGGGCAAGCCCCCTCACCACAAAGGCTCGCCCTCACAAGAGGGCTAGCCCTCTGGTTACTTCGCAGCCCAGGAATTGAAGCGCTGCTCCAGTTGCTCGCCGTTGTCAGCCCAGAAGCTGACGTCGATCTGCACCTGGTTGGCGATGTTTTCCGGGGTGGTCGGCATGTCTTTCAGGACATCCTTGGCCAGCAACGGCACAGCCTGGGTGTTGGCCGGGCCGTAGGCGATGTTTTCCGAGTAGGTCTTCTGCTGTTGCGGCTGCACCGAGAAGGCGATGAATTTCTTCGCAGCTTCGGCACGGGTCTTGTCCAGACCTTTTGGAATGGCCCATGCGTCGAAGTCGTAGATGCCGCCGTTCCACACCACTTTCAGGTTGCTTTCTTTTTGTACCGCGGCGATCCGGCCGTTATAGGCCGAGCTCATGACCACGTCACCGGAGGCGAGGTATTGCGGCGGTTGTGCGCCGGCTTCCCACCACTGAATGCTTGGCTTGAGCTCATCGAGCTTCTTGAACGCGCGGTCCTGGCCATCTTTGCCGGCCAGCACTTTGTAGACGTCTTTCGGCGCAACGCCGTCAGCCATCAGTGCGAATTCCAGGGTGTACTTGGCGCCTTTGCGCAGGCCGCGCTTGCCCGGGAATTTCTTGGTGTCCCAGAAATCAGCCCAACTGGTCGGAGCGGTTTTCAGCTTGTCAGCGTTGTAGGCCAGCACGGTCGACCACACGAAGAAGCCCACGCCGCAAGGCTGGATAGCGCCTTTGACGTAGTCTTCAGACTTGCCGAACAGCTTCGGATCGAGTTGCTCGAACATGTCTTCGTCGCAACCACGGGACAGTTCCGGCGATTCAACTTCCACCAGGTCCCAGGACACGCTCTTGGTGTCGACCATGGCTTTGACCTTGGCCATTTCGCCGTTGTATTCGCCAGCGACGATTTTGCCGTGGCCCGCCGCTTCCCATGGTGCGTAGAAGGCTTTGACCTGCGCCGCCTTGTTCGCCCCGCCAAAGGACACCACGGTCAGGTCCGGGCCAGCCGCCATCGCGTGCGCCGCGCCGATCATGCCGACGACCAGGGCGGTGAATTTCAGGGATCTCAACATTTATTGTTCTCTCCACGTGCAGGGTTGGTGTTGGTGAAGCAGGGGGCGATCAATGCGCCTCTAGAAGTGGGTCGAGCGCGCGAACGTGTTCGACCTGCCAGCCAAGCGGTACCACGTCGCCGACAGCCAGAGCAGGATCGAGCTCGGCAATCGGTTGTTTCACGAAGAAGTCGGTCTTGCCGCAGACTTCCAGGCGAACCCGGACGTGGTCGCCCAGATAGATGAATTCCGCCACCCTTCCCGAGAAGCGGTTGACACAGGACTCGCTCGAGCCATTGAGGCTCACGCGCTCCGGACGAATCGACAGCGTGACGGGTTCGCCGGTCTTGCCGACGTTGACCGCCAGAGCTTCAACCTTTTCACCGCGACCGAGCTCGACCACGCAGCGATCACCGGTATGGCTGTGCAAGCGGCCGTTGAGGCGGTTGTTCTCGCCGATGAAGTTGGCGACGAAAGTATTTTTCGGCTCTTCATAGAGCGTGCGCGGTGGCGCGATCTGCTGGATCTCGCCCTGGTGGAACACGGCGACACGGTCGGACATGGTCAGGGCTTCGCCCTGGTCGTGGGTCACGTAGACCACGGTCACGCCGAGGCGCTGGTGCAGGTGTTTGATTTCCATCTGCATGTGTTCACGCAGTTGTTTGTCCAGTGCGCCGAGCGGTTCATCCATCAACACCAGTTGCGGTTCGAACACCAGGGCGCGAGCCAGGGCCACACGCTGCTGCTGACCGCCGGACAGTTGCGCCGGATAGCGCTGGGCGAAGGTGTCGAGCTGAACCATGCTCAGCACACGCTTGACCCGGTCACTGACGTCACTTTTGTTCAAGCCGCGCACGGTCAGCGGGAACGCCAGGTTCTCGGACACGGTCATGTGCGGAAACAACGCGTAGTTCTGGAACACCATGCCGATGTCGCGCTTGTGCGGTGGCACGTTGTTGATGGAACGCCCGGCCAGTTGAATCTCCCCGGCGGTCGGCGTTTCGAAGCCGGCGAGCATCATCAGACTGGTGGTTTTGCCGGAACCGGACGGCCCGAGCAAGGTCAGGAATTCGCCTTTGCGAATTTCCAGGTTGAGGTCTTTGACAATCAGGTTCTCGCCGTCGTAGCTCTTTTGCACTCCACGAAAGCTGACCAGAATATCGCTGGCCCCTGCACTTGAATCAACCTGGCTCATACCCACACCTTTGTTATTGATGACTGCTGTGGACTAAGCCTAGTGGACGCTGGGAGCCGCGCAAATCGGGGCGCAGGAGAGAATCGCCTCAGCCGGATGGAAGGTTGGGGGTAGGGATTGCCCTACAAGGATGGCGGGGATGGATATGTCGATTCTTGATGGCGACGGGCGGTAAGCTGCAAGCCGCAAGAACCGGCGAAAACAGTGTTTAAGGCATGTCGCAATTGGGCATGCCGTTACGGTCCCTGTAGGAGCTGCCGCAGGCTGCGATCTTTTGGCGGCTTCAAGATAGCCGAAGATCAAGATCAAAAGATCGCAGCCTGCGGCAGCTCCTACGGGTGATCGCGTACTGCTTCAGAGGAGTTTGTGTTCCATCGCGTACTTCACCAGTTCGGCCAGGGAGGTGATGTTGAGCTTCTGCATCAGCCGCGCCTTGTGGGTACTGATGGTTTTGCTGCTCAAGGCCAGTTGCTGGGCGATGTCGTTGACGTTGGCGCCCTGGGCCAGGCGTTCGAATACCGAGAATTCACGCTCCGACAGCAACGAATGCAACGGCCGTGTATCGGTCAGGCCAACCTCGAAAACCATGCGGTCGGCCAGGTCTGGATCGATGTAGCGCCCGCCCGCCGCGACCTTGCGAATCGCCGTCAGCAACAATGCCGGATCGCTGTCCTTGGTCGCGTAACCCGCGGCGCCAACCTTCAACGCCCGAGCGGCCATCTGCGCTTCGTCGTGCATCGACAGCACCAGGATCGCGGGGGGATTGTTCAAGGCGCGAATCCGTGGAATTGCCTCAAGACCGTTGACCCCGGGCATGGAGATGTCCAGCAACACCACTTCGCAGGGAACATGGCGCAAGGTATCGAGCAACTGCTCGCCATTGCTCGCCTCCCCGACCACCAGCAAGTCCTTGGCCAGGCCGATCAATTGCTTGATGCCTTCGCGAACGATGGTGTGGTCTTCGGCTACCAATACACGGATCACGTTCTTCTCCATTCTTCTTATGTCAGAACCAGGATCTATCGCGGGCTTGCCTGCAAAGGCGCCAGCTCAAACAACACAAAACCATCAGGCTTCATCCAGCGGCACTCGCACCGTCAGGGTCGTGCCCTCCCCCGGCTCACTCTCAAGCGACAATTGCCCGCCCATGATCAACACCCGCTCACGCATGCCGACCACGCCAAAGGATGTCGGCCTGCCAGGCGCGGCGACAAATCCTACGCCATCATCGCTGACAGTCAGACAAAGCTCATCGCCCTCAAGGGCCAGCGTCAGTTCAACAGTATGCGCCTGGGCGTGACGCATGACATTGGTCAGCGCTTCCTGAAGGATGCGGAACAGGCCAATGGCCTTGGCATCGCTGAGCACCGGCAAGTTATCCGGCACTTGTACCAGACACGGAATATGCGTGCGTGCCTCGAACCGTCGGGCCTGCCACTCGATGGCCGAGGCGATCCCGGCATCGAGAATCGGTGGCCGCAGCGCCGTGGCCACATCACGCACCAGTTGAAACAGCTGCGCGATCAAACGCTTCATGCTGTTCAAGCGCTCGTGCAGGCCAGGGTCGAGCTGCGCATAAGCCAGTTCGCACATGGACGTTTCCAGCTTCAACACAGTCAACATCTGCCCCAGCTCGTCGTGAACTTCCCGGGCAATCCGCGCCTTCTCCTCTTCCCTCACGCTCTCCAGGTGCGCAGACAACTCGCGCAACTGCTCACGGGAGCTGGCCAGCTCCAGCTCGATGCGCTTGCTCTCGGTGATGTCCCAGACAATCCCGTCCCAGACATAGGCGCCGTCTTCCAGTCGGCGGGTAATGGCCTTGATCTCGGCCCAGCGCTGTTCGCCCTGACGAGTCAGAATCCGCCCCTGCCACGACCAGTCGCTGTCGGTGTCCAGCGCATGGTCCTGAGTCTGGTGATAACTGGCCTTGTCATCCGGATGCACCAGGCTGCGCAGGCCTTTGTCCCGATGGGCCAGGGTGGCCGGCGAGTACCCCACCAGGCTCTCGCTGCCTTCACTGATGTAGGCAAAGTCGATCTGCCCGGTTACTGGTGCGCGCTCCAGACGAAAGACCAGTCCGGGAACGTTGGCGGCGATCCCCTGCAGCCGCGCTTCGCTTTCCTGCAAGGCGGCCAGGGCGCGACGACGCTCGGTGACATCATTGAGGTAAACCACCAGGTATTCGCCCTCGCGAAAACGCAGGAAGCTCAACGAGACATCCGCCGGCAGAATACTGCCATCGGCCCGCACACAATTGGTTTCGAAACTTAGCGGCCCTTCCTCACTGGCCCGGGCGCGTTTCCACAGGCTCAGCCAGCGGTCCATGTGCAAACCGGGCTCGAAATCGATCAAGGGTCGATCAATGATCCCGCCCGCCGGATAGCCGAGCATGCTTTCGGCGGCACGGTTGGCGTAGCGCACATGGCTGTCCCAGTTGACCCAAAGGATGCCGACGGTGCTTTGATCGATGGAGAACTGCGTGAGGCGCAAGGCTTCTTCGCTGGCCTCGCGCAGGGCAATGTCTTCGCGCGCCGCCAGCAAACGTTGCTCCAGACTGTGTTGCTGACGACGCTGCCAGTACACAATGGCCATGCTGCTCAGCAATAACACCAGCAACAGCAGACAGAGGTTTTTCCAGAAAACCGGTGAATCGGACAGCCGCGGGTACTTGGGTTGCAGCCATTGATCGTGCAGTCGCTCGAGGTCTTTGGCCGGTATCGCGCGCAGCGCGTTTTCGACGATGCCGGCCAACTCCGGCCAGTCCCGACGCGTGGCCACTCGCAACAGTTGCGGGAAACCGATGTCGCCCACCACGGCCAGCCCGGCGAACTCAGGCTCTGCAGCCAGACGCCCGAATTGCGCTTCATCGACCACCGCGTAACCGGCTTGCTGACTCAACAACAGTTGCAGCGCCTGGCGCTCCAAAGGCACGCCTTGCAGGTTCAGATGCGGATAGGTGCTACGCAAAAAATCCGCGGTGACGCTGGGCATGCGCACGGCGACGCGGGTCTGACTGTCGAGTTTTTCCAGCTCCACCACACCGGTGCTCTTCTGGTCGCTGACCACCAGTTGCGGCACCCGCATGTACGGATCGGAAAATTGCCAGAGTCGTAAACCGGCGGGAGTCTGGGTCAGTCCCGGCGCGATATCGATATCGCCTTCGCGCGCGGCGGCTTCCAGTTGCGCAAGATCAGGATAATTACGCCAGCTCAGCTCGACCTTGAGCGACTTGGCCAGCCACTTCATCAACTCGATGTTGACCCCGGACAGGCGCTGCAAGCGGCGATCGTATTGGGCATAGGGCGCTTGCAACACCACCCCGACCCGCAACTCTTCATGCTGCGCCAGCCATTGCTGTTGCGCCGAAGACAATGACACGACGTGCGCCGGTGGCGCGGGAGCCGCCCAGCCCATCAAGGGAAACCACAAACAGCCGATAACCCACAGGCAGCGAAAATGCATCATCGAAGTCTCACACACTGACAAATACTGACCAACCCATTAGGCTGCCGGAATAACTTCTGGCCTGGAATATCCGATGCCCCCTGTCTACCGCCTGGCACTGCCAGCATTGTGCCTGTCGCTGATCCTGCCGTGCGCCTTTTCCGTCGAGGCGGCCGACCCGGCATCTGCCACTGCGGAAAAACCCGCCGAAGAAAAACCGGTCGAACGCCAGCCGCTGCTTGAGCGTAGTCAGGAAGAAGCGACGGCACTTGAGCGAAAAGTCCCGGCGCAGGAACAGCAACAACTGCAAGCCGGCACCGACAGCTTTCTCGCCTTGTGGAAACCGGCCAATACCGCCGAGCCCAAAGGCGCGGTGATTATTATCCCGGGCGCCGGTGAAACCGTTGACTGGCCGCAAGCGATCAGCCCATTGCGCCGTCAATTGCCGGACGCCGAGTGGAGCAGCCTGAGTATCACCTTGCCGGACTTGCAAAGCGAAGCCATTGCGCCACGTATCGTCGAAGTGGCGCCCGCCCCCAAAGCCCCTGATGCCGGCAGCAAAGACTCGACCACCGCGGCGCCCATCGAACAGGCTGCTGGCGGCGAAGCGGAGGTGGCCGACAAGGCTATCGCCGAAACCACCGAAGAACACGCCAAAGCCGACGCCGAGCGAATTTTCGCCCGCATCGACGCGGCCATCGCTTATGCCGAACAGCAAAGCGCTCGCAAAGTCGTCGTGCTGGGGCATGGCACCGGCGCTTACTGGGCCGCGCGCTATCTGAGCGAGAAGCAGCCATCGCAAGTCGAGAAGTTCGTGATGGTCGCCGCCCAGACGCCTGTTACGGCGAAGCCTGAGCTTGCCGAGTTGACGCCGACGATCAAGCTGCCGACTGCCGACATCTTCTATATGGACAAACCACTGGATCGCAACGCGGCACTGGAACGCTTGCAGGCCAATAAACGCTTGAAGACATCGGCGTTCAGCCAGGTCTCGCTCAAGGCACTGCCGGGCAATGCCAAGGCTGAGCAAGAGCAGTTGGTTCGCCGGGTGCGGGGATGGTTGAATCCGCAGCCTGCGGCGGACTGATGGATCGCGTCGCCCCATTCGCGGGCGACACAACTCTGCCCTGCTATCGAAAGTCCCGCCGTTCACGAATCAACGTGTAGGCGTTGTGCAATTCACGAGTCTTGTCCGTCGCCTCACGAACCTGCAACGCCGTCGCACCGCTGCCGGCAATCTTGTCCGGATGATGGCGACTGAGCAGGCGTCGATAGGCGCGTTTGATCTGTGCTGGCTCGCTGGTCGCCGACACGCCCAATAGCCGCAAGGCGTCCTGATACGTAATCGCGCTGCTGACCAATGGTCGCTTCGGCTCGTAGTCACTCGCCAGTGCCTGTACCTGTTGCGGCGTCCAGCCCAACCATTTGCCCCACTGGGCAATCAGTTCGCGCTCGCTGCTACCGGCGCGGCCATCGGCCCAGACCATCCGCCAACAGGCACGCAACACGCCTTCCGCGGCATGGGGCTGAGCACTCAAGCGTCGCAGATAGCCACGCAACCGATCACGCCCCGACTTGCCGCGGTTGAACGCCGCTATCGCCCGACGTTGCGCCGACTCGGTCATCTCCAGCGCACGCATTTCCTGTCGCGCCTGCTGAATGTGGCCATCCACTACCCGCCCATCACTCTTGGCCAATCGGCCCAGCAACACGAACAGCAGTTCATCGTTGCGCAGCACCGAGCGGCCACCGAATTTTTCCCATAAATGCGCCCAGCTCTGCAGGTGCAAGCGCCGATCCAGCGCCTGTCCCAATAAAGCACCGAGCATGGCCCCCGGAATGCTGGCTATGGCAAAGCCCACTCCGGCTCCAATCAGAGTCCCTGGCCACAACATGTCAGCGTCTCGCTTCTATCAAGGTTTCTACTTCAGCCAGGCGCTCGTGAGTGCCGACATCCACCCAATGTCCATTCAGGCGCTCGCCCGTCACTTGTCCATCGGCCATGGCTTTGCGCAACAATGGCGCAAGCTTGAAGGCCCCGGCCGAGCAACCGTCAAACAGCTGCGGGTGCAGCACGGCGATGCCGCTGTAGGTCAGGGTTGAGGTATCCGGCTGACCGTCCTGCACATGGCCATCGACCAGGGTGAAATCCCCGTTCGGGTGATGTACCGGGTTGTCCGCCAGGATCAAATGGGCGAGCCCGACGATGGGCTGGTGCAACACGCTGAAGTCGTAGTCGGTCCAGATGTCGCCATTGACCACCACAAAAGCCTCATCACCCAACAACGGCAACGCGCGGAAAATACCACCACCGGTTTCCAGCGGTTCACCTTCCGGCGAATACTGAATGCTCACGCCATATTTCGAGCCATCGCCCAGATAATCTTCGATCTGCTGACCGAGCCAGGCATGGTTGATCACGATCTCGGTAAACCCTGCCGCCGCCAGCGCGTGCAGGTGATACTCGATCAAGGGTGCTCCGCCGGCGCGAACCAGCGGTTTTGGCGTGGTCAGGGTCAGCGGACGCATGCGCTCGCCTTTACCCGCCGCCAGAATCATTGCCTTCATGCCTTCACTCCAGCACGCAGACTGGCCAGCAACACATCCAGCTCAGCCAGTTCAGGACGACGGGCAATGACCGCGTCTATATAAGCAAAGAAACGCGGCACATCGCCGAGATAGCGTGGCTTGCCGTCGCGATGGCAGATGCGGGCGAAGATACCGATGACTTTCAAGTGACGCTGCACGCCCATCAGGTCGCTGGCGCGCAGAAAGTCTTCAAAGTCCGGCTGAACCGGGATGTCGAGCGCAGCGGCTTGCTGCCAGTAATCTTCCAGCCAGCCGCGCACGCGTTCTTCAGGCCAGCTGAGGAAGGCGTCCTTGAACAGGCAGGTCACGTCATAGGTCACCGGCCCGTAGACCGCGTCCTGGAAATCCAGCACGCCGGGATTCGGCTCGCTGATCATCAGGTTGCGCGGCATATAGTCGCGATGCACCAGGACTTTAGGCTGAGCCAGAGCGCTGTCGATCAGCAGGTCACTGACCTGCTGCCAGAGCACCTGCTGCGCAGCATCGAACTCGATACCCAGTTCGCGCTTCACGTACCACTCGGGGAACAGTTCGAGCTCGCGACGCAGCAGCGCGACGTCATAACTCGGCAGCGGCGCCACCATCGGCAATTGCTGGAAAGCCAGCAGCGCTTGCAGGGCATCCTTGAACAAATCGTCGGCATTTTCGCTGTCGATCACGTCCAGATAAGTCTTGTTGCCCAAGTCATTGAGCAAAAGGAAACCGCGCTCGAGGTCCTCGGCATAAATTTTCGGCACGTTTATGCCGGATTTCGCCAGCAGAAAAGCGATATCCACAAAGGGTTTGCAGTTTTCCTGCGGCGGTGGCGCGTCCATCACGACGAAACTTCTGCCTGCGCCTTCCCAGCGGAAATAGCGCCGAAAACTCGCGTCGCTACTGGCCGCGGTCAACGTGGCCGGGGGCACGGCGCCCCAACCTTGTTCTGCAAAGAGGATAGCCAACTGTTCATCGAGCCAAACTTTCAGGTGTTGCAAGCGTACATCTTGGTCAGGCATTGCAAGGGTCTCCGACGGCGCTAGCCGTCAAGCGGGTCATGCTTTATTATCCAGCATCTTTTTCAGACCATCGAGAGGCGTGCGGCCCACACCGCGGGCAGATGGCACGCAGGAAGCCCGGACTAATAAGATGGCATTGAAATCCCCCGCGTTTCGTAAAAAATTTCCGTTGTTGGTTACCGGCAGTCTGCTGGCCCTGCAACCCCTGGCCACGTCGTTCGTGGTCGCCGCAGAACAGTATGACTGCTCAGTCTCTGCTTCGGGTGCCTGGGACTGTGCGCCAAAGGCACCAGCCGCTGCATTGCCGCCGCGCCCCGTGCACGAAGGCAGCGCAGTCTCCGCCACTGGCGAAGCCCCGGCAGGCACCGCCTCCAGCGAAGACACCGGCGCCAAGCCTGTGCTGGTTACCGAGTCCAAGGGCCGCGGTCTGAAGTCGCGTAGTGAAGACTACAGCCACCTCGACTGGGTTCCGCGCGAGAAGCTCACTGCAGCGCAATTGGCCGAAACCGGTCCTTACTGCTCTGGTTCCTATATCGAACCGATTCGTCCTGGCATGAATGACAAGACGAATAAAAGCGACGCTCCAACCTTTATCGGCGCCAAGGCCTCCCGCTATAAGCAGGAAGAGCAGGTCGCGACCCTGGCCGGTGACGTGGTCATGCGTCAGGGCAGCATGCAGGTCGAAGCCGACGAAGCGAACCTGTACCAGGCCGAGAGCCGTGGCGAACTGGCCGGCAACGTGCGCATTCGCGACAATGGCGCACTGATCGTGGGCGATCACGCCGACGTACAGCTCGACACCGGTGAAGCCAAGGTCGACAACGCCGAATACGTGATGCACAAGTCGCGCATCCGCGGTAACGCGCTGTACGCCAAACGTGCCGAGAACGCGATCATCCGTCTCAAGGACGGTACGTACACCACGTGCGAACCGAACAGCAATGCCTGGCAGCTCAAGGGCAACAACATCACCTTGAACCCGGCCACCGGTTTCGGTACCGCGACCAACGTGACGCTGCGAGTCAAGGACATTCCGGTTCTATACACGCCGTACATCTATTTCCCGATCGATGACCGTCGCCAGTCCGGCTTCCTGCCGCCGACCATCGGCACAGGCAGCGATACCGGCTTCATGCTGGTCACCCCGTACTACTTCAACCTGGCGCCAAACTACGACGCCACGTTGTACCCGCGCTACATGAGCAAGCGCGGCCTGTTGATGGAAGGCGAATTCCGTTACCTGACCAAGTCCAGCGAAGGTCAGTTCGGCGCCGCGTACCTCAACGACGAAGATACTGAGCGCAGCAAGCAGACCGACTACGAAAAAACCCGCTACATGTACAACTGGCAGCACAAGGGTGGCCTCGACTCGCGCGTCTTTACGCAAGTCGACTACACCAAGATCAGCGATCCGTATTACTTCCAGGATCTGCAGACTGACCAGATTGGCGTGAAAAGCGCTGACTACGTGAACCAGCAGGGCTCTGTCACCTATCGTGGCGACAGCTACACCGCTCGTTTGAACGCCCAGGCCTATCAGCTGGCGACCGTTTCGAACATCACGCCGTATGATCGTTTGCCGCAGATCACCTTCAATGGTCAGCTGCCTTATCATCCGGAAGGGCTGAATTTCGATTACGAGACAGAGGCCGTGCGGTTTGAGCGTGATTTAAAGAGCGGTGACTTCGTAAACCAAGACGGCACGGTTGCATCACGTCTTGATAACAACGTGACCGGCCTGGCACGTGCCAACGGCGACCGCTTGAATCTCAAACCGGCTGTCAGCCTGCCGTTGAACTGGACCTATGGCTTCCTGAAGCCTTCGCTCAAGTACCAATACACCCAGTACCAACTGGATCTGGACGGTACTGGCAAAAGCCAAATCGTGGCCCAGGATCAAGCCGCAGCTGCAGCCGGGACTGAAAACCTCAATGGTCATTTCGGCAGCAACCAGAACCGTGGCGTGCCGATTGTCAGTATCGACAGCGGCCTGTATTTCGATCGCGACACCCAATGGTTTGGCAAGAATTATCGCCAGACCCTCGAACCGCGCCTGTTCTACCTCTATGTACCTGAGGAAGACCAGAAGGATATTCCAGTATTCGACACCGGCGAGTACACCTTCAACTATGCCTCGCTGTTCCGCGACAACCGCTTCTCCGGCTCCGACCGCGTCGGCGACGAGAACAAACTGTCGCTGGGCGTGACCAACCGCTGGATCGAAGACAATGGTTTCGAACGTCAACGCATCAGCGTTGGCCAAGCCTTGTACTTCAAGGACCGCGAAGTCCAGTTGCCGGGTATCGATGCAAAAACCCGCGCTGATGCTCAAGCCAACGTTTCGCCATATGCACTGGAATACGAATACCGCTGGAACCGCGACTGGCGCACCACGGCAGACTACAACTGGGACCCGGACAGCCGCAGCCCTCGCTCGGGCAGCGCGATGTTCCACTACCAGCCTGAAGACAACCCGAACAAGGTCATCAACGCCGGTTATCGCTATCGCAATGACCAGATCCGTTATGACCAGAACACTGGTAAATGGTCGGTGGGCGGTGGCGATTACGGCACCCCGGGCCAACCTGGCTACGTGAAGGACTACTACAAGATCAAACAGCACGACTTCTCGGTGATCTGGCCGATCGTGCCGCAATGGAACGCCATCAGCCGCTGGCAGTATGACTACAACCGCAACCGTACCCTGGAAGCCTTTGGTGGTTTCGAGTACGACAACTGCTGCTGGAAACTACGCCTGATCAACCGTTACTGGGTTTCCTATGACGAATTCAGTCAGGAAGCTCCACAAAACGAAAAAGGCGACCACGGCGTCTTCCTCCAAATTGTTCTGAAGGGACTCGGCGGCCTCACCGGCGCCAAAGTAGAGAGTTTCCTCGACAAAGGCATCCAAGGTTATCGTGAACGTGAAGACCAAGCTTTCTGATTGTCTGCGCCCGCTGATGCTGGGCGCGCTGTTCCTGGGTACCGCGGCCAACGCCGCGGTACAGTCCATCGATAAAGTGGTGGCTATCGTCGACAATGACGTGGTCATGCAGAGCCAACTGGACCGGCGCGTTCACGAGGTTCAGCAAACCATCGCCAAACGCGGTGCTGCCGTACCGCCTACCGGCGTACTGGATCAGCAAGTGCTCGAGCGTCTGATCGTCGAAAACCTGCAATTGCAGATCGGCGAACGTTCCGGCATTCGCATTACCGATGAAGAACTGAACCAGGCTGTCGGCACCATTGCCCAGCGCAACAACATGTCGATCGAACAATTCCGCGCCGCTTTGGCTCGCGACGGCCTGTCTTATGACGATGCCCGTGACCAGATCCGCCGCGAAATGATCATCAGCCGTGTGCGTCAGCGCCGTGTGGCGGAGCGCATCCAGGTGTCCGAGCAGGAAGTGAAGAACTTCCTGGCATCCGACCTGGGCAAGATGCAGCTGTCCGAAGAGTTCCGTCTGGCCAACATCCTGATTCCTACGCCGGAAAGCGCCAACTCCGACGCAATTCAGAATGCGGCCAAACAAGCCGACGCGGTTTACCAACAGCTCAAGCAAGGCGCTGACTTCGGTCAGTTGGCAATCGCCAAATCCGCCAGCGAAACCGCACTGGAAGGCGGCGACATGGGCTGGCGTAAAGCCGCTCAACTGCCACCTCCGTTCGATCGTTTGCTCGGAACCATGGCCGTTGGCGACGTGACCCAGCCAATGCGCACCCCGGGCGGCTTCATTATCCTGAAGATCCTCGACAAGCGTGGCGGCGAAGCCCAGGTGCGTGACGAAGTACACGTACGGCACATTCTGGTCAAACCGAGCCCGATCCGCGACGAAGAAAAAACCAAGGCCCTGGCTCAGTCGCTCTATACCCGTATCGAAGCGGGCGAAGATTTCGGCGAGCTGGCGAAAAGCTTCTCCGAAGATCCGGGTTCCGCCCTCAACGGTGGTGACCTGAACTGGATCGACCCGAACGCGCTGGTGCCTGAATTCCGCGAAGTGATGGCCAAGACCCCGCAAGGTCAGCTGTCCAAGCCGTTCAAGACCCAATATGGCTGGCACGTACTGGAAGTCCTTGGCCGCCGCGCCACCGACAGCACCGTCCAGGCCCGTGAGCAGCAAGCGATGACCGTACTGCGTAACCGCAAATACGACGAAGAGCTGCAAACCTGGCTGCGTCAGATCCGTGACGAAGCGTACGTAGAAATCAAACTCCCTGGTGCAGACCAGGCAGCGCAGTGAAACCCAAGCGTTTCGCGCTGACCCCCGGCGAACCAGCCGGCATAGGTCCCGACCTGTGCCTGCTGCTCGCCTCGCAAGCCCAGCCACATCCCTTGATTGCCATCACCAGCCGCGACCTGCTCATCGAGCGGGCCGCGCAGCTGGGCGTGGTTGTCGATCTGCTGCCGGTCACACCGGACAGTTGGCCGGATGTTCCTGCACCGGCCAACAGCCTGTATGTGTGGGATACGCCTCTCAACGCCAAGGTCACCGCCGGGCAACTGGACAAGGCCAATGCGGCCTTCGTTCTGGAAACCCTGACCCGCGCCGGGCAAGGCTGCCTTGACGGGCATTTCGCCGGCATGATCACCGCCCCGGTGCACAAGGGCGTGATCAATGAATCCGGGATCGCCTTTTCCGGGCACACGGAATTTCTCGCTGACCTGACCCACACCGCACAAGTGGTGATGATGCTCGCCACCCGCGGCTTGCGCGTGGCGCTGGTCACCACTCACCTGCCCCTTCGCGAAATTGCCGACGCAATCACGCCGGAGCGGCTGGAGCGGGTCACACGGATTCTGCACACCGACCTGAAAGAAAAGTTCGGCATCACCCAGCCACGCATCCTGGTTTGCGGGCTTAACCCGCACGCCGGCGAAGGCGGTCATCTGGGCCACGAAGAAATCGACATCATCGAACCTACATTAGAGCGCCTGCGCGGCGAGGGCATGGACCTTCGCGGCCCCCTGCCCGCCGACACTCTGTTTACCCCCAAATATCTGGAGCACTGCGACGCGGTGCTGGCGATGTACCACGACCAGGGCTTGCCCGTGCTGAAATACAAAGGCTTCGGCGCGGCAGTCAACGTGACCCTCGGCTTGCCGATCATCCGCACATCGGTCGACCACGGCACCGCCCTGGACCTGGCCGGCAGCGGCAACATCGATACCGGCAGCCTGCAAGTCGCCCTGGAAACCGCCTACCAGATGGCCGAGACCCGTTTATGACCGAGCATTACCAACACCGGGCGCGCAAGCGCTTCGGCCAGAACTTCCTGCACGATGCCGGCGTTATCGACCGCATCCTGCGCTCCATTCACGCCAAACCTGAAGACCGCCTGCTGGAAATCGGTCCGGGCCAGGGTGCATTGACCGCGGGCCTGCTCAACAGCGGCGCCCAACTCGACGTCGTGGAGCTGGACAAGGACCTGATCCCGATCCTCAACCAGCAGTTCGCTGGCAAGAGCAACTTCAACCTGCATCAGGGCGACGCGCTGAAGTTTGACTTCAACAGCCTGAACGCCGCGCCAAACAGCCTGCGAGTGGTCGGCAACCTGCCGTACAACATCTCTACGCCGCTGATTTTTCACCTGTTGCACAACGCCAATCTGATTCGCGACATGCACTTCATGCTGCAAAAAGAAGTGGTCGAGCGTCTGGCGGCGGGTCCTGGTGGCGGTGACTGGGGTCGGCTGTCGATCATGGTTCAGTACCATTGCCGGGTCGAGCATCTGTTCAACGTCGGCCCGGGCGCGTTCAATCCTCCGCCGAAAGTCGACTCCGCGATCGTACGCCTGGTGCCCCACGCGGTACTGCCGCACCCGGCCAAGGATCATCGCCTGCTGGAGCGCGTCGTGCGCGAAGCTTTCAACCAGCGCCGCAAGACCCTGCGCAACACACTGAAACTATTGCTGAGCAATGCTGAAATCGAAGCCGCCGGCGTCGATGGCAGCCTGCGCCCCGAGCAGCTCGACCTGGCCGCCTTCGTACGCCTGGCCGACAAGCTCAGCGAACAAGTCCTACAAAAGCCTGCCACCGACTGACAGGCGATGAGCGCTATCGGGTAGGACGCCACTCTGGTTTACTACCCGATACTTGGCCTAGACTGAGTTCTATCAGCTACGCCCCGCGTTCCGCTTCGTTTCTAAGGCCTTTTGCATGTCCGATCCTCGTTATCAGGTCGACGTCAGCGTCGTCACCCGCTATCTGGCAGAACAATCGCAACCCGAGCACGACCGCTTTGCCTTCGCCTACACCATCACCGTGCAAAACAATGGCCTGCTACCCGCCAGGCTGCTTTCACGGCATTGGGTCATCACCGACGGTGACGGCCATGTCGAGGAGGTTCGCGGTGCGGGCGTCGTCGGCCAGCAGCCGTTGATCGAAGTGGGCAAGAGCCACACTTACAGCAGCGGCACCGTCATGACGTCCAAGGTCGGCACGATGCAGGGCACCTACCAGATGCTCGCCGAAGACGGTAAGCACTTCGACGCCATCATCGCGCCGTTCCGCCTGGCGGTACCTGGAGCGTTGCACTAATGGCGACGTATGCCGTCGGTGATGTGCAAGGTTGCCTTGAACCGCTCAAATGCCTGCTCAAGCAAGTGGCCTTCGACCCTGCACGGGACCGTCTGTGGCTGGTGGGTGATCTCATCAACCGTGGCCCACAGTCGCTGGAAACCTTGCGCTTCCTCTATAGCATCCGCGAGTCGCTGGTGTGCGTACTCGGTAACCATGACCTGCACTTGCTGGCCGTCGGGCAAAACATCGAGCGCCTGAAGAAAGCCGATACCTTGCGCGAGATTCTTGAAGCACCCGATCGTGCGGAGCTGCTGGAGTGGGTTCGCCAGCAAAAGCTCATGCACTACGACGAACAACGCGATATCGCCCTGGTCCATGCCGGCATCCCCCCACAATGGTCGCTGCGCAAATCCTTGAAATGCTCCGCCGAAGTCGAAGAAGCCCTGCGCGATGACAACCGCTTCGCGCCTTACCTTGACGGCATGTACGGTAACGAGCCGGTGAAATGGGACAACGACCTCAAAGGCGCGGCTCGCCTGCGAGTCATCACCAACTATTTCACCCGGATGCGTTTCTGCACCAGCGACGGCAAACTCGACCTCAAGGGCAAGGAAGGCATCGACACCGCACCGCCGGGTTATGCGCCATGGTTCGCGCACAAGGAACGCAAGACCAAAGGCCTGAAGATCATCTTCGGCCATTGGGCGGCGCTCGAAGGCCAGTGCAACGAACCCGGGCTCTTTGCCCTCGACACCGGTTGTGTCTGGGGTGGCGCCATGACCCTGATGAACGTCGACACCTTCGAGCACCTGCGATGCAAATGCGACGCCCATGGCCACGTTCGACCGGCAGTCGCCACCTCTATTCCCGAACAAACGTCAGCCAGCGCCCCGCGCTAGACTGCGCTTTCAGCCGAGCCACAGGAGCCCGCCATGAGCGAATTCAAACGTATCCCCCCAGAACAGGCCCAGGCCCTGCGCGAACAAGGCGCGGTGGTGGTCGATGTCCGCGACCCGGCAACGTTTGCCGCGCTGCACATCAAAGGCTCGAAGCATCTGGATAACCATTCTCTGCATGCTTTCATCCAGGGCGCCGATCTGGATGCGCCGACGGTAGTGGTCTGCTATCACGGAAATTCCAGCCAGGGCGCAGCTGCTTATCTGATCAGCCAGGGCTTTTCCGACGTCTACAGCATGGACGGCGGTTTTGAGCTGTGGCGTACGACCTACCCTTCGGAAACGGCGCAAGGCACTTCCGAATAATTATTTTGTAATGCGCAAGCCCCGGCCCCCGTGGGCTCGCGCGATTACAGACGAACGGTCTGCCACAACTAATTACGTATCTTGCCTTTACCTCCCAAATTCCCAACTATCCTTAAGCGCAGGCCATCCAAAACAGGGGAGAGCCGGTACACCGGCGCACGGGTCATCGGGAGTAGCTTTCGGAGTAGTCAGCTCCGGAAGAGTTCTGGGGGGTAAACAGCAACTGCCTGTTCGGTTGCTGCCAGCATCGACTGAGTGATCCGGCGTCGGCTCCACGTATCGAGCGAGGTGACGTCATGAGTATCTTTAGCCACTTCCAACAACGCTTCGAGTCCACGCGCCAGGAAGAACTCTCGCTGCAAGAGTATCTGGAACTGTGCAAAAAGGACCGCAGCGCCTACGTTTCCGCGGCCGAGCGTCTCTTGCTGGCCATCGGCGAACCGGAACTGCTCGACACCTCAACCAACTCGAGGCTGTCGCGCATCTTTTCCAACAAGGTGATCCGCCGCTATCCGGCCTTTGAAGACTTCCACGGGATGGAAGAATGCATCGACCAGATTGTGTCGTATTTCCGCCATGCCGCTCAGGGTCTGGAAGAAAAGAAACAGATCCTCTACCTGCTGGGCCCAGTCGGTGGCGGTAAGTCATCTTTGGCCGAAAAGCTCAAACAGCTGATCGAGAAAGTGCCCTTTTACGCAATCAAGGGCTCGCCGGTTTTCGAGTCCCCCCTGGGTCTGTTCAACGCCACTGAAGATGGCGCGATCCTCGAGGAAGACTTCGGCATTCCCCGGCGCTACCTCAACACCATCATGTCGCCATGGGCCACCAAGCGCCTGGCCGAATTCGGCGGCGACATCAGCCAGTTCCGCGTGGTGAAACTCTACCCGTCGATCCTCAACCAGATTGCAGTTGCGAAAACCGAGCCGGGCGATGAAAACAACCAGGACATCTCGGCACTGGTGGGCAAGGTCGATATTCGCAAACTGGAAGAGTTCCCGCAGAACGACGCCGATGCCTACAGCTATTCGGGCGCGCTGTGCCGGGCCAACCAGGGCCTGATGGAATTCGTCGAAATGTTCAAGGCACCGATCAAGGTGCTGCACCCATTGCTGACGGCCACTCAGGAAGGCAACTACAACAGCACCGAAGGCTTGGGGGCAATTCCGTTCACCGGGATTCTGCTGGCCCACTCCAACGAATCGGAATGGCACACTTTCCGGAACAACAAGAACAACGAAGCCTTCATCGACCGGATCTATATCGTCAAAGTGCCGTATTGCCTGCGCGTCAGCGACGAGGTGAAGATCTACGACAAGCTGCTGTTCAACAGCTCGCTGGCCAAAGCCCATTGCGCACCCGACACGCTGAAAATGCTCGCTCAGTTCACCGTGCTCTCGCGCCTTAAAGAGCCGGAAAACTCCAACATCTACTCCAAGATGCGCGTGTATGACGGCGAAAACCTCAAGGACACCGATCCGAAGGCCAAGTCGATCCAGGAATACCGCGATGCAGCAGGTGTCGACGAAGGCATGAACGGTCTGTCGACCCGCTTCGCCTTCAAGATCCTGTCGAAGGTCTTCAACTTCGATCCGCACGAAATCGCCGCCAACCCGGTGCATCTGCTCTACGTGCTGGAACAGCAGATCGAACAGGAACAATTCCAGGCCGAGACCCGCGAACGCTATCTGCGCTTCCTGAAAGAGTACCTGGCGCCGCGTTACATCGAATTCATCGGCAAGGAGATCCAGACTGCCTACCTCGAGTCTTACAGCGAGTACGGCCAGAACATCTTCGATCGCTATGTGCTGTACGCCGACTTCTGGATTCAGGATCAGGAATACCGCGATCCGGAAACCGGCGAGATCCTCAACCGCGTAGCCCTGAACGAGGAACTGGAGAAAATCGAGAAACCGGCCGGCATCAGCAATCCGAAGGATTTCCGCAACGAAATCGTCAACTTCGTACTGCGCGCCCGTGCCAACAACAACGGCAAGAACCCAACCTGGCTCAGCTACGAAAAACTGCGGGTGGTCATCGAGAAGAAAATGTTCTCCAACACCGAGGACCTGCTGCCGGTCATCAGCTTCAATGCCAAGGCCAGCAAAGAGGACCAGCAGAAACACAACGACTTCGTCACACGGATGGTGGAGCGGGGTTACACCGACAAACAGGTACGACTGCTGTCCGAGTGGTACTTGCGGGTCAGAAAATCACAGTAACCCGCTGCCGGTCAGACCGGTTGTCGTTAGCCAGAGGCCTGTGTACGCTTTTTCTGTTACACAGACCTCTGGGAGGTGTTCGAAAGTCGGTAACGAGGTTAAGGCAGCATCCAGAAGCGCTTGGGGGAGCGTGAACATCCCTCGGCACAGGTCGATGCTGCGTAACCGCTCGCCCCTTTCAGGACAGCTTCTAAGGAGCAGTCATGAGCTATGTGATCGACCGACGTCTCAATGGCAAGAACAAGAGCACGGTAAACCGTCAGCGGTTTCTGCGGCGCTACCGTGATCACATCAAAAAGGCCGTCGAAGAGGCGGTAGGCCGGCGTTCCATTACCGATATGGAACACGGCGAGCAAATCAGCATTCCCGGCCGCGACATCGACGAGCCGGTGCTTCACCATGGCCGGGGCGGCAAGCAGACCATCGTGCACCCGGGCAACAAGGAGTTCACCAGCGGCGAGCACATTGCCCGTCCGCCCGGAGGTGGCGGCGGCAGAGGCCCCGGTAAGGCCGGTAACTCGGGTGAAGGGATGGACGAGTTCGTATTCCAGATCACCCAGGAAGAATTCCTCGAATTCATGTTCGAGGACCTTGAACTGCCTAACCTGGTCAAACGTCACCTGACTGGCACCGACACCTTCAAGACCGTACGCGCGGGCATCAGCAACGAGGGCAACCCGTCACGGATCAACATTATCCGCACGCTGCGTTCGGCCCATGCCCGGCGAATCGCCCTGTCCGGCAGCAGCCGGGCAAAACTGCGCGAAGTCAAAGAGGAACTCGCCCGGCTTAGACGGGAGGAGCCGGACAACTTCGGCGACATCCAGGAACTCGAAGCGGAAATCGAGAAACTCAGTGCGCGCATTCACCGAGTGCCATTTCTCGACACCTTTGACCTCAAGTACAACCTGTTGATCAAACAGCCGAACCCGAGCTCCAAAGCAGTGATGTTCTGCCTGATGGACGTGTCCGGCTCCATGACCCAGGCGACCAAGGACATCGCCAAGCGCTTCTTCATCCTGCTGTACCTGTTCCTCAAGCGGAACTACGACAAAATCGACGTCGTGTTCATCCGCCACCACACCAGTGCCCGCGAAGTGGATGAGGAGGAGTTTTTCTACTCCCGGGAAACCGGCGGCACCATCGTCTCCAGTGCCCTGAAACTGATGCAGGAGATCATGGCCGAGCGTTATCCAAGCAATGAGTGGAATATCTATGCTGCCCAGGCGTCCGACGGTGACAACTGGAACGATGACTCGCCGATCTGCCGCGACATCCTGATCAACCAGATCATGCCGTTCGTGCAGTACTACACTTATGTAGAGATTACCCCGCGCGAACACCAGGCCCTATGGTTCGAGTACGAACGCATCGCCGAAGCCTTCTCTGACACTTTTGCCCAGCAGCAACTGGTCTCGGCCGGGGATATCTATCCGGTCTTCCGTGAACTCTTCCAGCGCAGGTTAGTGACATGACCGCCAAAGAGCAGAAGCGCCAACCCATTTCCACCGGCTCTGAATGGACGTTCGAGCTGATCCAGGCCTACGACCGCGAAATCAGTCGTCTTGCGGCCCGCTATGCGCTCGATACCTACCCCAACCAGATCGAAGTGATCACTGCCGAACAGATGATGGACGCCTACGCCTCTGTGGGCATGCCCCTGGGTTATCACCATTGGTCCTATGGCAAACACTTCCTAAGTACCGAAAAATCCTACAGCCGCGGCCAGATGGGGCTGGCCTACGAGATTGTGATCAACTCGGACCCTTGCATCGCCTATCTGATGGAAGAAAACACCATCTGCATGCAGGCCCTGGTGGTGGCTCACGCCTGCTATGGCCATAACAGCTTCTTCAAGGGTAATTACCTGTTCCGCACCTGGACCGACGCCAGCTCGATCATCGATTACCTGGTGTTCGCCAAGCAGTACATCATGCAGTGCGAAGAACGCCACGGTATCGACGCGGTAGAGGACTTGCTCGATTCCTGCCATGCGCTGATGAATTACGGGGTCGACCGTTACAAACGCCCTTATCCGATTTCCGCCGAAGAAGAACGCCGTCGGCAGAAGGATCGGGAAGAACATCTGCAAAAGCAGATCAACGATTTGTGGCGAACCATTCCAAAAGGCGCGGACAAATTCAGCGACAAGGACAACGCACGCTTCCCCGCCGAGCCCCAGGAAAACATCCTGTATTTCATCGAAAAACACGCCCCGCTGCTGGAGCCATGGCAACGTGAAATCGTGCGGATCGTGCGCAAGATCGCCCAGTATTTTTATCCACAGCGCCAGACGCAGGTGATGAACGAAGGCTGGGCCACCTTCTGGCACTACACCTTGATGAACGACTTGTATGACGAAGGCCTGGTCACCGATGGCTTCATGATGGAGTTCCTGACGTCCCATACCAGCGTGGTGTTCCAGCCGGGCTTCGACAGCCCCTACTACAGCGGAATCAACCCCTACACCCTCGGTTTTGCCATGTATCGCGATATCCGGCGGATATGCGAACAGCCTACCGAAGAGGACTACCGCTGGTTCCCGGAAATCGCCGGCACAGACTGGCTGTCCAGCATCAAATTCGCCATGAGCAGCTTCAAGGACGAGAGCTTCATCCTGCAGTACCTGTCACCGAAGGTAATCCGCGACCTGAAGCTGTTCAGCATTCTCGATGACGATCAGAAGGACGATCTGCTGGTTCCGGCGATCCACGATGAAGAGGGCTATCGAACCATCCGCGAAACCCTGGCGGCGCAATACAATCTGGGCAATCGTGAACCCAACATCCAGATCTATAGCATCGACCGGCGCGGCGACCGCTCGCTGACCTTGCGTCACCAGCAGCACGACCGCAAGCCACTGGGCGATTCCACCGAGGAAGTGCTCAAGCACCTGCACCGGCTGTGGGGCTTCGACATTCACCTGGAAACCCTGCAAGGGGATCAGGTGGTGAAAACCCACCATGTTCCACCCAGAAGCGAACACGGCGAGGGGGACTACGGCCGGCTAGACCTGGCTGTCATTCATCTTTGATCCTGTTTCGGCCTCCGGAAGTTCGACGCAAAGGTTATTCTGTCGGGCTAACGGAGGTTTTTTATGCAGATTTATAAAGTCGGTGGTGCGGTACGCGATCGCCTGCTGGGCAGGCCTGTCACCGATATCGACTGGGTCGTGGTAGGCGCCACCACCGAAGAAATGCTCGCCAAGGGCTTTCGCCCGGTGGGTGCGGATTTTCCGGTGTTTCTTCACCCCAAAAGCGGTGAGGAATACGCCCTCGCCCGCACCGAGCGCAAAAGCGGGCGCGGTTACGGCGGCTTCACCTTTCACGCCAGCCCCGAAGTCACGCTCGAAGAAGACCTGATACGTCGTGACCTGACGATCAACGCCATGGCCGAAGACGATCAGCAGAACCTGACCGACCCCTACCATGGCCAGCGGGATCTCGAGGCTCGCCTGCTTCGTCACGTTTCCCCCGCGTTCACCGAAGATCCGCTCCGCGTTCTGCGCGTTGCCCGCTTCGCCGCGCGTTATGCAGGGCTGGGTTTCACCGTCGCCCCCGAGACACTGGCGCTGATGCGGCAACTCAGCGAATCGGGTGAACTGGAGGCACTGACCGCGGAACGCAGCTGGAAAGAAATCGCCCGCGCGCTGATGGAAGACCAACCCCAGGTGTTCATCCAGGTGCTGCGCGAGTGCGGTGCGCTCAAAGTGCTGATGCCGGAAGTCGATGCCCTGTTCGGTGTACCGCAACCCGAAGCCCATCACCCGGAAATAGACACAGGCGTGCATACCCTGAGCGTGCTGGAGCAAGCGGCACAGCACAAACAACCGCTGACCGTACGCTGGGCCTGCCTGCTGCATGACTTGGGCAAAGGACTGACGCCCGAGGAGGAATGGCCTCGCCACATCGCTCACGAGCACAAAGGCCTGAAGCTGATCAAAGCAGTCAACGAGCGCTTCAAGGCACCGAAGGATTGTCAGGAATTGGCACTGCTGGTGGGCGAGTATCACACCCATGGCCACCGAGCTCTGGAGCTGAAACCGTCGACCTTGCTGGAGTTGCTGCAGAGTTTCGACGTCTACCGTCGACCTCAGCGCTTTGAGGAGTTTATTGCGGCGTGCGAGATGGACGCTCGAGGGCGCAAAGGCCTGGAACAGCGAAGTTATCCACAGGCGGATTATTTGCGCGGAGCGGCGACTGCAGCGCGAAGCGTGGCGGTTCAGCCGTTGCTGGAGAAGGGATTCAAGGGACCGGAGCTGGGCGAGGCGATCAAGCGCGAGCGGCTCAAGGCGTTGAAGGCTTACAAAGAACAAGCGTAAGCAAGGGCAAAAGATCGCAGCCTGCGGCAGCTCCTACAGGGCCTGGCATACACTCGCGATGTCGCGGGGTGAACCGGTTCGACGTAGGAGCTGCCGAAGGCTGCGATCTTTTGCTTTACAGCATATCGGAGGGGGTCAACTGCTCACCGCGCCACTCAAAAGCCACCGGCGCCAACACCTGATCGATCCGCGCCTCGCTCCACAAGGTCGCAAAGCTTTTGCCTACACCCGGATGCACTCTGTCCGGCGCAATCAGCGACAACGGCCACAACACGAAGGCGTTTTTCAGAATCTCTGCCCGCGGCAAGACCAAACCATCGAAATTACCCACCAGATCGCCGAACAGCAGCACGTCGATATCCAGCGGCAAGCCCTTGCGGTCCGGCGCGTAGCGGCCGTTATCCGCTTCGATGAATTTCAGCCGTCGATCCAGTTCCATCAGCGGCAGATCGGTATAGGCCGAGACCACAAAGTTGAAAAACGGCCCGCTCTTGATCCCCACCGGCTGGCTTTCGAACACCGCCGAGCAGCGCATATCCACCAGGAAACCCGCCAGGGCGTCCAGGCCAGCCTGCAAATGGGATTCGCGCTCGATATTGCTACCGAGCCCGAGATACACCTGAGTCAGCGACATCCGCGCTCGATCTCCACGCCCACGCCCTTGGCCGCCGGAACGGCACCTGGCTTGGTCAGCCTGAGGTGCATCCAGGTGATCTTGAATTCACTCATCAGCACTTCAGCCAGACGTTCGGCAAAGGTCTCGACCAGCTGGAACTGCGCCTGCTCGGCAAAAGCCTGGATGCGTGACGAAACGCTCGCGTAGTCAAGCGCCAGGGTCAGGTCATCACCGGCGGCGGCCGGACGATTGTCCCAGGCGAAGCTCAGATCAAGTCGCAGACACTGTCGGATGCCTCGTTCCCAGTCGTAGGCACCAATCACGGTGTCGACTTCCAGGCCCTCGATAAACACTCTGTCCAAGCACTTCTCTCCGCTGCACGACAAGGGCGCAATGCGCCGTTAGAATCAGGGCGTCCTCGCCCGGAATAGTTAGCATGTTTTGGTCACTGGCGATTTTCGCCTACCTGCTCGGCTCTCTGTCCTTCGCCATTTTGCTCAGCCGCCTGACCGGTAACCCCGATCCGCGAATGAGTGGCTCGGGCAATGCCGGTGCCACCAACATGTTGCGTCTGGCCGGCAAAAAACTCGCCGTCCTGACCTTGCTCGGCGACCTCTGCAAAGGCCTGCTGCCAGTGCTGGTCGCAGGTGCAATGGGCCTTTCACTACAGGAACAAGCCTGGATCGGCGTCTTCGCCGTCATCGGTCATCTGTTCCCACTGTACTTCCGTTTTCGCGGCGGCAAAGGTGTCGCCACCGCGGCCGGCATGCTGCTGGGGCTCTATCCACCCGCTGCGCTGCTGGCAGTCTGCGCCTGGCTGTTGACGTTCTACCTGACCCGCACCAGCTCACTCGCCGCCCTGATTGCCACACCCCTGACCCTGCCGCTGCTCGCCTGGCAAGAGCCGGCGGCACTGCTGCCCATGAGCGCGCTCACGGGGCTGATCGTCTGGCGTCATCGCGGCAATCTACGCGACCTGTTTGCCGGGCGCGAACGGCATTTTTAAATGCCACACGTGAGCACCGCTCATCACAGCGCCGACAGCTGCTCCATCGGCCAACGCGCCTGCACGCTGATCGCCAGGCTTTCGTGCTGACCAGCCTGCAAGCGCTGGCAGCCGGCAAACGCAATCATCGCACCGTTGTCGGTGCAGAACTCCGGACGGGCATAAAACACATCGCCCTTCATGTCGCCGAGCATTTTTTCCAGTGACGTGCGCAACGCCTTGTTGGCGCTGACGCCGCCAGCGATCACCAGACGCTTCATGCCGGCCTGTTTCAGGGCACGCTTGCACTTGATGGTCAAAGTCTCCACCACGGCCTGCTGGAACGCCAGCGAGATGTCGCAACGGGCTTGCTCGCCGTCGTCCCCGGCGCTGACGCATTGCTGCCAGGTGTTCAAGGCGAAGGTTTTCAAACCGCTGAAGCTAAACGCCAGGCCCGGACGATCACACATCGGACGCGGGAAGACGAAACGTCCGTCAACGCCTTGCGCCGCCAGACGAGCGATCTCCGGCCCCCCCGGATAATTGAGGCCCATCATTTTTGCAGTTTTGTCGAACGCTTCGCCGGCGGCATCATCGAGGGTCTCGCCCAAGAGCGTGTACTGACCGATCCCGTCGACCTGAACCAGCTGTGTATGACCGCCCGAGACCAACAAAGCGACGAACGGGAACTCCGGTGGCTGCGGCTCCAGCATCGGCGCCAGCAAGTGACCTTCCATGTGGTGCACGCCCAGCGCCGGGATACCCCAGGCAAAGGCCAGCGCCTGCGCGCAGGAAGCCCCTACCAGCAAGGCTCCGACCAGGCCGGGGCCGGCGGTATAAGCGATGGCATCGATCTCGGTCGGCACGCAGTCGGCCTCCGCCAGCACCTGACGGATCAAGGGCAGCATGCGTTTGACGTGATCGCGCGAAGCCAGCTCCGGCACAACGCCGCCATAGGCGCGATGCAGGTCGATCTGACTGAACAGCGCATCGGCCAACAACCCGCGTTCACTGTCGTAAAGTGCGACACCGGTTTCGTCGCAAGAGGTTTCTAATCCCAGTACTAGCATGGGTTTGCGCCTTGTAGAGGCTGAATTCGAAGGCGCGCATAATAGTCGTCGCGTGATGCCCCGACCAGCGGTTTTCGATCAGAGGCTTTGCATTCCGAGCGATGAGGGGTTAACATCCGCAACCCTTAAAAACCGACGTCTTCAAGTGCTCTTTTGCCGCGAGGATGTTGACCCCGGTAATGAATGAAGGTAGCTCTGGATGCCAGCCGTCAAAGTTAAAGAGAACGAACCCTTCGACGTAGCTCTGCGTCGTTTCAAGCGCTCCTGCGAAAAAGCCGGTGTACTGGCTGAAGTTCGTAGCCGCGAATTTTACGAGAAGCCTACTTCTGAGCGTAAGCGTAAAGC
Organism: Pseudomonas sp. Pseusp11; assembly: GCF_047304405.1. Lineage (NCBI taxonomy): Bacteria > Pseudomonadati > Pseudomonadota > Gammaproteobacteria > Pseudomonadales > Pseudomonadaceae > Pseudomonas > Pseudomonas sp. Pseusp11. The sequence goes on from NZ_JBGLZF010000026.1 coordinate 52,056, forward strand.
AGCAGCCGCTGTTAAGCGTCACGCCAAGAAAGTACAGCGCGAACAGCGCCGCGCCGTTCGTCTGTACTAATACGCAGACGATCGTAGCAAGCTTCTGCCAAGCCCGGCCCTCAGCCGGGCTAATGGCATTTGCGGACAACGCTTGATGCTTCACCGTCAAAGCCGCAGACGCGACCGAGACAAACCTGCTTCACAGCGTCAGACCTGGCTCTTTTGCCAGCGGTGCACGTCTTTTCTGACGAGCCTTTCAAGGCTACTGACGAGCACACCCACTGATTCCTCTCACGACGATCAGCCCAAGGCACCTTCTTGCGTGCCCGCTTATGAGCTATCCGAGGCCATTGACTGGCCGTCGCCGGACTCAGCGAAACACTTTCATATAGTCGAATGCTGATCGGTACTAACGTCAGCGGATTTTCGGCAGATACACTTCCTGACAGCGATTACGCAGACGACACCGGTCGAGCCGCACACCCTGCGCGCCTCAAACAATGACCCGCGTTCGGCCGCACTTCGTTTCGGGTCCATTTCAGCGCAGATGACGAGAACGCCATGGCCGGGCTAATTCCCCAGAGCTTCATTGACGACCTTCTGAACCGCACCGACATCGTCGATGTGGTCAGCTCGCGCCTGCAAATGAAAAAGGCCGGCAAGAACTACACTGCCTGCTGCCCGTTTCACAAAGAAAAAACCCCCTCTTTCAGCGTCAGCCCCGACAAACAGTTCTATTACTGCTTCGGCTGCGGCGCTGGCGGTAACGCCCTCGGCTTCATCATGGACCACGACAACCTGGACTTCCCCCAGGCTGTCGAAGAACTGGCCAAAGCCGCCGGCATGGAAATCCCCCGCGAAGAAAGCGGCCGACCGCACAAACCGCGGCAGCCCACCGACTCGCCTCTGTATCCACTGCTCACTGCCGCCGCCGATTTTTACCGTCAGGCCCTGAAAAGCCATCCATCGCGCAAAGCGGCTGTGGATTACTTGAAAGGTCGTGGATTGACCGGCGAAATCGCCCGGGACTTTGGCCTCGGTTTCGCCCCGCCCGGCTGGGACAATCTGTTCAAGCACTTGAGCAGCGACACCCTGCAGCAAAAGGCCATGATCGATGCCGGCCTGCTGGTGGAGAACGCCGAAACCGGCAAGCGCTACGACCGCTTCCGCGATCGCGTGATGTTCCCGATCCGCGACAGCCGCGGGCGCATCATCGCCTTCGGCGGCCGGGTGCTGGGCGACGACAAGCCGAAATACCTGAACTCACCGGAAACCCCGGTTTTTCATAAGGGCCAGGAACTCTACGGTCTTTACGAAGCACGCAAGAACAACCGCAACCTCGACGAAATCATCGTCGTCGAAGGCTACATGGACGTCATCGCCCTCGCCCAGCAAGGCCTGCGCAATGCTGTGGCGACCCTGGGCACCGCCACCAGCGAAGAGCACTTGAAGCGACTGTTTCGCGTCGTACCCAACGTACTGTTCTGCTTCGACGGCGACCAGGCCGGTCGCAACGCTGCGTGGCGCGCACTGGAGGCGACGCTGCCGAGCCTGCAGGACGGACGGCGTGCACGCTTTCTATTCCTGCCCGAAGGCGAAGACCCGGACACCCTGGTCCGCTCCGAAGGCACTGACGCCTTCCGCGCGCGGATCAATCAGCATGCACAGCCATTGGCCGATTATTTTTTCCAACAGCTGACCGAGGAATCGGACCCGCGCTCGCTTGAAGGCAAGGCCCACATGGCCACCCTCGCCGCGCCGCTGATCGACAAAGTCCCGGGCGCCAACCTGCGCATTCTGATGCGCCAGCGCCTGACCGAAATTACCGGGCTCAGCGGTGAAGCTGTGAGCCAACTGGTGCAAAGCGCACCTCAGGAAGCACCACCGGCGTACGACCCGGGCATTGATTACGACGCCATGCCGGATTACAGCGACTACCATCAACCGCAGGCGCAAGAGATGTATGTGCCGCAGCAGGAGTGGACGCCGAAGAAACCGGGTGCCGGCGGCAAGAAATGGGACAAGAAGCCGTGGGACAAGAACGGCAAACGCGGCGGCGATCGCGATCAACCACGCGCGCCACGGGTACCGGCCGCTGTAGAGCCACCCACCCTGGCCGCCTTGCGCACGCTGCTGCATCACCCGCAACTGGCCGAAAAAGTCGAGGATGCCGGGCACTTTGCGGCCGAAGACCACACTAACACGCAACTGCTGGTCGCCCTGCTCGAAGCCGTACAGAAGAATCCCAAGCTAAACTCATTTCAACTGATTGCGCGTTGGCACGGCACTGAACAGGGCCGACTGCTGAAAGCGCTGGCAGAAAAGGAATGGCTGATTGATGGAGATAACCTTGAACAACAGTTTTTCGACACCATTACTAGCTTGTCAGCCCGCCAACGCGAGCGAAATCTGGAACAACTTCTTCGAAAAGCGCGTCAAAGTGAGTTGAGTGCCGAAGAAAAAAATCAACTGCGCGATCTTTTAAGCCGCAATGTTTGCGCATCAAACCCGACCTCAACTGGCGCGTGAGGTCATAGCTCAGGTATAATCCTCGGCTTGTTTTTTGCCCGCCAAGACCTTCAGTGGATAGGGTGTTATGTCCGGAAAAGCGCAACAGCAGTCTCGTATCAAAGAGTTGATCACACTTGGTCGTGAGCAGGGCTACCTGACTTACGCGGAGGTCAACGACCACCTGCCGGAGGATATTTCAGATCCGGAACAGGTGGAAGACATCATCCGCATGATCAATGACATGGGGATCAACGTATTCGAGGTTGCGCCAGATAAGGATTCCCTTATGCTGGCCGACGCCGATACCGACGAAGCCGCGGCCGAAGAGGCAGCTGCAGCGTTGGCAGCGGTCGAGACCGACATTGGTCGCACCACCGACCCAGTGCGCATGTACATGCGTGAAATGGGTACGGTAGAGCTCCTCACACGTGAAGGCGAAATCGAAATCGCCAAGCGTATTGAAGAGGGCATCCGCGAAGTGATGGGCGCAATCGCGCACTTCCCTGGCACGGTTGACCATATTCTCTCCGAGTACACTCGCGTCACCACCGAAGGTGGCCGCCTGTCCGACGTCCTGAGCGGTTATATCGACCCGGACGACGGCATTGCGCCGCCTGCAGCCGAAGTGCCACCGCCTGTCGACCCGAAAGCCGCTCCAGCTGCCGACGACACCGACGACGATGACGCCGAAGCAAGCGATGACGAAGAAGAAGCCGAAAGCGGTCCGGATCCGGTCATCGCCGCACAGCGTTTTGGCGCTGTCGCCGACCAGATGGAAATCACCCGCAAGGCGCTGAAAAAGCACGGTCGCTACAACAAGGCTGCGATTGCCGAGCTGTTGGCCCTGGCTGAGCTGTTCATGCCGATCAAACTGGTGCCGAAGCAATTCGAAGGCCTGGTCGAGCGTGTTCGCAGCGCCCTGGATCGTCTGCGTCAGCAAGAGCGCGCGATCATGCAATTGTGCGTTCGTGATGCCCGCATGCCGCGTGCCGACTTCCTGCGCCAGTTCCCGGGCAATGAAGTCGACGAAAGCTGGAGCGATGCACTGGCCAAAGGCAAAAGCAAATACGCTGAAGCCATTGGTCGCCTGCAACCGGACATCATTCGTTGCCAGCAGAAGCTGACCGCGCTGGAAACCGAAACCGGTTTGACGATCGCCGAGATCAAGGACATCAACCGTCGCATGTCGATCGGTGAGGCCAAGGCCCGCCGCGCGAAGAAAGAGATGGTCGAAGCGAACTTGCGTCTGGTGATCTCCATCGCCAAGAAGTACACCAACCGTGGCCTGCAGTTCCTCGATCTGATCCAGGAAGGCAACATTGGCTTGATGAAAGCGGTAGACAAGTTCGAATACCGCCGTGGCTACAAATTCTCGACTTATGCCACCTGGTGGATCCGTCAGGCGATCACTCGCTCGATCGCCGACCAGGCCCGCACCATCCGTATTCCGGTGCACATGATCGAGACGATCAACAAGCTCAACCGTATTTCCCGGCAGATGTTGCAGGAAATGGGTCGCGAACCGACCCCGGAAGAGCTGGGCGAACGCATGGAAATGCCTGAGGACAAGATTCGCAAGGTATTGAAGATCGCTAAAGAGCCGATCTCCATGGAAACCCCGATCGGTGATGACGAAGACTCCCATCTGGGTGACTTCATCGAAGACTCGACCATGCAGTCGCCAATCGATGTCGCCACCGTTGAGAGCCTTAAAGAAGCGACTCGCGAAGTCCTGTCCGGCCTCACTGCCCGTGAAGCCAAGGTTTTGCGCATGCGTTTCGGTATCGACATGAATACCGACCACACCCTCGAGGAGGTTGGTAAGCAGTTCGACGTGACCCGTGAACGGATTCGTCAGATCGAAGCCAAGGCGCTGCGCAAGCTGCGCCACCCGACGAGAAGCGAGCATTTGCGCTCCTTCCTCGACGAGTGATCACAGAACCCCCGGCCCAGGCCGGGGGTTTTGCTTTATACAGATTAAATGCCCCGCACGTCCCACCCGCCGAATAGCCCGTCTACACTCGAAGCATTCCCCCAAAGCCATAACGAGACCGTTATGCCCAGATGGTCGACCGTGCTTTTTTTGCTGTCGCTGATGACCTGGACCGCAACGGCTGGCGCGCTGACTCTGACCGACGAAGAACGTAGCTGGCTGGCGGCTCACCCGGAATTGCGCCTGGGCGTCGATGCCTCCTGGCCGCCGTTTGAGTTTCGCGACGATCATGGGCGTTATCAGGGCCTGGCAGCAGACTATATCAACGTCATCCGGCAACGGCTGGCCATCAAACTCACACCCATCGAACCGGTCAGCTGGACTGAAGTGCTGCAGCAGGCCAAACAAGGCAAGCTAGACATCTTGCCGGGCATCATGTCGACCCCCGAGCGCCAGACCTATCTGTCGTTCACCCGCCCCTACCTCGATTTTCCGATTGTCATTCTGGCCCATGTCGGAGGCCCCCAACCGCGCAAACTCAAAGATCTGTACGGGCTGAAGATCGCCGTGGTGGAAAACTACGCCCCCCATGAACTGTTGCGCACCCAGCATCCCGACCTGAATCTGGTGGCGATGCCCAATGTCAGCTCGGCATTGCAAGCGCTGGCTACCGACGAAGTGGACGCGGTCGTGGGCGATCTCGCCTCAAGTGTCTGGAGCCTGCGCCAGCTCAAGCTCGAAGGGCTCTACGTCAGCGGTGAGACGCCCTACCGCTACCAATTGGCGATGGCCGTCCCCCCGAACAACAAGCTGCTGGTCAGTATCCTGGACAAAGTCCTGGCAGACATGAGCCCGAGTGAAATCAGTGCCATCCAGGAACATTGGGTCGGTAACGTCCTGGATCATCGGACCTTCTGGTCCGACGTGCTGATTTACGGCCTGCCAGGGCTATTGGCTCTGATGATCGTGCTGGCAGTGGTGATCCGGATCAATCGCCGACTGAGTTCGGAAATAGCCCGCAGGGTCGACCTGGAACAGGAGCTGCGCAGCAGCGAATACCATTACCGCGGGCTGGTGGAGAGTCTTTCAGCCATCGCCTGGGAAGCGCAGATCAGCGATTACACCTACAGTTACGTGTCGCCCCACGCCCAGGACCTCCTCGGTTATCCCCTGTCCCATTGGCTGATTCCGGGCTTCTGGCGCAACATCATCCACCCCGCGGACCTCACCCGGGCCCAGGCCTTCTGCGACCGTGAAGTGGCGGCCGGGCGCGATCACAGCGTCGATTACCGGGTCATCACCGCTGACGGCCGCTGCCTGTGGGTCCGCGATATCGTCAGCCTGATCGAACACGGTCATGAACCGGTCCTGCGCGGGCTGATGATCGACATCAGCGAAGCCAAACGCACCGAAGAGGCGCTGCGCCTGTCGGAACAGAAGTTCGCCTCGGTATTCCAGCAATGCCCGGATATTCTGGTGATTGCACGGCTTTCCGACGGCTGCCTGCTGGAAGTCAACGAAGCGTTCGAGGAACAGATCGGCCTCAAGGCCGAAGACGTTATAGGCCAGACGGCCACCGACCTGAACATCTGGGGCGTTCCTGGCGTGGGACCGGGCTTGCTGCAGCGGTTGCAGGCCGGCAGTATCCGCAACCTGGAGATGCCCTTTCGCCGCAACAATGGCCAGGTGTTCACTGGTCTGATTTCCGCCGAACCTTTCGACCTCGACACGACCCCGGCCCTGGTGGTGGTGGTGCGAGACATCAGTCAGCTCAAGGAAACCCAGCAACAGCTGCAAACCTCCGAAGAGAAATTCGCCAAGGCCTTCCACGCCTCCCCCGACGGCTTGCTGCTGTCCCGGCAGAGCGACGGCCTGCTATTGGAAGTCAACGAAGGTTTCAGCCGTATAACCGGGTTCAACAGTGCGATGTCTGTGGATCGGTCGGCGCTGGACCTGGGGATCTGGGTCAATCTCAACGAGCGCAAACAGATGCTCGAATTGCTGCACCGGGATGGTTTCGTCCGCGACTTCAGTTGCCACATCCGCCGCAAGGACGGGCAGATCCGGCTCTGCGAAGTTTCAAGCCGGCCACTGCCCATCGGCGATGAAGACTGCATGCTGACCATCGCCCGGGACATTACCGAACGGCACCTGATGCAGGAAAAACTGCAACAGGCCGCCACCGTGTTCGAAAGCACCGCCGAGGGTGTCTTGATCACCGATACCCAACAGCACATCAGCGCGGTCAATCGGGCCTTCACCGAAATCACCGGCTACAGCGAGACCGAAGCACTGGGCCACACCCCTCGCCTGCTCGCCTCGGGCCTGCACGACAGCGCCTTCTATGCTGCGATGTGGCATCAACTGACCGCCGAAGGTCATTGGCAAGGCGAGATTTCCAACCGGCGCAAGAACGGCGAGCTCTACCCGAGCTGGCTGACCATCAGCGCAGTGCGCAACCGGGACAAACTCATCACCCACTTTGTCGCGGTGTTCGCGGACATTTCCAGCCTCAAGCATGCGCAAGCCAAACTCGACTACCAGGCGCACCACGATCCGCTGACCGGCCTGCCGAATCGCACACTGTTCGAAAGCCGCCTGCTGACCGCGCTGAACAACCAGCAGGAAAACGGTGGACAAGGCGCCGTGCTATTCCTGGACCTGGACCGTTTCAAACACATCAACGACAGCCTCGGTCACCCGGTCGGCGACCTGCTGCTCAAAGGCATCGCCGTACGCCTCAAGGAGCAGTTGCGCGATATCGATACCGTGGCGCGGCTGGGTGGCGACGAATTCATCATCCTGCTCCCTGGCCTGCAACAGGCCAGCGATGCCGACAACATTGCCACCAAGCTGCTCAATTGCTTCAGCGCCCCTTTCCAGGCCGGCGAGCACGAGTTTTTTATCAGCGCCAGTATCGGCACCAGCCTGTATCCCAAGGACGGCTGCGACGTTGCCACGCTGGTCAAGAACGCCGATGCCGCGATGTATCGCTCCAAGGCCAAGGGCCGTAACCGGGTTGAAAGCTACACCCGCGACCTCACCGCCCAGGCCAGCGAACGCGTGGCACTGGAGCATGAACTGCGACGTGCCATCGAGCGCAATGAGCTGTTTTTGTACTACCAGCCCAAAATCAGCCTCAAGGATCATCGGCTGGTCGGTGCCGAAGCGCTGATTCGCTGGCATCACCCGACCTTCGGCGATGTGCCCCCCGAGCACTTCATTCCCCTGGCCGAAGAAAACGGCATGATCCTGCAAATCGGCGATTGGGTACTGGAAACCGCCTGCCGGCAGATGTACGAGTGGAATCAGGTCTATGAGTGCCTCGGCCCGCTCTCGGTCAACCTGGCAGGCGCTCAATTACGCCAGCCGAACCTGCTCGGCCGGATCGAGCAATTGCTCAAGGACAACCGCCTCAAACCTGATTTTCTGCAACTGGAGATTACCGAAAACTTCATCATGAGCCAGGCCGAAGAAGCGCTGGCGGTCCTGCATCAACTCAAACGCCTGGGCGTGCAACTGGCGATCGATGACTTCGGCACCGGCTATTCGTCCCTGAGCTACCTCAAACGCCTGCCGCTGGACATCCTCAAGATCGACCAATCCTTCGTCCGCGGCTTGCCGGACGACCCGCACGACGCGGCGATTGTCCGCGCAATCATTGCCCTGGGCCGCAGCATGCAATTCACCGTCATCGCCGAAGGCGTCGAAACCCATGCCCAGCAACAATTCCTCACCACCGAAGGCTGCGAACAGATCCAGGGCTACATCGTCAGCCTGCCACTTCCCCCCGACGAATTCGCCGCGACGTTTCTTCGTATAACCGTATCGGATTTTTCGGATAGCACAGCCGAGAAACCATCGCTATAATCCGCGGCCTACTGAGGGCCTATAGCTCAGTTGGTTAGAGCAGAGGACTCATAATCCTTTGGTCCACGGTTCAAGTCCGTGTGGGCCCACCAAACAAGAAAGCCGCGCTAATGCGCGGCTTTTGCGTTTTCTGAGATTGACGTTTGGTCTTAGGGGTTTAGACCAGCCGAGCCACCAAGGCGACGACGGCAAAGGTCACTAGGGCCAGCGCGGCGCCGAGCCCAAACGGCAGTAGTATCGCTCGGGTCGCAGTGGGTGCTGGGCTACGCATGTCTTCAGCCAAAGCGGCCACGTCTCGGTGCAACTGTTCAATGCTGGCTTGAGTCGTGGGGGGTGTGGACATACTGCGTCTTCCTGTGTGGATCACGGGCCGCGCCTAATGCGCTAGCCCTAGTTGGATAAGGTGGGCTGCTCCGCGGCAAAACTCAAGCGCCGCCGATGATTGGCTGCGCTCTGGCGGGCTCGGTATTAGAGCTTGGACCACAGCCCAACGGCTGCGACGAAGGCGGTGACCAGACCCGCGCCCACCGCAAACGGATACCAAAAGGCTTCCTGTCTGAGCTTACTTTCTTCGGCCATAAACTTGCGGGTCTCGGCCATGAATTTCCGGATTTCGACTTGGAGCTTATCGAGTTCCAGATTATCGCGGTCATTCTGTAGCATCAGTCATCCTGTCGGAGCTCGGGTCGCGCCTTATGCGCTGCTCCGAGGCGGGCCGTGCATCATTATTCCTATCTGCCGTCTAGGTTATATTTTGTGCGGACGGTGGGTTATCAGATGACGTCCGCCAAGGTTGTAGGCAAACTCCGAGAATTGCGTAATGGGCGCATTTGGGCACTTTGCCGCCTTGTTGGGCTTTTCTTCGACGGGATACTCTCCGGACGTCGCTGCCAATGCAGCGATCGGGTGTGGTAGCCCGGTGAAACCAGCGCAACAGTGCACTCATAACGAATACAGGCAGTTTTTATACCTGTGATCTTGATATGGCGGCTGTGCGTGGGACGCCCTCGGGCGTGCCGGTTCCTTGGTTCCCGGTTTACCACCCTGCGTACAGCTGCCACCTTTTCGTGTGGTAACGAGAAGGGCAGCTCCTCGAACCCAGGAGTAAAACCATGACCAAAACAATTCCGCCCGCAGCTTCCGAACTGAAAACCATCGGCCTCACGCCCTTCACCTATTGCTCGGATCAGCCACTGTTCCACGTCAGCGCTGGCGTCCCCATCCTCGACGCATTGACTCAAACCTCCGATCTGCTATCCCTCGCCAAATCATTTGCCGAGGACGCAGCCTACGCAAAAGACACCGACCGCCACGCCTGGGCCGCACACTACCTGACGGCGATGAGCAAAGCGGTGATTGATGATGTGGTGAAAGTGCTGACACCGCGACCTGCCCGGACGGCGACGGAGTCCGAGGAATAGCGCCTGCTCATTTCTTGAAACACGCCCCGATTGTTCGGGGCTTCCTGATCGTGGTCGGGAGTTCGGATGCTTAAGCCCAAACACTCAACATTGGAATGGCCTGCACTGGCTCCAACCGTTCAAGCATTCCCCCCGTCAACACAACCTCATACGTATCCGCCGGCCTACCCCACTGCTCCACAATGACCATGCGCTCCACCAAAAGCCCCGCCAATCCAGTAATCGTATCGGCCAACACCTCGACGATTTCTTGGGTGCGCAACCACAAGCGATCATTAATTTCTGTCAGCTCAGCAATGATGCTGTCGGACGACGCTGGATCCGTATCGGGACAGGCGATATTTCGAAGCAAGTACCGCAATTCTCTTATTTTTGCGTGATCCTGTTCCGCTCCAAACTCTCCGTTCAGGATGGCTGCCGCTTTCGACTTATCGACGCGTTTCTCGGGCGAATGCTTTGGCGGTAATGTCTGCGCCATGGCGCCGGCGAAGAGGACCATTATCCGGGCTTCCAAATGTTCCTTCATGGCTTCGAGCGACGAAATGGACCGCGTCAAGGTAATGGAGGCCCCGCCATGGTGCGTCAGGCCCATGGTCACTTTCAGGGTCACATCACCCGTTTCAAAACCCAGGGCTCGGGCTACGACGTAATGCCCCATTTCGTGATTGGCAATCTGCAATGCATAGTCGCGCAGAGCCGCAGGCATACCCTTCATTTCATCCCCTCGCTTCGCAGCTCCTGGTTACGCATTCGACTACGAGTGACAATTTGTGTCCATCCAATTAACCCGTTGAGGGCATGGACTGCCTGTAATATGCCTGCCCATTGCTCTGTACCGCTGGAGATACCCCTTTGCCTGACACTCGCCCGCCTGTTCTCGACGAAATCGACCGCCAATTGATCGCCGCCCTGCAGATCAATGCCCGTGAAAGTGTGGCCATGCTCGCCCGGCAGCTGGGCATCGCCCGCACCACCGTCACTTCGCGCCTGGCCCGGTTGGAAAAGGCCAAGGTGATCACCGGTTACGGCGTGCGACTGGGTCAGCGTGTGGTGGATGGCGGATTGCAGGCTTACGTCGGGATTACGGTGCAACCGAGGTCTGGCAAGGAAGTGCTGCGACGACTTAGCGCCATGGCTCAGGTGCAGCAGCTGTGTGCGGTGAGTGGCGAGTTTGACTATGTGGCGTGGTTGCGCACCGATTCGCCGGAGCAGCTGGATCAGTTGCTGGATCAGATCGGCAGTGTAGATGGGGTGGAGAAGACGACGACTTCGATCATCCTGAGCAGCAAGATTGATCGGGGGCAGCCGGTTTGAGGCCTTCGGTGTCTGGTCGGAACTCTTCGCGGGCAAGTCGGATCGCCGCACTGCTCACACCTACAATATGTAGTGATACATCGTCATATTGATAAAACAATTAGCAAAACGACGACACATTGCGTCTTATTAACGTGTTCTACGCTCTCTAGAATGGCTGCCATCTTTTCCTATACTCAGACGCGCATCCTGCGTCGGGTCGCCAGCAAGGTCATCCATGAACAAGAACAATCGCCATCCTGCAGACGGTAAAAAACCAGTCACTATTTTCGGCCCGGACTTTCCTTTCGCCTTCGACGACTGGATCGAGCACCCGGCCGGCCTGGGGAGCATTCCGGCGCACAATCACGGCGCCGAGGTGGCGATTGTCGGGGCTGGCATTGCCGGTCTGGTGGCCGCCTATGAACTGATGAAACTGGGCCTCAAGCCGGTCGTCTACGAAGCCTCGAAAATGGGCGGTCGTCTGCGCTCCCAGGCGTTCAACGGTGCCGAAGGCATCATCGCCGAGCTCGGCGGCATGCGTTTCCCGGTGTCGTCCACTGCGTTTTATCACTACGTCGACAAGCTCGGCCTCGAGACCAAGCCCTTCCCGAACCCGCTGACCCCCGCGTCTGGCAGCACGGTGATCGATCTGGAAGGCAAAACCCATTACGCACAGAAACTGGCGGATCTTCCTGCACTGTTCCAGGAAGTCGCTGACGCCTGGGCCGATGCCCTGGAAGACGGTTCGCGCTTCGGCGAGATCCAGCAGGCGATCCGCGATCGCGACGTGCCACGCCTCAAGGAGTTGTGGAACACCCTCGTGCCGCTGTGGGACGACCGCACGTTCTACGATTTCGTCGCCACCTCCAAAGCCTTCGCCAAGCTCTCCTTCCATCACCGTGAAGTGTTCGGCCAGGTTGGTTTCGGCACCGGCGGATGGGACTCGGACTTCCCCAACTCGATGCTGGAAATTTTCCGCGTGGTGATGACCAACTGCGACGATCACCAGCACCTGGTGGTCGGCGGCGTGGAACAAGTACCGCAGGGCATTTGGCGCCATGTGCCGGAGCGTTGCGTGCACTGGCCGGAAGGCACCAGCCTCAGCTCGCTGCACAACGGCGCGCCACGTACCGGCGTGAAGAAAATTGCCCACGCGGCAGGCGGCCGTTTTGCGGTCACCGACAACTGGGGCGACACCCGCGAATACGCAGCGGTGTTGACCACTTGCCAGAGCTGGCTGCTGACCACCCAGATCGAATGCGACGAGAGCCTGTTCTCGCAAAAAATGTGGATGGCTCTGGACCGCACCCGCTACATGCAGTCGTCGAAAACTTTCGTGATGGTCGACCGTCCGTTCTGGAAGGACAAAGACCCGGAAACCGGCCGCGACCTGATGAGCATGACCCTCACTGATCGCCTGACCCGTGGCACGTACTTGTTCGATAACGGCGACGACAAGCCTGGGGTGATTTGCCTGTCGTACTCGTGGATGAGCGACGCCCTGAAAATGCTTCCACAGCCAGTGGAAAAGCGCGTGAAGCTGGCGCTGGATGCGCTGAAGAAGATCTACCCGAAAGTCGACATCGCCGCGCGGATCATCGGCGATCCGATCACCGTGTCGTGGGAAGCCGACCCACATTTCCTCGGGGCCTTCAAAGGCGCGCTGCCCGGTCACTACCGCTACAACCAGCGCATGTATGCGCACTTCATGCAGGACGACATGCCGCCCGAGCAACGCGGGATTTTCATCGCCGGCGATGACGTTTCGTGGACGCCGGCGTGGGTTGAAGGCGCGGTGCAGACGTCGCTCAACGCGGTGTGGGGCATCATGAAACACTTTGGCGGTGAAACTCACGCCGAAAACCCGGGTCCAGGAGATGTGTTCAACGAGATCGGTCCGATCGCCCTGCCCGAGTAAGAGGAATCCGAAATGCGCGTAGCCCTTTACCAATGTCCACCGCGGCCCCTGGATGTCGCAGGCAACCTGCAACGCCTGCATCAACTGGCGCTGGAGGCCAAGGGCGCGGACTTGCTGGTGCTGCCGGAGATGTTCCTGACCGGCTACAACATCGGCATAGACGCCGTCAGCGTGCTGGCGGAGGTGCACAACGGTGAATCGGCGCAGCAAATCGCGCGCATCGCCAAGGCAGCCGGGATCGCCATTCTGTATGGCTACCCGGAGCGTACCGAGGACGGGCAGATCTACAACGCCGTGCAGTTGATCGACGCCAATGGCGAGCGGCTCTGCAACTACCGCAAGACTCATCTGTTCGGTGACCTCGATCACTCGATGTTCAGCCCCGGGCCGGATGAGTTTCCGTTGGTTGAACTCAATGGCTGGAAGCTTGGCTTTTTGATCTGCTACGACCTGGAGTTCCCGGAGAACGCCCGGCGTCTGGCGTTGGCCGGTGCCGAGCTGATCCTGGTGCCGACGGCGAACATGATTCCCTACGATTTCATCGCCGACGTCACCGTCCGCGCCCGGGCCTTCGAAAACCAGTGTTATGTGGCTTACGCCAACTACTGTGGGAGCGAGGGCGAGATCCAGTATTGCGGCCAGAGCAGCATCGCCGCGCCGGATGGCAGCCGTATCGCCCAGGCCGGCCTTGATGAATCGCTGATTGTCGGTGAGCTGGATCGCCAACTGATGATCGATTCCCGCGCCGCCAACCGCTACTTCCTCGATCGCCGTCCCGAGCTTTACGGCGCGCTGAACAAGCGCTGATCCACTTAGGGGGCGTTCTCAATCAGTTTCCCCGGCGCAGTGTGGAAACTGATTGAGAACGCCCCCTAATCCGCTAGCATTAGCGCTTCTCTGTTCTGGAAGTGCTCATGCCTGCGCTGAATCACCCCCACCTTCACACTGAAACCCTGGCCAACGGTCTGCGGGTGACGCTGCGTCATGCTCCCGGTTTGAAGCGCGGCGCCGCTGCGTTGCGGGTCGCTGCCGGCAGTCACGACGTGCCATCGGCCTGGCCGGGGCTGGCGCACTTTCTCGAGCATTTGCTGTTCCTGGGTACAGAGCGCTTTCCCGCAGGACAAGGGCTGATGGCCTATGTGCAAGGTCATGGCGGGCAGGTGAATGCGCGCACCAGCGAACGGACGACGGACTTCTTTTTCGAACTGCCGCCCCAGGCGTTCAGCGCTGGGCTGGAGCATCTGTCAGACATGCTCGCCCATCCGCGTATGAATCCGGACGATCAGCGGCGGGAACGGGAAGTGCTGCACGCCGAATTTGTCGCCTGGTCGCGGGATGCCACAGCCCAACAGCAATTCGCGCTGTTCGACGGGCTCTCGGCGGCTCACCCGTTACGGGCGTTTCATGCTGGCAACCGTTACAGCCTGCCGATTCCGCAGCCCGAGTTTCAGCAAGCGTTGAAGGACTTCCATCAGCAGTTTTATCAGACCGGGCAAATGACGTTGAGCCTGGCCGGCCCGCAGAGTCTCGAAGAATTGAAAGGGATGGCGCAGGCGTTTGCCATTGCCATTCCCGCCGGTGAAAAAGTCCCTCAGGCAAAGCCCACCCTGTTGATGGACTCTTCGGCCAATAGTTATCAACAGGCTGGAGAACGTCGACTGGACCTGCTGTTCTCCTTCGAAGCGCTGCCCGACTCATCGCCCGAAGCGCTGGCGTTCCTGTGCCATTGGCTGACCGCCGCAAAACCCGGCGGCCTGTTAGCGCAGCTGCGAGACAGCGGGCTGGCGGACAACCTGAAAGCCGCGCCGCTCTACCGCTACGCCGGGCAAGCCTTGTTGCACATCGAATTCACGCTGCCCGCGAACGCCACGCAATCGGGCAGCGTGATCCGTGAAGGGCTTCTGGATTGGCTGGGCTTTTTTTCCTCCCGTCAGGATTGGGCCCCATTACGCGAAGAATATGCCGCCCTGCAGAAGCGCCAACAGCATGTCAGCAGCGCCTTGCAACTGGCCCAACGGGACAGCGAGCAACTTGAACCGGGGTTGTCCGAACAGGGCGTTGTCGCCCTCAAGGCAATCCTGCAACAAATCGGCGCTGTGGATAACTTCACCGGCCAGTGGCAACTACCGACCCCCAACCCGTTTTTGCGTACCGAGACTCCAGCCCAGAATGCCGGCTTGATTCGCGGCCAGACCAGCGCCCACCGTGGCCTGCGGACCTTTGCCCAGGATCGCTCGCGCAGTCGCCGCGAACGTTCGCCGATGCAGTTCAGTCAGGCGTTGCCGGATAACACGGATGAAGGCGCGGTTTATCTGCGCTGGCGCCTGGAGTCCGCGCCTCACAACGGCCTACAGTCGCATCTGGAAAACAACCTGCTGCCGTTGCGCGAAGAGGCACGTCAGGCCGGTGTCGACGTTTCCTTCAGCGCATCGGGCAATGAATGGCTGCTGAGACTGACGGGGCTGCAGGAACCGATGCCAACAGTCCTTGAACATGTGCTGAAAGCGCTGACAAAACCTGATGCTCGTTCCTTACAGGAAGCACCGACGGCCACCCCATTGATGCCGATTCGACAGCTGCTCAAGGCGCTGCCCGATCTATGCACTGAACACACCGCAGCCTCGGATGACTTGCAGCAACTCTGGTCGAGCGCGCGTTGGGATGGTCTGGCGACCGGACTGTCGGCCCAGACGCAAGCGGCGATGGGGTTGGCGTTGAGTCGTGTGCCGGGAACGCCTGACCATCAATCGACGTTGCCTTTGTCGATCGGCTCACAGCATCTCTGGAACGCCGTCGATACCGGCTCCAGCGAACACGCGCTGTTACTCTTTTGTCCGACGGCAACCCACGACATCGCCGACGAAGCTGCCTGGCGCTTGCTCGCACACCTGTGCCAGACACCGTTCTATCAACGCTTGCGGGTAGAGCTGCAACTCGGTTACGCGGTATTCAGCGGGCTGCGCCAGATCAACGGTCAGACCGGGCTGTTGTTCGGCGTGCAATCGCCAAGCGTCGCACCTCTGGACTTGTTGCAGCACATCGAACAATTCCTCGGCGAACTGGAAGGGATGATCGAAAGCATCGATGAGCTGACCTTCATCGCCCAACGCCAAGCCCTGGCCGATCAATTCGACAGCACCACCCTGCCCAACGCCCAGGCCGCCGAACTGCTCTGGCAAGGGAAACTGGCCGGCCACTCGTCGGATTATCTGGGCCTTCTACCTCAAGCGATTCTGATGATCGACCGCAAAGCCTTGCTGGCCGCGGCACAGCGACTGAATAGGGCCGAAGGTGGCTGGCGCTGTCTGGCCAGCGGACCTTGCCCGACTACGCGTTGGCAAGTGGCAAAATGATCATTACCGGCGCTGCAATTAGCTTTCTCAAAGATTCGCAGCCAATCGCTCCGTAATTTTGAGTAACATAGCCACCTAACTATCTGAACATCTCCGACTGGAGGTGGACTATATGTATAGGCCTCAACTGTCCCATCCACCTGAAGGAGCGCTCCTATGTCCTGGTCCAAACCTGCTTACACCGACCTGCGTATCGGCTTCGAAGTCACCATGTACTTCGCAAGCCGCTAAGCTCTGCCGTTTGGTAGAGAATGCAGTGCTACGCCTCGGCTTGCCGGGGCGTTTTTATTTTCAGTTTTCAATGATGGAGCGGCCATGTTTGTCCAGATTCTAGGTTCCGCCGCCGGCGGCGGTTTCCCCCAGTGGAACTGCAACTGCGCGAACTGCGCAGGTTTTCGCGACGGCAGCCTGCGGGCCGAAGCGCGTACCCAGTCGTCCATCGCAATTTCCGATGATGGCGTGAACTGGGTGCTGTGCAATGCTTCGCCGGACATCCGCGCCCAGCTCCAGAGTTTCGCGCCGATGCAGCCGGGACGCGCGCTGCGTGATACCGGCATCAGCGCAATCATCCTGATGGACAGCCAGATCGACCACACCACCGGCCTGCTCAGCCTGCGCGAAGGTTGCCCGCATCAGGTCTGGTGCACTGACATGGTCCATGAAGACCTGAGTACCGGGTTCCCGTTGTTCACCATGCTGACCCACTGGAACGGCGGGTTGAACTGGAACCGTATCGAACTCGATCAGAGCTTCACCGTCCCGGCCTGCCCGAACCTGCGTTTCACCCCACTGCCCCTGCGTAGCGCCGCCCCACCCTACTCGCCGCACCGCTTCGACCCGCACCCGGGCGACAACATCGGCCTGATCGTCGAAGACCTGAGCACCGGCGGTAAACTGTTCTATGCACCGGGCTTGGGCAAGGTCGATGCTCCGCTGTTGAAAATCATGGCCAGCAGCGATTGCCTGTTGGTGGACGGTACGATGTGGGACGACGACGAAATGCAGCGCCGTGGTGTCGGCACGCGCACTGGCCGGGAAATGGGCCACCTGGCGCAGAACGGCCCCGGCGGCATGCTCGAAGTGCTGGAACAACTGCCCAAGCAGCGCAAAGTGCTTATCCACATCAACAACACCAACCCGATTCTCGATGAGGATTCGCCAGAGCGTGCGGAGCTGGCCCGTCGTGAAGTTGAAGTGGCTTATGACGGCATGAGTATTGTGCTGTAGTGGATGGCCTCTTCGCGGGCAAGTCGGATCGCCGCACCGCTCGCTCCTACAGGGATAGCGCTATCCCTGTATACCCGCGAAGGCGTCCGACCAGACACCAAAGAATCCACCGGTTGTTCCCGGAGAACCGCAATGACTGACACCCCAATGTCCCCCGCCGAATTCGAAGCGGCCCTGCGCGCCAAGGGCGCCTATTACCACATCTATCACCCGTATCACGTGGCGATGTATGAAGGCCGGGCGACTCGCGAGCAGATCCAGGGCTGGGTCGCCAACCGCTTTTACTATCAGGTGAACATCCCGCTCAAGGACGCCGCGATCCTGGCCAACTGCCCGGACCGCGAAATCCGTCGCGAGTGGATTCAGCGCCTGCTGGACCATGACGGCGCCCCCGGTGAAGACGGCGGTATCGAAGCCTGGTTGCGTCTTGGGCAAGCGGTCGGCCTCGACCCGGATCAGTTGCGCTCCCAGGAACTGGTGCTGCCCGGCGTGCGTTTCGCCGTGGATGCCTACGTCAACTTCGCCCGCCGGGCCCGTTGGCAGGAAGCCGCCAGCAGCTCATTGACCGAGTTGTTCGCGCCGCAGATCCACCAATCGCGCCTCGACAGTTGGCCGCAGCATTACCCGTGGATCGACCCGGCCGGTTACGAATATTTCCGTACGCGCCTGGGCCAGGCTCGCCGAGATGTGGAGCACGGTCTGGCAATCACGTTGCAGCACTACACCACGCGGGAAGGCCAGGAGCGCATGCTGGAAATTCTCCAGTTCAAACTGGACATTCTTTGGAGCATGCTCGACGCCATGAGCATGGCCTACGAACTGAACCGCCCGCCGTACCACAGCGTGACCGAACAGCGGGTCTGGCATAAAGGAATCACCTTATGAGTTTTGATCGCAGCAAAACCCCGACCTGGCGTCCCGGCTACCGTTTCCAGTACGAACCGGCGCAAAAAGGCCATGTGTTGCTCTACCCCGAAGGCATGATCAAACTCAACGATAGCGCCGCGCTGATCGGCGGTTTGATCGATGGCCAGCGAGATGTCGCGGCCATCATCGCCGAGCTCGACAAACAGTTCCCCGGCGTGCCCGAGCTCGGTGACGACATCGAGCAATTCATGGAGGTCGCCCGTGCTCAGCACTGGATCGAACTTGCCTGATTCCGTGTCAGGCAAGTTACCGCCCAAGCCCGACATCGGCCTGCCGCTGTGGCTGCTGGCCGAATTGACCTACCGCTGCCCGCTGCAATGCCCGTATTGCTCCAATCCACTGGATTTCGCCGAGCAAGGCAAAGAATTGACCACCGAGCAGTGGATCAAAGTCTTTCGCGAAGCACGGGAGATGGGCGCGGCGCAGTTGGGCTTTTCCGGTGGTGAGCCGCTGGTGCGCCAGGACCTCGCCGAGTTGATCGCTGAGGCGCGCAAACTGGGCTTCTACACCAACCTGATCACTTCCGGCATCGGCCTCACCGAGCAGAAAATCAGCGACTTCAAGAAGGCCGGTCTGGACCATATCCAGATCAGTTTTCAGGCCAGCGACGAGCAGGTGAACAACCTGTTGGCCGGCTCGAAAAAAGCCTTCGCGCAAAAACTCGAAATGGCCCGAGCGGTGAAGGCTCACGGCTACCCGATGGTGCTGAACTTCGTCACCCATCGGCACAACATCGACAAGATCGACCGGATCATCGAGCTGTGCATTGCCCTTGAGGCAGACTTCGTCGAACTCGCGACGTGCCAGTTCTACGGCTGGGCGCAGCTCAATCGGGTCGGCCTGTTGCCGACCAAAGAGCAACTGGTTCGCGCCGAACGCATCACCAACGAATACCGCGCCAAACTGGAAGCCGAAGGGCATCCGTGCAAGCTGATTTTCGTGACGCCGGACTATTACGAAGAACGTCCGAAAGCCTGCATGAACGGCTGGGGCAGTATTTTTCTGACGGTCACACCAGACGGAACCGCACTGCCCTGTCACGGCGCCCGACAGATGCCGGTGCAGTTTCCCAACGTGCGCGACCACAGCATGCAGCACATCTGGTACGACTCGTTCGGCTTCAACCGCTTTCGCGGTTATGACTGGATGCCCGAGCCGTGCCGCTCCTGCGACGAAAAAGAAAAGGACTTCGGCGGCTGCCGTTGCCAGGCGTTCATGCTCACGGGTGACGCGAGCAATGCCGACCCGGTGTGCAGCAAGTCGGAACATCACAGCGTGATCCTCAAGGCCCGCGAAGAAGCCGAGCACGCGACCCAGACCATCGAACAACTGGCCTTTCGCAATGAACGAAACTCACGCCTCATCGCCAAAAGCTGAACCCTTGAGCGCCGCCAGGGCCGTCGCGGCCGGCATCGACTTCGCCGAGTTGCAGGTCGGGCCACATGGCCTGTTCTGGAACGAGTACCGCCCCGAAGATGCTGCCTGCCGGATCTGGCAGTGGCGCGACGGTCAGGCGCATTGTCTGACGCCGCCCACCTTCAGTGCGCGCAGCCGGGTGTACGAATATGGCGGTGGCGCGTTTTGTCTGACCGATGACGGGCTGGTGTTCGTCAACGAGGCCGATCAGCAGCTGTATCGGCAATCGCTGAGCGATGAGACGCCTGAGGTACTGACTTCAAGTGAATGCCGGTACGGCGATCTGCAGTTCGCCAACGGGCAAGTGCTGGCGGTGGAAGAGAACCGCGATCAGCATCGCATGGTGGCGATCGATCTGGCTGACGGCCAACGCCATCTGCTGGCCGAAGGCGCTGATTTCTACGCGGCACCGACCTTGAGTCCTGACGGTCGACGTCTGGCCTGGATCGAGTGGAATCGCCCGGATCAGCCCTGGACCGCGACTCGCCTGATGGTTGCCGAACGCCAGCGCGATCACACCTTTGCGCAGCCGCGTTGTGTGGCCGGTGACGGTGCTCAGGAGTCACTGCAACAACCGAGATTCGATGACCGCGGCCGTCTGTATTGTCTGACCGATCGCGGCGGTTTCTGGCAGCCGTGGGTGGAGTCGACAGAAGGTCTGAGCCCACTCCCGAGCGCTGCTGCCGACCATGGACCGGCGCCCTGGCAATTGGGTGGTTGCACCTGGTTACCGTTGAGCGAAGACACTTATCTGGCGAGTTGGACCGAAGGTGGGTTTGGGCGACTTGGGCTTTGTCATGGCGATGGCTCCCGTGAGGATTTCACGGGCGACTACAGCCGCTTCCGCCATCTCGCACAGGATGACCAGTTCATCTACTGCATCGCCGCTTCGCCGGTCAGTTCAGCGGCAGTGATTGCCATTGACCGCGAAACCCGGCAGGTGAAGACCCTCGCCGGTGGCGTTGCACCACTGCCCGCCGAACAAATCAGCCGCCCGCAAACCCTGCGTTATCCGAGCGGTTCGGGCGAGGCCCACGGGTTCTTCTACCCGGCGATGACCGGCGACACGCAACCGCCCTTGGTGGTGTTCATTCATGGCGGACCGACGTCAGCCTGCTACCCGATGTTCGACCCGCGAATCCAGTATTGGGCACAACGGGGCTTCGCCGTGGCCGACCTCAATTACCGGGGTAGCAGTGGTTACGGCCGCGCTTATCGCCAGGCGCTGCATTTGAGCTGGGGCGACGTGGACGTGGAAGATGCCTGCGCAGTGGTCGGCTACCTGGCCGAGCGCGGACTGATCGATGGTAACAACGCGTTCATCCGCGGAGGCAGCGCCGGTGGGTACACCGCGTTGTGCGCACTGGCCTTCCACAAGGTGTTTCGTGCGGGCGCCAGCCTGTATGGCGTCAGCGATCCTGTTGCGCTGGGTCGTGTCACCCACAAGTTCGAAGGCGATTATCTGGACTGGTTGATCGGCGACCCGGTAGAGGACGCTGAACGCTACGCCGCGCGCACGCCGCTGCTGCACGCGAACAACATCAGCGTTCCGATGATCTTCTTTCAGGGTGAGCTGGACGCCGTGGTGGTGCCGCAACAGACCCGCGACATGGTCAAGGCGCTACAGGACAATGGCATTCTGGTCGAAGCGCATTACTACGCCGACGAACGCCATGGCTTTCGCAAGGCCGGCAATCAGGCCCACGCGCTGGAGCAGGAATGGTTGTTTTATCGGCGGGTGATGGAGTAGGTGGGCTGAAATCGTAGCGCCTCATTTAATCAACCTGCGGTGTTCGTCAGGGTTCAGTGCGATGCTTCAGGCCAGTATCTCCAGGCCGTGTTTCTGAACGATACTCAGCAACTTCAGAGCCATACCGCTGGGGTGTTTGGCTCCCGCCTCCCATTGCTTGACTGTCGAAGCGCTGGTGTTCAAATAACGCGCAAACACTGGCTGGCTGACGTTGTTGCGTTCACGTAGCGCTTTGATCTGCTCAGCCGGGATCGCGTCCGGAACCGTTGCAAGGCATGACTCGTCGAATTCGCGCATGGTTGCCTTACTGATGGCACCGATGGCATACAAAGCACTGGCTGACTCGTGTACCGACTCAAACACGTCACTTTTGAATTTCTTACTCATGGGATATCTCCACAAACTCCTCAATGTCCAGCAAGTGCTGGACCTGCATCTCGGTCAATGTGCCATAAACCTTGGCTAATCCCCGCAGTTGAGTCAGCTCCGCAAGGCTGATATTGCTTCGATCCTTCTTGGCGAACAGCAATTGATAGATCCAATAATGCCCACCCTTTGCCAGAACAATTGAGCGGTGACGGTTGGCATTCAAACGTTTTTTCCAGACCCCGCCGCCGAGATTGTCCGCCTGACCATCGAGCATTTCGGTGAATGCCTCCCGAAGTTCTTCATCGCCGACCCAAGCCTTACCGGCCTGCATCGCAAAACGCTTTGTCTTGAATAACCTCGGTGACATCGGCATCCCTTCCACAAAACATACCACCCAGTGGTATAGAATTCAAAGCCATCGCCACAACCATGTTGTTTCGCTGGCACCGGCACTCCTTGCCGACTCCCTCTAAAAAGCCATTGATCCCGCTATCGCTCAAGCACTGAAATGCCTTCGGCAAAACGCAGAGACAAAAAAACGCCCCACGCGAAAAGAATCAAACGTGGGGCGATGCGTTATACCGCGAGACGGTTCGGAAATTCGTGTAGGGCGGGTCTGATCAGACCGCAATACCTTTGCGGCACTGCAGTTGCGCGGTGCGTACGCGGGAGAAGGCGCGGGCCAGGCGCAGGAGCATTTCGTCGATGTTGGCCTTGCTGACGGTGAGGGCCGGGGTAAAGCGCAGGCAATCGGGTTGCGGGGCGTTGAGCAGCAAGCCTTCATACAACGCGGCCTTGACTACGGCGTCGGCGGAATCGTCGGACAGATCGAGCCCCCAGAGCAGCCCTTGCCCGCGCAATTCGCCGTGACTATAGCGATGGGCCAGACGACTCAGGCCTTCGCCCAGATGCTGAGCGGTTTCCCGCATATGGTCGAGAAAGCCCTTGTCCTGCACGCTGTCGAGCACGACAAGCCCGGCGGCACTCATCAACGCATTGCCATGATGAGTGCCGCTCATTTCGCCGACTTCGAAACAACAGGCCTTGCCTCGCGCCAACAATGCCGCCAATGGCACGCCACCGCCGAGCCCTTTGCCGAGCACCACGATATCTGCCCGCACGCCGTAAGACTGTTCGACGAGCAAGGCGCCGCAGCGACCGACGCCGGTTTGCACTTCGTCGAGTATCAGCAGAATGCCAAGCTCTCGACACAGGCGCTCGACACCCTTGAGGTAGTGCTCGGTGGCGGGAATCACACCGGCCTCGCTCTGGATCGGTTCGAGCATGATCGCGACTGTCTGGGCATCCACGGCCGCATGCAAGGCTGGCAGGTCATTGAACGGAACAGGACTGAAGCCCGGCAGCTGTGGCTCGAATCGGTTGATCAGATTCGAACTGTCCGACGCCGAAATCGTCCCGAGACTACGGCCATGACAGCCTTTACTGGCCACGATGATCCGCGAAGCGCCACCACGATATTGCTGGCCCCATTTGCGCGCCAGTTTGATCGCCGCTTCACAGGCTTCGCTGCCACTGTTGAGCAGGTACGCCTGGTCACTGCCGGTACTGGCGCAGAGCCGTTCGGCAAGGTTGAGCATGCCGCGGTTGTGCAATCCAAAACCCGGATTGATCAGCGACTGAGCCTGTTCCGAAATCGCTTTGACCAGTGCTGAAGGGCTGTGTCCCAGGCTATTGGCGCCACCACCCTGTGAGAAATCCAGGTAAGCGCGGTCATCGCTGTCCCACAGCCAGGAGCCTTGGCCACGCACGAAAATCTGTTTCGGCCGTTCGACACTGGGCATCAGGCACTCGCTGGAAAAGTTGTCGCTTCTGGCCGGCAGGGAAGTGTCCATCGCCAGGTCATCAAGGCTCGGTGGCTTACGTCGCAGGTTGAACAGATTCATCGGATAAAACCTCGTCCGAGGTTTTTTGCCTTGCCTATGTAAACACCATCGCTGTAAACGGTATTCATCGTGCTTTATGGCCCTGTAAGCCTTGTGAATGCAGTTAGACTAGGCGTAGGCAAGGCACTGAGCCATTTCGATTTCTCAGCATTTTCGATAAGTATTACTTATGGATTTCAAACAACTGCGTTATTTCGTCGCGGTCTACGAAGAGGGCCACGTCGGTCGGGCCGCCGAGCGGCTTTCTATCTCCCAGCCAGCGTTGTCCCAGCAGATCCGCCAACTCGAACAGAACCTCGATGTGAGCCTGTTCGAACGCAGCAGCAAACGTCTGCTGCCAACCCTGGCGGCCCACACGTTGTACAACCATGCCCTGCCCTTGCTCGATGGCCTGCAACGCGCGCGCGAAGCCTTGGGCAATTTCAAGGGCAAGGCGCTGCGAACCTTGGCCATTGGCGTGCTGCAGACCGTCCACTCCAGTCTGGTGCCGCAAATGCTCGAGCGCGTGCGCAAGGCACAGCCGCATCTGGTGGTGCAGATCTATGAACTGACCGGCCTGGAAATCGAGCGTCGACTACTCAATGGTTCGCTGGACATCGGCATCAGTTACCTGCCGCCCCGTCAGCCGGGTTTGCACGGCGTGCCGTTGTACGAAGATGAGCTGACCCTTGTCATCCCGGCGGACCATCCGTTGCGCGAATTCAAGAAGGTCTCCATGAGTCAGGCCGCCGAGCTGCCCATGTTGCTGTTGGGTGAAGAGTTCCAGGTGCGGCAGATCTGGCAGGCACAATTGGCCAGTCTTGGGCGCCGGCCGCAGGTGCAGGCCGAGCTGAACAATATGGCAGGGATTCTCGACAGCCTGCCGCACACGCGGCTGGCGACCGTTCTGCCAGGGCGCTCACAAAAGACCCATGGTGACCAAGAGCTGCTGTGGAAACCACTGAGTGAGCCGCGGGTGCCGCTGAAAGTGGGGTTGGTGTGTCGGGATGTGCAGCGGCAACAGGCTTCGCTGGCGTTGTTGCGAACGCTGCTGGAAGAGGTGATGGATGAGCACTTGCGTAGCCCGACGGCCCTGGATGGGTTGAGCTGAACTTTTTTGCGCCCAAAAGAAAACCCCGCCGAAGCGGGGCTTTGCAGACTGTTTCCCTGACATCCATTTCACTCCGCCGTCCTGGCAGAATCCTACGTGTCCGTGTTGTTGCTTTGCGCTTCCTGCGCGACGTCCATGTGAAGTAGATTAGCTCTGGATCCAATCTGCGCATATGGGAAAACAGCAGCACGTCACGTAAGAGAATGCTTACATAACGCTACAGGGTCAGAATTGTCCTGCATCCAACAGGAACAGCGATTCGCTCCCCGCCTTCACCGACGCACTCAACGAGTGAATACGCGGCAGCAAACGGGCGAAATAGAACCGCGCTGTACCGAGTTTGCTCGCGTAGAAATCGTCCTGCGCTTCTTTACCGAAGGCTGCCTTGGCCATCAGTGCCCACATGTAGGCGTAGGCTGTGTAACCGAAAGCTTGTAGATACTCGACCGACGCAGCGCCGATTTCGTTCGGGTTGTTTTTCGCCCGGTCCAGCAGCCATGCGGTCAGATCGTCAAGGGTGTCCACTGCATCGTTCAGCGGTTTGGTGAACTCCGCCAGATCAGCACTGGCCGTCGCGGTGAAATGACGAATCTCGTCAGCGAACAGTTTGTAGAACGCCCCGCCGCTGCCGACGATCTTGCGCCCGACAAGGTCCAGCGCCTGAATACCGTTGGTGCCTTCGTAGATCTGCGTGATGCGCACGTCGCGAACCAACTGCTCCTGGCCCCACTCACGGATGTAGCCGTGGCCGCCAAAAATCTGCTGGCCGTGAACCGTGGTTTCCAGCCCCAGGTCAGTCAGGAATGCCTTGGCCACAGGCGTCAACAGTGCGACCAGGTCTTCTGCACGTTTGCGAGTGGTGGCGTCTTCGCTGAACTTGGCGGTGTCCAGTTGCATAGCCACGTAAGTGGAAAATGCACGGCCGCCTTCGTTCGAGGCTTTCATGGTCAGCAGCATGCGACGCACGTCAGGGTGGACGATGATCGGGTCAGCCACTTTGTCCTTGTTCTGCGCGCCGGTCGGCGAACGGCTCTGCAGGCGGTCGCGAGCGTATTCAATGGCGTTCTGGTAGGAACGTTCACCCGAGGCCAGGCCCTGGATGCCGACACCCAGACGCTCGTAGTTCATCATGGTGAACATCGCCGCCAGGCCTTTGTTCGGCTCGCCGACCAGGTAACCCACGGCTTCGTCGAAGTTCATCACACAGGTTGCGGATGCCTGGATACCCATCTTGTGTTCGATCGAACCACAGGTCGCCGGGTTGCGCGCACCGAGGCTGCCGTCGGCATTGACCATGAACTTCGGCACCAGGAACAGCGAAATACCTTTCGGCCCTGCTGGCGCGTCCGGCAGCTTGGCCAGTACCAGGTGGATGATGTTCTCGGTCAGGTCGTGTTCACCGCCGGTGATGAAGATCTTGGTGCCGCTGACCTTGTAGGAACCGTCAGCCTGAGGTTCGGCCTTGGTGCGGATAATCCCCAGATCAGTACCGGCGTGCGGCTCGGTCAAGCACATGGAACCGGCCCAGACACCGGCGTACATGTTCGGCAGGTACGCGGCTTTCAGCTCTTCGCTGGCGTGGGCGTTGATCGACAGGCAGGCGCCGGCGGTCAGCATCGGGTACAGACCGAACGACAGGCTGGCGGAGTTGACCATTTCTTCGACCTGCGCCGAAACAGCCTTGGGCATGCCCATGCCACCGTAGGTCGGATCGCCACCGACACCGACCCAACCGCCTTCAGCGTAGGTCTGATACGCCTGTGGGAAACCAGCCGGGGTGCTGACGGCACCGTCGGCCCAGTGGCAACCTTCTTCGTCAGCCGCACGGCTCAGGGGCGCGATGCTTTTGCTGGTGACCTTGCCGGCTTCTTCCAGAATGGCTTCGACAGTTTCAGCATCGACGGTCTCGGCGAGCGCAGGCAGTTCGGCCCAGAGTTTGGCGACCTCGAAAACTTCATTGAGGACGAAGCGCATATCGCGCAGGGGCGCTTTGTAGTCAGCCATGGCAAACCTCGCAAGATCTAAACAGGTGGTTCGTAGGAATAGTGATTTCGCTGTGTCCGAGTGTACCTCAACAACTTTTACGACACATAGGGTCAGCCTATGACCATTTTGTTATTTTTAGTCACTTGCTTGCTCCCCCATAAAGAAGCCCGCAGCGAGGCGGGCTTCTTTATGGCTGATTCGAATGATTAAAGCGCAAACAACTCCGCCGGCAGCTTCATCAGACAATCGCTACCCGCCTCGATGGCCGCCCGATGAGCAGCCGTACGCGGCAGTAAACGCTTGAAGTAAAACTCGCTGGTCGCCAGTTTTCCTCGGCAGTAATCGGCATCACCGCTGCCCGACTCCAACTGCGCCTGAGCCACCAGCGCCATGCGTAGCCACAGGTAGCCGAGGATGATGTAGCCGCTATACATCAGGTAATCCACCGAGGCGGCGCCGACTTCATCCGGATTTTTCATCGCGGCCATGCCGATCCTGGAAGTCAACTCGCCCCACTGCTGGTTCAGTCCGTTGAGTTGCGCAAAATAACTGCCGAGTTGCGGATGCTCAGCGTTTGCCGCACAGAACTTGTGGACGATTTTAGTGAAGCCGCGCAGCAGTTTTCCCTGACTGCCAAGGACTTTGCGCCCAAGCAGATCCAGCGCCTGAATGCCGTTGGTGCCTTCGTAGATCGGCGCGATCCGGCAGTCGCGAACCAACTGCTCCATGCCCCACTCACGAATGAAACCGTGGCCGCCAAACACCTGCATGCCAAGGTTGGTCACCTCCAGCCCGGTGTCGGTCATGAAGGCTTTGCAGATCGGTGTGAGGAACGCCAGCAAATCCTCAGCGTCCTGACGCGCCGCTTCATCCGGGCTCAGATGCGCAGCGTCCAACAACTGTGCGGTGAAGTAAGTCAGTGCCCGGTTGCCCTCGTTGAAGGCCTTCATCGTCAGTAACATCCTGCGCACATCGGGATGAACGATGATCGGGTCGGCGGGTTTTTCCGGCGCTTTCGGGCCGGTCAGCGAGCGCATTTGCAGACGGTCGTTGGCGTATTTGATTGCGCCCTGGAAGCTCGCCTCCCCCAGACACAAACCTTGCATGCCGGTGCCGAGCCGCGCGTGGTTCATCATGGTGAACATGCAGTTCAGGCCCTTGTTCGGCTCACCGATCAAGAAACCCTTGGCGTCATCGAAATTCAGCACGCAGGTGGCCGAGGCCTTGATGCCCATTTTGTGTTCGATCGAGCCACAGGAAACGCCATTGCGCTCGCCCGCCTCGCCCTCGGCATTGGGTAGGAATTTGGGCACGATAAACAGCGAAATGCCTTTGGTCCCCGCTGGCGCGTCCGGCAGTTTGGCCAGCACCAGATGAATGATGTTGTCACTCATGTCGTGTTCGCCGGCGGAGATGAATATCTTGCTGCCGGAGATCGCGTAACTGCCGTCGGCCTGCGGTACGGCGCGGGTCTTGATGATGCCCAGATCGGTGCCGCAATGGGCTTCGGTCAGGCACATGGTGCCGGTCCATTGGCCTGCGGTGAGCTTGCTCAGATAGGTCTGTTTCTGTTCTTCAGTGCCATGCGCATGGATGGCCGACATCGCACCGTGGGTCAGGCCGGGGTACATGCCCCAGGACGTGTTGCTGGAGCCGACCATTTCGCTGATGACCAGCCCCAAGGAACTTGGCAAGCCCTGACCGCCGTAAGCCGGATCCGCCGCCAGACCATGCCAGCCGCCTTCCACGTATTGTGCGAATGCTTGCTTGAATCCTGTAGGCGTTGTGACTACACCGTTGTCGAAATGACAGCCTTCTTCGTCGCCGCTGCGGTTCAGCGGTGCGAGAACGTTCTCGCAGAATTTCGCGCCTTCTTCGAGGATCGCATTGACCATGTCCGGGCTGGCATCGGTGGCCCCCAGCGCGGCGTAGTTGCTGTGAAAATCGAAGACGTGATCGATCAGAAAGCGCATGTCGCGCAGGGGAGCTTTGTACTCGGGCATGGTCATTTCTCCGGCAGCAGATGGCTCAAACCTACTGCCGTGCATCAGACCTCACAATCACAGTCCAGACGCTGAATGCGCCATCATCACTCAACCCGCAGCAGCGTCCATGCGCACCGCGCCACGGCGGTTCTGACCGAAGGCCATCACACAGTTTCGCCCCGCGCCCTTGGCGCTGTAGAGCGCCTGGTCGGCGGATTTGAGCACTTCTTCGGGGGTGCGTTGTTCCAGCCGTTCGGCGACGCCGATGCTGACGGTGACCGAAACACTCGAGGCGCCCGAACCCGCGCGACGCTGGCGTCCCTGCTGGTCATCCTGGGGACGGCTGTCCTGATTGCGCAGCTGGATATTGTAAGTGGCGATGGATTCGCGGATGACTTCCAGGTGCGGCATGCACTCTTCGAGGGTCTTGCCTGCGAACACCAAGGCAAATTCCTCACCGCCGTAGCGATATGCCCTACCGCCACCACTGATTTTCGACAGCTTGCTGGCCACCAGTCGCAACACTTGGTCGCCGACATCGTGGCCGTGGGTGTCGTTGAATTTCTTGAAGTGGTCGACGTCGCTCATCGCCAGCACGTAATTGCGCCCCAGCCGTTGCATGCGTTCGTTCAGGGCGCGGCGCCCCGGCAGGCCGGTGAGTTCGTCGCGGAAGGCCATTTGATAGGCCTCATGCGCAACCGCGGCGGCAATCATCAACATCACCTGGCTGCACATGATGTTCAGGGTGAAGGGCAGGATGAAGGTTTTCGGCAACATCCAGAACAATCCCAACAGCCCCACCAATTGCGCAGCGTGCAAGGGTCTTGGGTTGCGCCAGTATTGCCAGGCCAATAACAGGAACGAGGCGATGAACACGGGATAAGACAATTGGATCAAGCTCATCCACGCACCATGCAATGCTGGCCAGCGGATCTCCGACAGCCACATCAGCAGCGCCTGTGGGTAACTTTGCTCCAGCCCCAGCGCCACACTGCCGAACGCCAGCAACACAGCGAAGCGCGCCACCATGTCCTGGAACAGGTGAGTGCGCTCTTGCCAGGCGGCGAACAAGCCAAACAGCAATGGCAACAACAGACAGCACAGATGGAACACCACGGCGGCGTCTTCACGAACCTTGCCGTTGTCGCGGTAATAGTCGGTCTGGGTGTCGAGCAGGAAGTAGGCAATGTACACCGTGACCATCAGAAACAGTTCACGCTGACGTCGGTAAACCGCGCAATACGCACCGCCGAGCAACAGCACCAGAGTGGGCAGCACGTTGAACAGCGAAGTGAAGAAGACGTTGAGATCCTTGACGTAGGCAGCCGCAAGCCCCGCGAGCAACAACAGCAGCGATGGCAAAAAATGGCTGAAACGTACAGCGGAAGAACGCGGCAAGGGTAAAGCTCCGACCCGGCAAACAAAGATGGCATTGTGCCTGCATTTGGAGCAGCTAAGCACGTGCAATGTGACACGTGTCACATCGCAGCCTCTTTAACGGCAGCAAAGTCGTTCTTCTTAGCGTTTTAGTCAGGAATATTTAAAGACGTGATCGTTTGCGTCAGGCATAAAAAAGCCGCTGCTTCCGAAGAAGCAGCGGCTTTGTGAAGAGACTGCGTAGGGCTTAGTAACCCAATGCGAAGTCTTCTTCTTTCATGTCCATCAGGTTGTTGGCGCCCGACAGCATGGTTGCAACGTGAGTGCGGGTACGCGGCAGGATGCGCTGGAAGTAGAAGCGCGCAGTCTGCAGCTTGGCGGTGTAGAACGCCTCTTCGGTGGTGCCGGCAGCCAGTTTCTCGGCCGCCAGACGCGCCATGTCAGCCCAGAAGTAGGCCAGGCAGGCGTAACCGGAGTACATCAGGTAGTCCACGGATGCTGCGCCGACTTCTTCGCGATCTTTCATGGCCGCCATACCGACCTTCATGGTCAGCTCGCCCCATTCTTTGTTCAGCGCAGCCAATGGCTCGACGAACTCTTTGACCGCGTCATTGCCTTCGTTGCTCTGGCAGAACTTGTGGACGATCTTGGTGAAGCCCTTGAGCGCTTCGCCTTGAGTCATCAGCACTTTACGGCCCAGCAGGTCGAGTGCCTGAATGCCGGTGGTGCCTTCGTACAGCATCGAAATACGGCTGTCGCGAACGTTCTGCTCCATGCCCCACTCGGCGATGAAGCCGTGGCCACCGTAGATCTGCACGCCGTGGTTGGCGGATTCGAAACCGACTTCAGTCATGAAGGCTTTGGCGATCGGCGTCATGAAGGCCAGCAATGCGTCGGCTTTCTTCTTCTCTTCTTCATCGACGCCGTATTTGACGATGTCGACTTGCTTGGCGGTGAAGTAAACCATCGCACGGTTGCCTTCGGCGAACGCCTTCATGGTCAACAGCATGCGACGTACATCAGGGTGAACGATGATCGGGTCAGCGGCTTTGTCCGGCGCTTTCGGGCCAGTCAGGGAGCGCATTTGCAGACGATCGCGAGCGTATTTCAGGCCGCCCTGGAAGCCGATCTCGGCGTGTGCCAGACCTTGCAGCGCGGTACCCAGACGTGCGGTGTTCATGAAGGTGAACATGCAGTTCAGGCCTTTGTTCGCCGGGCCGATCAGGTAACCGGTGGCCGCGTCGAAGTTCATCACGCAGGTGGCGTTGCCGTGGATGCCCATCTTGTGTTCCAGGGAACCACAGCTCACAGCGTTGCGCGCGCCGATCGAGCCATCTGCGTTCGGCAGGAATTTCGGCACGATGAACAGCGAGATGCCTTTGGTGCCGGCAGGTGCGTCCGGCAGACGTGCCAGAACGATGTGGACGATGTTGTCGGCCATGTCGTGCTCACCGGCCGAGATGAAGATCTTGGTGCCGGACACTTTGTAGGAGCCGTCGGCCTGAGGTTCGGCCTTGGTGCGCAACATGCCCAAGTCAGTGCCGCAGTGCGGTTCGGTCAGGCACATGGTGCCGGTCCATTCGCCGGAAACCAGTTTGGTCAGGTAAGCCTCTTGCTGCTCAGGCGTGCCGTGTTCGGAAATGGTGTTCATCGCGCCATGGGACAGGCCTGGGTACATGCCCCACGACCAGTTGGCTTCACCCACCATTTCGCTGACAGCCAGGCCCAGAGACTCCGGCAAGCCCTGGCCGCCGTGCTCTACGTCGTGGGCCAGACTTGGCCAGCCGCCTTCAACGAATTGCTTGTAGGCTTCTTTGAAGCCGGTCGGGGTTTTAACGCCGGACTCGCTCCAGGTGCAGCCTTCGGTGTCACCCACGCGGTTCAGCGGCGCCAGCACCTGCTCACAAAACTTGGCGCCTTCTTCGAGAATGGCGTCAACCATGTCCGGAGTTGCGTCCTGGCAAGCCGGAAGGCTCTGATAGTGCGCTTCGTAGCCGAGCAGTTCGTCACGAACGAAGCGAATATCACGCAAGGGGGCCTTGTAGTCAGGCATAGCGATAAACCTCTGCTGATGTAACCGGGAATGAACGACCGTGGTGATTTGTTGTGACGGTCAAACAGTTGTTTGAAACATACGTTTACGCCCAAATCTTGTCAAGCGCCGATCTTTTGCCGTTCGTCTTCGATCTATGAAAATCTTGGGCGCGCAGTGGCGCAACGTCGTTGATTGAGCAACACGTCATGTAGGAGAGATTAGTTGAGGGAGAAGGACTTACGCAGAAAAACGCCGCGGACAGGCGCGGCGCTGGGATAGTGAATTCAGTGAGGAATCAGGCGAAGGTATCGATCAACGTGCCGAGCATTTCATCGGAGGCCTTGGCGACTTTGACGCCAAGTTCCACCTGGAACTTGCCTTGAGACATCTCGACCACATTGCTGGCCAGATCCGATTGCTGGCTGCGGTCTACCGAGCGCAGACGATCGACCTGAACCTCGGAGGACTGACTGGTGACCGAACGCTCGATGGTGTTGTTGGCGATCTGCCCCGAAGCCTGATCGACACGGTTCTGCCCTGTCTGAATAGTGCTCAGACCGGCATAAAAAGCGGTGTTTCCTGAGATTTCCATGGGAGAACTCGTCCTACAAAGGATCAACAGCGGCCATTGAACCAGACACGCCGCTAAAAGGCCCGACAAAAACACTAATGGCACAGTGCCTTATCATAGGTAAAACCCACGCCAGAAACGTCAGTCCAGCAGATCCAGCTGTAGATGTTCGGCCACTGCTTCGGCCGTCACCGACTTGAGTTTCGGCACCCGCCCCAGGCACGGCGCGGGAATGCGCTCGGCCAGTGTCGCCAGGTTCTCTTCCAGCCGCGAGGTCTTCGGATCGATGATGTTCGCCACCCACCCCGCCAACTGCAAACCATCCCGAGCAATTGCCTCAGCCGTCAGCAGCGCATGGTTGATGCAGCCCAGACGCACGCCGACCACCAGGATCACCGGCAGATCCAGCGCCATGGCCAGGTCTGACAGATTGTCCTGATCCGCCAACGGCACTCGCCAGCCGCCAGCGCCTTCGATCAAAGTGAAGTCCGCCTGCAGATCGAGAATCTGCCGCATCGGCGTCAACAACGATTGCACAGTCAACGCCACGCCAGCCTCCCGCGCCGCCAGATGCGGTGCGATTGCCGGCTCGAACGCGACCGGATTGACCTGATCGTAGGTCAACGGTATCGAGCATTCGGCCAGCAGTGCCAGTGCGTCGGCGTTGCGTAATCCCTTGGGCGTCAGCTCACACCCGGAGGCTACCGGCTTACCCGCCGCCGTGCTCAAGCCCGCCAATCGCGCGGCATGCAGCAAACCTGCGGCGACGGTGGTCTTGCCGACATCGGTGTCAGTACCGGTGATGAAATAGGCTGCGCTCATAAGGGTTTCTCCAGAACGGCGTAAACCACTTGATAAGTCGCCGGCAGTCCCTGTGCCTGACGAAACTGCTCGTAAGCCTCGATCAAGCCGAGGATTCGCGCCCTGCCGGTCAAACCGCCCGGCCGACCGGGGTTCAGGTTATGCGCCCCCAGTGCCTTGAGCTCATGGGTCAGGCTGCGGACATCGGGGTAATGCAACACATGCGGATGTGTTTCAAGGCTGATGACCTTCAAGCCACTGCCCGCGCAAAGCTGTTGGTAAATACCGAACTCGCGGAAGCGGTTGACGTGCACCATGCCATCCACCTGACGCCAGCTGTCGCGCAATTCGTACAGAGTCCCTACACACAGACTAGCAAACGCGAAAATACCGCCCGGTTTCAGCACCCGATGCGCTTCGTTGAGCACCGAGGCGAAATCCGCGCACCATTGCACCGCCAGGCTGGAGAAGACCAGGTCGCAGGTCGAATCCTGCAACGGCAAGCGTTCGGCATCACCGGCGATGAAATGGTTGGCGCCGCCCAAGGGACGGGCGTGACTGAGCATCCCCTCTGCGATATCAAGGGCCAGCCCGTTGCCGGCAGGAAAACGCTCACCGAGCGCACGGCTGAAATACCCGGTGCCACAACCCATGTCCAGCCATCGACCCGGGACAAAATCCTCCGGCAAGCGACGCAACAATTCATTGCCAACGTCGCGCTGCAATTCGGCCACGCTGTCGTAGCTCGCCGCCGCTCGGGAAAAGGACGCCGCGACCTGGCGTTTATCGGGCAAGCCGCCGGGCATGTTGGGAAGGGACAAATCAGTCATCACCGGACTCATGCAAAAAGGCCTGAATCGCCCCCGCCACACCGTGGGGGTCCTCCAGAAGAAACGCGTGGCTGGCCTGTTCAATCAGACCGATTTCGACATCCGGCAGCAGCGCCAGCAAATCCCCCGCCGCTTCGGCCGGGACCAATCCGTCGAGACCACCGAACAAGTGCAATTGCGGACCGCGAAACGCCTGCAACGCTTGCCGGGTATCCAGCTGTGCAAGCAACTCCAGGCCGCTCATCAGCACCGATGGAGACGAAAGCGGTGCGCCAGCGAGCAACAGCCGCGATAGCCCGCGCGGGTCTGCGGCACCTTGGGTGCACAGCAGCGAGAAACGTTTCAAAGTCATGCCTGGGTCGGCTTTGCAACCGGCCAGAAACGCGTCGAAGGTCTCGCCGGGCATCCCGCTCGACCACTGCTCATGGGCGACAAAAGAAGGATTACTCGCCAGGGTCACCAAACCGCAGCAACGGTCACCACGCTTCGCCGCCAATTCGGACGCCAGCATGCCGCCCAATGACCAGCCACCGAGCCAGGCATCCTGGGGCAGCGTCGAATCCAGTTCATCGAGCCATTCTTCAAGGTCGCTCGATTCCAGTTCCGGCAGTGGTTCGATTTCGACGCGCAGATGCTCATCCAGGCCTTGCAAGGCAGCCGCCAAGGGTTCCAGCGGAGAAATCCCGAGACCCCAGCCCGGCAGCAGAATCAGACGATCACGCATGGCTTG
The DNA here is from genome assembly GCF_047304405.1 of Pseudomonas sp. Pseusp11. NCBI lineage: Bacteria > Pseudomonadati > Pseudomonadota > Gammaproteobacteria > Pseudomonadales > Pseudomonadaceae > Pseudomonas > Pseudomonas sp. Pseusp11. Next base: position 87,347 of record NZ_JBGLZF010000026.1, read on the forward strand.
GCTCCGGTCCCAGTTGTTGAAAACAATCGGCCAGTCCATTTAACAATAGCTGCACCTGCGCCTCGCTGTGGGCGGCGGTCAGGGTTACGCGCAAGCGGGCGCTGCCGGCGGGCACGGTCGGTGGACGGATCGCGGTCACCATCAGGCCACGCTCACGCAGCATCTGCGACAGCCGGACCGCACGCCCGGCGTCGCCAATCATGATCGGCTGGATCGGCGTGAAGCTGTCCATCAATTCCAGGCCAATCTGCTCGGCGCCTTGGCGGAACTGGCGAATCAGCGCCTGCAAATGCTCACGTCGCCAGTGTTCGCTGCGCAGCAGCTCAAGGCTTTTCAGCGTCGCGCAGGCCAGCGCCGGCGGTTGGCTAGTGGTGTAGATGTAAGGGCGAGCGAACTGGATCAGGCTCTCGATCAATTCTTCACTGCCAGCCACAAAAGCACCGGCCGTACCGAACGCCTTGCCGAGAGTGCCGACCAGTACCGGCACATCGTCCTGACTCAGGCCAAAATGCTCGACGACCCCACCGCCATTGGCGCCCAGCGGACCAAAGCCGTGAGCGTCATCGACCATCAACCAGGCACCCTTGGCCTTGGCTTCCCGCGCCAGCGCCGGCAGATCGGCGATGTCGCCGTCCATGCTGAACACGCCGTCGGTGACCACCAGCGTATTGCCGGTGGCCTTCTCAAGGCGTTTGGCCAGACTGGCCGCGTCGTTATGCAGATAGCGATTGAAACGCGCACCGGACAGCAAACCGGCATCCAGCAACGACGCGTGATTGAGCCGGTCTTCCAGCACCGTATCGCCCTGCCCGACCAATGCGGTGACCGCGCCGAGGTTGGCCATGTAGCCGGTGGTGAACAGCAGTGCGCGCGGGCGGCCGGTGAATTCGGCAAGGGCTTCTTCCAGCGCGTGATGCGGGCCGCTGTGGCCAATCACCAGATGCGAAGCACCACCGCCCACGCCCCAACGCGACGCGCCGGCGCGCCAGGCTTCGATCACTTGCGGGTGATTGGCCAGGCCCAGGTAATCGTTGTTACAGAACGCCAGCAATGGCTGACCATCGACCACCACTTCCGGGCCTTGAGGGCTTTCAAGCAGCGGGCGCTGGCGATAAAGGTTTTCGGCACGACGGGCAGCAAGGCGCGCGCTGAGATCGAAAGACATGCAGACCTCGCGAGTAGAAGAGAGGCACGAACATCTGTAGGAGCTGCCGAAGGCTGCGATCTTTTGATCTTGCCCGTATCAGCTTCGATCCAGAAAAGATCGCAGCTTTCGGCAGCTCCTACAGAAAAGCCTGAACGTGGTTAAACAGCAGCGTTATAGAACTGCTCGCTGCTCTTCTGCTCCACCAGTGCCTGTTCGATGGCGGCCTGATGCACTTCGTCGGCGTGCTCCTCGCGAGCTTCCGGCAGGATGCCCAGACGCGAGAACAGTTGCATGTCCTTGTCCGCCTGCGGGTTGGCGGTGGTCAGCAGTTTTTCGCCGTAGAAAATCGAGTTGGCGCCGGCAAAGAACGCCAGGGCCTGCATCTGCTCGTTCATCGCTTCGCGACCGGCGGACAGGCGTACGTGGGATTTCGGCATCAGGATGCGTGCAACGGCGAGCATGCGGATGAAATCGAACGGGTCGACGTCGTCGGCATTTTCCAGCGGCGTGCCGGCGACTTTCACCAGCATGTTGATCGGCACCGACTCTGGATGCTCCGGCAGGTTGGCCAGCTGGATCAGCAGGTTGGCGCGGTCGTCGAGGGACTCGCCCATGCCGAGAATGCCGCCGGAGCAGATCTTCATCCCCGAATCACGCACGTAGGCCAGGGTTTGCAGGCGCTCGCTGTAAGTGCGGGTGGTGATGATGCTGCCGTAGAACTCAGGCGAGGTGTCGAGGTTGTGGTTGTAGTAGTCCAGGCCGGCTTCGGCCAGGGCGACGGTCTGGTCCTGATCGAGACGACCAAGGGTCATGCAGGTTTCCAGGCCCATGGCTTTCACGCCTTTGACCATCTCCAGCACGTAAGGCATGTCTTTGGCCGACGGGTGTTTCCACGCCGCGCCCATGCAGAAACGGGTCGAACCGATAGCCTTGGCGCGAGCAGCCTCTTCGAGGACCTTCTGCACTTCCATCAGTTTTTCTTTTTCCAGGCCAGTGTTGTAGTGACCCGACTGCGGACAATATTTGCAATCTTCAGGGCACGCGCCGGTCTTGATCGACAGCAGGGTGGAAACCTGGACGCGATTGGCGTCGAAATGCGCGCGGTGCACCGTCTGCGCCTGGAACAACAGGTCATTGAATGGCTGAACGAAGAGTGCTTTGACTTCAGCCAAAGACCAGTCGTGACGCAGGGTGGCAGTGGTGCTGGCGCTCATGGGCGATTCCTTGGTTATGCTTGGCAAGCGACTGGGGAATGGAATACCCACAGACGCGACACGGATGTTCGGCATATTTAAGGAAGACTCATGCACTGTCAACCACGATACGAAGGACCGGTTTACATCTGGTTAAAAAACAAACAATCCTGTTTGCTCTGCTCAGAGATCGCGGACGACACCCTACCGATCTGCATGGCCTGCGAAACCGAGCTGCCCTGGCTGGGCGACCAATGCCATACCTGCGCCCTGCCCTTGCCCGCCACCGGTCTGACGTGCGGCCAATGCCTGAAACAACCGCCAGCCTTCGAGCGAGTCGCCGCTCCCTGGACTTACAGCTTTCCCGTCGACAGTTTGATCACCCGCTTCAAGCACAGCGCAAAATGGCCGTTTGGCCGCCTGCTCGCCGAACTTCTTGCTCAGTTCCTGCAACATCGCTTCGATGAAGATCTGGATCGGCCCGACGCGCTGATACCGGTACCGCTGGCCCCCAAGCGGCTGCGCCAGCGGGGTTTCAACCAGGCGGCGATGCTCGCCCGCTGGCTCAGCGCCGGCCTCGACATTCCTTGTGATGAAACGCTGTTGGTGAGGATTCAGGACACCAGCGCGCAACAAGACCTTAATGCCGACGCACGTAAAAAGAACCTGCGCCACGCCTTCGCCCTGGCGCCCGAGGCTTCGGTCAAAGGTCGCCACTTCGCACTGGTGGACGATGTGCTGACCACCGGCGCCACCGTACAGGCCCTGGCCCGGCTGTTGATGGCAGCGGGTGCGACGCGGGTCGACGTCTACTGCCTGGCCCGTACCCCAAAACCTGGCGATGGGGCCTGACTTGACTCCCGCACGCCAAGCCGCCAACGTCCCATCCATCGCCACAGCCCAAAGCGCCTTGCCATGTCCTTGCCTACGTTGTTGTCCCAGCACATTGTCCGTCGTCCGCAGCGCATCGCGTTGCTGCAACACATCGCCGAACAGGGTTCGATCACCCGCGCCGCAAAAAGCGCCGGCCTGAGTTACAAGGCCGCGTGGGACGCCATCGACGAGCTGAACAACCTCGCGCAAAAACCACTGGTGGAGCGCAGCGTTGGTGGCAAGGGCGGCGGTGGCGCCAAATTGTCCAGCGAAGGCGAGCGCGTGTTGCGCCTGTATCAAAAGCTGCAAGCGTTGCAGGCTCAGGTTCTGGAAGCCGCCGAAGAGGCCAGCGACCTGGACTTGCTAGGTCGGCTGATGCTCAGAACCAGCGCGCGCAATCAACTGCACGGCAAGGTCGTGGCGATCGATGCACAGGGGCGCAACGACCGGATCCGCCTTGAACTGGCCGAAGGCTTGCTCATTGACGCGCAGATCACTCACGACAGCACCCTGCGCCTGGAGCTGGAAACGGGTACCGAAGTGGTCGCACTGATCAAGGCCGGTTGGCTGGAACTGCTTGGCATCGATCAAGCTGCAACACATGGCAACAATTGCCTGAAGGGCACGATCGAAGAAATCCTCGACGCCGAAGACAACCCCAGCGAAGTGCGCATCGGCCTGCCCAATGGCCAGACACTTTGCGCCCTGGCCGAGCCGCTGCACCTGAAAAACCTCGGGCTTGCCGCCGGTAAACCGGTGCAGGTGCAGTTCGCGCCATCGAACATCCTGCTGGGTACACCGCTGTAGGAGCTGGCGGCAGGGGCAGGACATAATATTTATTATATTCTGATAAAAAAAAAACACCAGCGTGAGAGCGCA
>NZ_JBGLZF010000027.1:0-85784 GCF_047304405.1 Pseudomonas sp. Pseusp11
TTTTATAATACACTCTCCCAACAACGATATCATTTTTCGTCTGTGGGGTTGGTTTTTTTTTTTAATCTACACCTCCACCCATTTGTAATCGGCCGGCTGGGTTGTTTGGCGCTGGGGCCCTTTTCGTTTACCCGCCCTAGCGGATCTGGTGCTTGTGCAGCAATCGGTAAAAAGTCGGCCGCGACACGCCCAGGACTCGGGCGGCAACACTCAGGTTGTCGCTGTGCCGATTCAACACATCACACAGCGCCTGGCGTTCGGCGCGGGTCTTGTAGTCTTCCAGGGTGCCCATCGGGGTGGCGAAGGCGTGTTGACTGAGCAGCCCCAGGTCTCGCGCCTCGATCTGCCGGCCTTCGGCAAGTACCAACCCACGACGTACCCGATTGGCCAGCTCGCGGACATTGCCCGGCCAGTCGTGCTTGCCCATGGCGACCAATGCATCTTCGCTGAAGCTGCGCGGACGACGACCGGTTTCACTACTGTAGAAATGGGAAAAGTGGTTGGCCAGCATCAATAGATCACCATGGCGCTCCCGCAGCGGCACGGTGACTACTTGCAGGACGTTCAAACGGTAGTACAAATCTTCGCGAAAGCGTTTGTTCTCGATGGCCTCTTCAAGGTCGACGTGCGTCGCCGCCAATACCCGCACATCCACCGGAACAGGCTGATGACCGCCAACCCGCTCGATGTGTTTTTCCTGCAGGAAGCGCAGCAGATTGGCTTGCAGCTCCAGTGGCAGATCGCCTATTTCATCGAGAAACAGGGTGCCGCCGTTGGCCGCTTCTATCCGCCCGACCTTGCGCTGATGGGCGCCGGTAAAGGCCCCCTTCTCGTGACCAAACAATTCGGACTGGATCAAATGTTCGGGAATCGCGCCACAGTTGATCGCCACGAATGGCTTGCTGTGACGCTGGGATTGTTGATGCAGGGTACGGGCGACCAATTCTTTACCGGTGCCGCTTTCGCCGCGGATCAGCACCGGCGATTCGGTGGGCGCCAGTTTGCTCAGCAATTTGCGCAGCTCGCGAATCGGTTTGCTGTCGCCGAGCAGTTCGTGTTCAGGCTGATCGATATGAACCGTGCCCTGCCCGCGCAGGCGCGCCATGCCGAACGCTCGGCCCAGAGTGACCTGAACCCTTGAAACATCGAACGGCAAGGTATGGAAGTCAAAAAACCATTCGCAGACGAAATCCCCGACATTCTGCATTCGCAGGACATCCTGATCGAGCACGGCGATCCACTCGGTACCGCTACGGGTGATCAGTTCCTTGACGGCTTCCGGACGTTCCAGATGAAATGGCTGCAAGCGCAACAGGCCGACGTCGCAGGTTCGTTCCGCGGCGTTTTCCAGGGTACAGCTGTCGACATCCCAACCCACAGCGCGTAAACCCGGCAGCAAACGGTGGCAGTCGTCGCAAGGATCCACTACTAAAAGACGTCGTAAAGCAGGCGCTTCGATCATGACTGTTCCTTGGCGCCAAATTTTAGGAAATATTATTAAAAACAGTCATTTGGCGGGCTTCGGTGTAACACTAGCAAAAAATTGACGCTGGCTTGTATCGATTGCTTATAGGGACGTCGGCTTATTAGTTATAAAAAATCACTTAATGAGTTGCCTAACGAATTGAACCTTTCATTCAGCTTTCAGCAACTGCCTGAATCGCCGGCGAATCAAAGAAAGTTGAAATTTCTTTTGATTGTGTGTGACCCAACCCCCGGTTGCGGACATCAGTACAAGTAACCAGCCGAACGGTAAGCCCAACCGACGGCACATCACTTGATTGGGCACACAGAGAGAAGACCCCATGAACGCCCCGCTCCGTATCAACGAAGCTCTTTTGATTGCCGACCGCGCATTCCAACCCTTTCAATGCGTGGCCTGGGCCCCACAAGACGGTAATGGCGAGCTCAGCTTGGCCATCATTGATCGCACTAACACTCGTATCAGCCGCAAACAAATTCCCAGCAGTGCCTATTCCGATCCGCAGCAACTTGCACACTTGCTGGAACAAGCCCGCGCCGAGCTGAGCGAGGAAGGTTACACACTGCAATCGTGGTCCATGCCGCATTAATCTTTTTCGCGGATTACCGCCCGGTAATCCGCGTCCCTGCTTCTCCTTAGTTGACGGTTTTCTACGGTCAGCTGCATAACGCCATTTACGTTTTCCAACTTCTAGCCGCCAGATTACTTGGCAGGCTTGTCAGTGGTTCGAGAAGACACTGTTCTGGCACAAAACGCCGCTCCTCCCGAGCGTAATGGCAGTTGCGCATCATCGCATTCAGGGATTGAATGTTCTTCTCATGCAGTCAACCTCCGGGCACCCGGACAAGGACGACTGGCAAGGAGATGCGTGCATGCCACTCCAGACTGCTTTTGCCATACCGGCAGCGGTGAAAGACGCCGGGCAACTCGATAGCCATTTCGCCGGCAGCGGCAAGACTCAAGTGTATTTCGCCGGCAGTACCTCCAGCAGGGTCAATGGTGTGGCGATTGACCACACCGGCCGAATTCTGGTGGCAGCCAAGGTCGGCACGCCAGGTGGCTGCCGCTTTGGCCTGGCACGCCTGCGTGAGGATGGTTCGGCGGATCTGGCCTTCGGTAAACAAGGCAGCATCATCGGGCAATTCGCCCACGGCTACGAGGCCATGGCGGGCACGGTGCGGGTGCTGGCCGACGGGAACATTCTGGTGGCCGGCCTGCACTACGAAAATGCTCATCGTACGTTGCCCGCCGTGGCGATGTTTGATCAACGAGGCTGCCCGATACAGGGTTTTGGTGAGCACGGCCGCTGCGTGGTGCGCCTGCCGGGGAAGCTTTCCGAAGGCGCTCGCGACGCCTGGTTACCACCCGGCGTGCCGGGTACCGAAGCCTGTGATATCTGCGTGCAGGACGATGGTCGAATCCTGCTGCTGGCCAATCATCACTTTGAATTGGCCGATCACGTCGGCATGCTGATTCGGCTCAATGCCGACGGCTCGCTGGACAGTACCTTCAATGGTCGTGGCTTTGTCATGGTCCGGCACTTATTGATGAACACCTGGCTGAACAGTCTGATGGTGCAATATGACGGCCGAATCCTGGTGGGCGGATCGATCAACTTCCCCGAGGAAGGTTTGCTGGCGCGTTATCACACCGATGGCCAGCTGGATGACGGCTTCGCCGTGGATGGCTTCATGACCTTCAAGGCCTGGGGTCAGAGTGCCCAGGTCTGCCAGATCGTCCAGCACGAAAATGGTGATTTGCATTGTTTTGGCAGCAGTCGCGACCCGATGCACTGCCTCGCCCTGAATGTTCACAGCAATGGCCGACCTGACATGCATTGCAATAGCGGCCAGCCACAACTGTTGGAAATCAGCCACAGCGGCTGCCAGTGGACCGCCGCCCAGATACAACCGGACGACTGTGTGCTGACGGTCGGAGCGACGGGCGGCGGGCTCGAAGGCGATTTCATTCTCGCCCGGTATTTACCCAATGGGGCGCTGGATCGCAGCTTCGCCAATGGCATGGGCTGGGTCCGCACACGCCTGAGTCGAGGCCCCGACACCGCCACTTCATTGGCCGTGCAGACCGATGGTTGCATCGTCGTCGGCGGCTATTCACTGGATGGCAACTACCGCGCCGTCGTCGCCCGTTATCAACCCTAGTTTCCTGCACTTGATCTTCCCTTCCGCTTACGGCAAGTTGCGCGCTTCTTAATACAAGGAGTAGCCGATGTCCGGCTCAATGGCCCAGGCCTTCGCACACAATTTTCTTGGGCATTCACCCCGCTGGTACAAAGCCAGCATTATCGGATTCCTGATTCTCAACGCCCTGGTGTTGTGGACGATCGGTCCGGTGGCGGCCGGCTGGTTGTTGGTGCTGGAGTTCATCTTCACCCTGGCCATGGCGCTCAAGTGTTACCCGCTGATGCCCGGCGGGTTGCTGCTGATCGAAGCTCTGCTGCTGAAAATGACCACGCCCCAGGCGCTCTATGACGAACTGGTGCACAACTTCCCGGTGATCCTGTTGCTGATGTTCATGGTGGCGGGCATCTACTTCATGAAAGACCTGCTGCTGTTTCTGTTCTCCCGCCTGTTGCTGGGAGTTCGCTCCAAGGCGCTGCTGGCGTTGATGTTCTGTTTCCTGTCAGCGTTTCTCTCGGCGTTTCTCGATGCATTGACCGTGACCGCGGTCATCATCAGCGCGGCCGTGGGGTTTTACTCGGTGTATCACCGCGTCGCCTCGGGCAACGATCCGCGTCAGGACAGTGAGTTCGGCGATGACCGGCAGTTGCCGACGTTGCACCATGCCGACCTCGAACAATTCCGCGCCTTCCTGCGCAGCCTGCTGATGCACGGCGCGGTCGGCACAGCGTTGGGTGGTGTTTGCACGCTGGTTGGCGAGCCGCAAAACCTGCTGATCGGCCATGAGATGGGCTGGCACTTTGCCGAGTTCTTTCTGAAGATCGCCCCGGTGTCGTTGCCGGTGCTGGCAGCGGGCCTTGTGACCTGCGTACTGCTGGAGAAACTGCGCTGGTTCGGTTACGGCACGCTGCTGCCGGACAACGTGCGAGCGGTGCTGGCCAACTACGCCGCCGAAGACAACGCCGAGCGTACTTCGCGTCAGCGCGCCGCATTGCTGGTTCAAGGGGCGGCGGCGCTGATTCTGATTGCCGGGCTGGCGTTTCACATCGCCGAAGTCGGCCTGATCGGCTTGATGGTGATCGTGCTGATCACCGCGTTTACCGGTATCACTGACGAACACCGCCTCGGCACCGCCTTCAAGGACGCCATGCCGTTCACCTCGCTGCTGGTGGTATTTTTCGCCGTGGTGGCGGTGATTCACGATCAGCAACTGTTCGCGCCGCTGATCCAGTGGGTGTTGACGCTGCCGGCGGACCAGCAGCCGGGCATGCTGTTTATTGCCAATGGCTTGCTGTCGGCCATCAGCGACAACGTGTTCGTCGCGACCATTTACATCACCGAAGTGAAACAGGCATTCATCTCCGGCCACATGAGCCGCGAACACTTTGAAACCCTGGCGATTGCGATCAATACCGGGACCAACCTGCCGAGCGTGGCGACGCCTAATGGCCAGGCGGCGTTCCTGTTCCTGCTGACCTCGGCGATTGCCCCGCTGATTCGTCTGTCGTACGGGCGGATGGTGTGGATGGCGCTGCCATACACCGTGGTGATGGGGGTTCTTGGCTGGTACGCCGTAAGCTACTGGCTGTAACACCGCAATACTCGGTTGTGTATTCAGCGCTTGAGGATGTATCGCTCGATCGCCTGGGCCGCGCCGTCTTCGGTATTGGCCCCGGTCACCACGTCGGCCTGACGCTTCACCGCCTCTTCCGCCTGCCCCATGGCGATCGACAACCCGGCACGATGAAACATCGCCGGGTCATTGCCGCCGTCGCCCATGGCGGCGGTCTGTTCCAGCGACACCCCGAGAAACCCGGCCAGTGTCGCCAGTGCCGCGCCCTTGTTGGCCTGCATCGCGGTCACGTCCAGATAGACCGGCTGCGAACGCGACACCTGCGCCTGGCCTTCGACCTTGGCCAGCAACCGCGCTTCCAGCTCGATCAACAGTTCGGTGTTGTTGCTGGCAGCGACGATCTTGTCGATGCGTGCCAGGCAAGGCTCGAAACTCTCGACCACCACCGGCGGATAACCCAGGCCATGTTGTTCTCGCGGGACCATCGGGCCGTTCGAGTCCTTCAACAGCCAGTCACCACCGCTGAACACCCAGACTTCAATATCCGGCTGATCGGCAAACAGCGCCAGCGCCGTCAGCGCCGCCGTTGCCGGCAAATAATGCGCCACCAGCAAACTGCCGTCCGGGTTGACGATCGTGCCGCCATTGAACGCCGCCGTTGGCAAATCAACGCCCAGGGCTTCGATCTGCTGCAACATGGCTTTTGGTGGACGCCCGGTGGCCAGGCTGAACAGCACGCCGGCGTCACGCAAGGCGCGGACGGCCTCGATGGTGCGTTGGCTGAGGCTGTGATCGGGCAGCAACAACGTGCCGTCCATGTCACTGAGCAGAAAACGGATGGGTTGTAGCGTGACGTCACTCATCCGAGGCTATGCCAGACGCGACCGTCGCGGGTCAACAGTTCGTCAGCGGTCTTGGGTCCGTCTTCACCGGCCGCATAGCTCTCCACGGTTGCGTCCTGCTGCCAGGCGTCGAGGAACGGCTGCACGGCGCGCCAGCCGTTCTCGATGTTGTCGGCACGCTGGAACAGCGTCTGATCGCCGGTCAGGCAATCGTAGATCAAGGTTTCGTAGCCGGTGGACGGCTGCATTTCAAAGAAATCCTTGTAGGCAAAGCCCAGCTCGATATTGGCCATGTTCAACGCCGGCCCCGGCCGTTTGGCCAGCAGGTCGAACCACATGCCTTCGTTGGGCTGGATCTGGATCCGCAGGTAGGTCGGCTGCAATTCTTCGACCTCGGTATCGCGGAACTGCGCATACGGCGCCGGTTTGAAGCAAATGACGATCTCGGTGTCGCGCACGCTCATGCGCTTGCCGGTACGCAGGTAGAACGGCACGCCGACCCAGCGCCAGTTGTCGATCATCACTTTGAGCGCGACATAGGTTTCGGTGGTGCTGTCGGGCGCGACGTTGGTTTCCTGGCGATAACCGGGCAACGGATTGCCATCGATCTCGCCGGCGGTGTATTGGCCGCGCACTGAGTTGGCTCGCGCTTCCTCGGTCGACCAGGGGCGAATCGCGCCGATGACTTTGGCCTTCTCGCCGCGTACCGCATCGGCGCCAAACGCGGCCGGTGGTTCCATGGCGACCATCGCCAACAATTGGAACAGGTGATTGGGCACCATATCCCGCAGGGCGCCGGTGACCTCATAAAAACTGCCACGGGTTTCCACGCCGACGGTTTCGGCGGCGGTGATTTGTACGTGGTCGATGTAATGGTTGTTCCAGAAGGCTTCGAACAGGCTGTTGGAGAATCGGCTGACCAGAATGTTCTGCACGGTTTCCTTGCCCAGATAGTGATCGATCCGGTAGATCTGCTTTTCCGTCATCACTTTGAGCAAGCACGCGTTCAAGGCTTCGGCGGTGTACAGATCCGAGCCGAAAGGCTTTTCGATCACCACCCTTCTGAACGCTTCAGGGGCTTCTTGCAACAATCCGGCAGCCCCGAGACGCCGCACCACTTCGCTGAAAAAGCGCGGGGCGGTGGCCAGGTAGAAGATGGCGTTGCCGGTGCCGCTGGCGTCGATTTTCGCCGCCAGCGCGTCATAAGTGCGTTCATCCAGGAAATCGCCCTGGACGTAGCTGATGTGTTTGGCCAATTTGGCCCACAACGCCGGATCAAGGGCGTGATCGCCCTTGCCGACCTTGGCTGCCACTTCCGCCCGAATGAAATCTTCGAGTTTTTTGGCAAAGGCTTCGTCACTGATGGCGTTGTGATCAACGCCGACGATCCGCAGTCCATTCCCCAGCAAACCATCGCGACTCAGGTTGTACAGCGCTGGCATCAGCAGGCGCTTGACCAGATCACCATGGGCACCGAACAAAAACAGCGTGGTGGGCGGTGCGGGTTCTGCCTTGGATTTCCTGCGGATCACGTGGGTCATTTTTTCGCAGTCTCCACATGGCCGCCGAAGCCGAAGCGCTGGGCCGAGAGAATCTTGTCGCCAAAGTTGCCTTGCCCGCGCGAACGGTAGCGAGAGAACAGCGAGTTCGACAGCACCGGTACCGGCACCGCTTGTTCCATGGCGGCTTCGATGGTCCAGCGCCCTTCACCGCTGTCGGCCACTTCACCCGAGTAGCCGTCGAGTTTCGGATCGGACGCCAGGGCATCGGCGGTCAGGTCGAGCAGCCAGGACGAGACCACGCTGCCACGACGCCAGACTTCGGCGATGTCGGCCACGTTCAGGTCGAAACGCTGATCTTCCGGCAGGTTGGTGCTGGCTTTGGTCTTGAGGATGTCGAAGCCTTCGGCGAAGGCCTGCATCATTCCGTATTCGATGCCGTTATGGATCATCTTGACGAAGTGGCCGGCGCCGGCGGGGCCTGCGTGGATGTAACCGCGCTCGGCGCGATCGTCATCGGACTTGCGATCCTTGGTGCGCGGAATGTCGCCCATACCCGGGGCCAGGGACTCGAACAACGGGTCAAGACGCTTAACCGTCTCGGCATCGCCGCCGATCATCATGCAGTAGCCACGTTCCAGGCCCCAGACGCCGCCGGAGGTGCCGACGTCGATGTAATGCAGACCTTTTTCCGACAGGGTTTTGGCCCGACGGATATCGTCCTTATAGAAGGTGTTGCCGCCATCGATGATGGTATCGCCCTCTTCAAGCAGGGTGCTCAGGGTGTCGATGGTGTCTTCGGTCGGTGCGCCGGCGGGCAGCATGACCCACACCGCGCGCGGCTTGGCCAGGCCAGCGACCAGGGCTGGCAAATCGGCGACGCCGGTAGCGCCCTCTTCGGCCAAGGTGTCGACAAAAGCGGTATTGCGGTCGTAAACAACGGTGGTGTGCCCGTTGAGCATCAGGCGCCGCGCAATATTACCGCCCATGCGGCCCAGTCCAATAATCCCGAGTTGCATGTACTGATGCTCCCTACTACAAATAAAGTGTGTCTAAGGTTATAGCCCAACGCGACTAGTGAAGGTTAGTCCAGAGCGGCGGGATGAAGTTTCCGGGCATTGTGCCCGATCCAGACTGATAACGTCGGGAATCGTGCCGAAGACACAACGACAATGAAAAATAAAAAAGTTCCCTTCAGGGGCAAAAGAAATCAAAATTGGCGCCGATAGTAAGTGAGCACCCGATTTCGGGAGCCGACTTACAGTTGATACCGCCATTTGCGAGGTGAGCAATGGGCACCGTACACACCGCACTGCCAGCACAAACCCTTTACGTCACGATCCGTCGCGATGAACTGCGCCAGTTGAAAGACGAGCGCGATCAGTTGAAACGGGAAGTTGCGCAATTGCGCCTGCTGACCCAAGGCAATCAGGCTCAGCCCTTGCCCGTCACCCAACGTGCTCCTCACGCCTGATCTCCTCGCCGGCTCCTTCGTTTGAGAGAAGGGATCAGCCGCCGCTGTTTCCTTCTCGCTGCAATCCTGACCGCTTCGACAACTCACAAAGTTTTCACACTTGCTTGGCGATACTCCGGCCCTTTGTGGCTGCTTGCTTTGCGAGCGGCATCCGTTCGTCTGTAACAAGGAGAGTGCCGACGGCCGATCATCAGGCTGGAGTGTTGAATGGCTTTGTTTAAACGCAGCAAAACGTCTGCGAATGGTTTTGATTGGGCAGGATTTCTCTGGTTATTTCTGTTCTTCTGGTATTTCTCCGGTATCACCCAACTGCTGATTCAACTGACGGGCACCTCCGGTTTTAGCGGGTTCCGCCAGGCCTTTGTGATGAGCGCCGTCTGGCTCGCGCCAATGCTGTTATTCCCCAAACAAACCCGTGTAATGTCCGCGCTGATCGGCGTGGTGCTGTGGGCCTGTTCGATGGCCAGCCTGGGTTATTTCTTCATCTATCAGCAGGAATTCTCCCAGAGCGTCATCTTCATCATGTTCGAATCGAACGTGTCTGAAGCCGGCGAGTACATGACGCAATACTTTGCCTGGTGGATGGTACTGGCGTTCCTCGCCCACACCGCGTTCGCGTATTTCCTTTGGACCCGCGTGCGCCCGGTGTACCTGCCACGCGCCCAGGCGCTGATTGCCGCGACGGCGATTGTGCTGGCCGTGATCGGTTACCCGCTGATCAAGCAGACCGCGCACACCGGCAGCCTGGCAGAAGGCTTCGAGAAATTCGAAACCCGCATCGAGCCCGCGGTGCCGTGGCAGATGGCCGTGGCCTATCACCGTTACCTCGGCACCCTGGCCGGCATGCAAGACATGCTCGACAGCGCCAGCAAGATCCCGCCGCTGAAGAACTTCACCGATTCAATGGCCAATCAGCCGGCGACCCTGGTGCTGGTGATCGGCGAGTCCACCAACCGTCAGCGCATGAGCCTGTACGGCTACCCGCGGGAAACCACTCCGGAACTGGACAAGCTCAAGGACCAACTGGCGGTTTTCGATAACGTCATTACCCCACGCCCCTACACAATCGAAGCATTGCAGCAGGTGCTGACGTTCGCCGACGAAGAGAACCCGGACCTCTACCTGACGACGCCGTCATTGGTCAGCATGATGAAACAGGCGGGTTACAAAACCTTCTGGATCACCAACCAGCAGACCATGACCAAGCGCAACACCATGCTCACGACCTTCTCCGAACAGGCCGACGAGCAGGTGTACCTGAACAACAACCGCAACCAGAACGCCGCCCAGTACGATGGCGATGTGATCGAGCCGTTCAGCAAGGCGCTGGCCGATGCGGCGCCACGCAAGCTGATCGTCGTGCATTTGCTCGGCACGCACATGAGCTACCAGTACCGTTACCCGCCAACGTTCAACAAGTTCACCGACCGCAAAGGCGTGCCGGACGGTGTACGTGACGATCAGGTGCCGACGTACAACAGCTATGACAACGCGGTGCTGTACAACGACTTCGTGGTCTCGAGCCTGATCAAGGACTACGCCAAGACCGATCCGAACGGCTTCCTGCTGTACCTCTCCGACCACGGCGAAGACGTGTTCGACTCCGCTGGCCACAACACCCTGGGCCGCAACGAGAACAAGCCGACCGCGCCGATGTACACCATTCCATTCGTGGCCTGGGCCTCGCCGAAATGGCGCGAAACCCATGACTGGAGTTTTGCCGCTGATCTGGGTCGGCCGTACAGCAGCTCCCAGCTGATCCACACCTGGGCGGATCTGGCCGGACTGAGTTTCGATGAACTGGACCGCAGCAAAAGCCTGGTCAGCGACAGCTTCAAGCCTCGGCCATTGATGATTGGCAACCCTTACGAGCGTGAGCAGCGGCCGTTGATCGACTTCAGCCTGATGAAACCCAAGGCCGCGCCTGTCACTCCGACGGTCGTTAAGCAGTAGTTCTGGCGCGCCCCCCTGTGGGGTGCGGGCTTGTGTGGCAAAGAGGACCTGCGTGGCAAGGGGTTTCTGTGGCGAGGGAGCTTGCTCCCGTTGGGTCGCGCAGCGACCCCGGTATTTCAAAGTTAAACCGCATGTAAAGGGTTTACGACTGCTTCGCAGCCGAGCGGGAGCAAGCTCCCTCGCCACACAAGCGCTCTCGCCACACACTCTTGCATGGATTGCGGACTAAAGCGTTTTGGTCCAGAACAGCATCCGGCCATGCGCCGGGTCGAACATGCCTGACGAGAAACCGAATTTTCCATAAGACGCCTGGGCCACTGGATTGCCTTCCAGTACTTCCAGGGTGATTTTGCAGCAGCCGCGCTGGCGTGCGATGTCCTCGACTTTTTGCAGCATCTTCTGGCTCAGTCCCAACCCGCGAAACTTCGACACCACGACCACATCGTGCACGTTGACCAATGGCCGACAGGCAAAGGTCGAAAAGCCTTCGAAGCAATTGACCAGCCCTGCCGGCTCGCCACCGACAAACGCCAATACACTGAAGGCATGGGGCCGCTTGGCCAGCTCCCCCGGCAGTTGTTGCAACACATGGGTAGGCAACGACTTACCGCCACCCATTGGGTCTTCGGCGTAATGGTTCAATACAAGACAAATCGCCTCGGCATGTGTCGGGTTGCTGTAACTGGCCTGAAGCACAAGAATTTCTGCGGATTCCATTTCCACCCTCGATCACACATGAAGTTGCCCCAGTTCGCTTCTTGCGCACTGAAAGGTCCTGCGACCTTATCGCGAGCACCGGGGTGCCGACAACTGGATCCTGTTGCGATCGCGCGCGCTCAAGCACCCCAGATCAGTGCCTCGGTCCATCCCAGCTCGGTAAAATCCTCGGCCCTCAACCCCGCCTCACCGGCACAGAAAAACTCGTCCAGTTGCGGCGGCTTGACCGACGTGCCGCTGAGCATCGCGTGAACCTGCCCGCGATGGTGAATCTGGTGCTCGAACAGATGGGACAGCAGGCGTAATCGGCTGTCGTGTTGCGGGGTATCGCGCGCAATGGTCACGATTCGCCCGAGCTCTGCGTCACGCAATTGCTCGCAGTAGGCGATCAGTCGACGGTCGACCACCGCTTGCTCGCGCTTGAGATCGGCGCCGTCGGTGAATGGCTCATCCTGGTTGAAAAACACATAGCAATCGGGATGCGGCTCGTCACCGCGCAACTCCCGCTCCAGGGCGTCCGCATAGAACCAGTCGCACGTCAGAATGTGGTTGAGGGTTGCGCGCAGGCTGGGGAAGAAACTGACGCGCGGCGCCGCCAGCTCAGCCGGGCTCAGTTGCATCCAGGCCTTGGCCAGTCGGTGATTGGCCCAGGCGTTCTGATAGGCCATGGTCAGCAAATGGTGGGACAAGGGCTGATTCATGTTCACTGCTCCCGGACATCAAGCCTCGGCAAAACGTTTTAGCTGCATCTCCTGCAAACGGCTGAGGGTGCGGCGAAACGGGAATTCCAGATAGCCCTCGGTGTACAGCGCCTCCATCGGCACCTGCGCTTCGAGGTACAGCGGCACCTTGCGGTCGTAGCATTCGTCCACCAGGGCAATGAACCGCCGCACACCGTCGTCATGCACCGATAACTGCGGCAACTCGCGATCCCCCGCCGCCACCCGCTCGACACCGTCTTCAGTGCCGCGGGCGATGCGCCCTTCGCGTTTTTGCGCGCTGAGATTAGGCACGTCACTCAACAGAATAGCGCTGAAGGTGTCGCACAGGGCCATGAAGTCCATGGCGGCAAAAGGCTGCTCGCAGACCTCGGCGTAACGACACCAGAGCACAGTTCGACTGGCCTGCATGACATTGACCGAACGGTAGCCGATCTGCACCGGAGCGCTGGACAGCGTCTGGCCGACGGTCAAGGCCTTGAACACGTCGCCGAGTGCGCCGGGCTGACCCGAAACGTTCACCCAATAACGCTGCAGGCCGGCGCCGGGGTGCAGACGATGATCTTCTCCACCGTCCACCGCAATCACCTGCATGTGCTGCTTGATCGCGCTAATCGCCGGCACAAAGCGGTCGCGGTTGAAGCCATCGGCGTACAGCTGATCCGGCGGTTGGTTGGAGGTGCAGACCACCACCACGCCCTGTTCGAACATCACCTGGAACAAGCGCCCGAGAATGATCGCGTCACCGATGTCGTTGACGAACAGTTCATCGAAACACAGCACCCGCACTTCCTGGCTCAGCTCGCGGGCCAGGGCCTTCAGCGGGTCGGCGGTGCCGGTCAACTGGAAGGAGCGCTGATGCACCCAGCCCATAAAGTGGTGAAAGTGCTGCCGCCGGGCCGGGACGCGCAGGTTTTGATAGAACTGATCCATCAACCAGGTCTTGCCCCGCCCGACCGGGCCCCAGAGGTACACGCCGGTGATGGGCGCGCGGCCTTCCTGCAAGGCTTCGTGGCATTTTTGCAGCGCCCACACGGCATGTTCCTGGGCTTCGTCCTGGACGAAGCCCTTCTGTTCGATGGCGTGTTGCCAGGCGGTTAAGGGAGAGTCGACATTCATGCACGGCAGTATACGTCTCTATAGCGGCTCGCCAAGCCTGGGCCGGTGGTTACAGAGAGATGTCCAGCCGGGCGATCTTGCCCTGTTCATTGAGGCGGAACATATAGCGCAATTCCAGCGGGCTGCCGGGAAAAGTGCCGGAGATCAGGTTGTGCACCAGCACTTTGCCGGTGCGCTGTTGAACGTCAAGCACCTCGACCCGCGGCTGATAACGTTGTGCTGTGTCTTGCATCCATTGGGCGATGGCTTGCGTGCCGACCTGATGCTGCCCCTCATCGAACACGTTGGCATCCTCAGCGAAAAAACTGGCGACCCTCGAGGTGTCGCGAGCATTGGCGGCAGCAATGTAGGCGGCAATGGCGGGGGCCAGTGAAGAGGCTGGATTGGACATGTTTACGGCTCCTTGTGAGTTGATTCTGGAGCCATGCTAAAACAAGCCAGTGTCAGTTCTTGTCAGGAGTGAAACGCCCTGCTTCGTCCAGTTGCATCTGCTTGCGCCAGGTGCGCAACAGGTCGCTGCGCCGCCCCGGATAGCGCTCACCCTGTTCACTGGCAGCCGAGATCCGGTCAGTGCGGAACGTGCGATAGGCACTGCGCAACTCACACCAGGCGACGATGATCCGCACCTCATTGAGAAACCCCAGGGCCAGTGGCCAGATCAACCGTTGGCTGGGCACCTGGTTGGCGTCTGCGTAATCGATATGCAACTTGGCCTGATCGCGGATGGCCTGGCGAAACACATTCAATGGCACGGCATTTTGCGGATAGCCATATCCCGGCGGGCCCGGCAGCACCGTTGGGTTGCGCAAGGCGTCCTGGGCCGTCGGGTCGAGCACCGCGGCGATTTTTGCCAGGGCATCGGCCGCAGCTTTGCTCAAGACCTCATCGCCACGCTGATCCACGTAGCGCAAACCGAGCACGATGGCTTCGGTTTCATCGGCATTGAGCATCAAGGGCGGCAGAAACAGACCGCTGCGCAACACATAGCCGATCCCCGCTTCACCAAAAATCGGCGCGCCGAGTGCGGTGAGTTCAGCGATGTCTCGGTACAGCGTGCGTTCGGAAATCTCCAGCTCGCTGGCCAATGTCGCGGCAGTCACCGGACGACTTTTGCCCCGCAGCACTTGTAACAAGGTCAGTAAACGAGTGGTTCGCGACACGGTCGGCAGGCTCCTTTCTGGAAGTCGCCGGAGCTTAGCAGAGGCTACTGTCAGAAAGTGGCAGGAGCGAAAGTCTGACACAGCCCGGAGCGGGTTTATGTGGCGAGGGGGCTTGCCCCCGTTGGGGTCCGAAGCGCCCCTAAAACCAGCCTTCGCGGTCTTGCATCAGAAAATGCAGTGACCGGTTTACGATTGCTTCGCAATCGAACGGGGCGGTGCGGCGGTCCGACAAGCCCCCTCGCCACACAAGCCCCACCCGCCACATCGGCTTGCCCGTTACCGATCGACCTTATGCCTGGCCGCATACAAACACAGCATTTCCATGGCCAGGGTCGCCGCAGCCAGTGAGGTAATGTCGGCGTGGTCGTAGGCCGGTGCCACCTCCACCACGTCCATCCCCACCAGGTTGATCCCGCGCAAGCCGCCGAGAATCTCCAGCGCCTGCACCGTGCTCAAGCCGCCGCACACCGGCGTCCCGGTGCCGGGCGCGAAGGCTGGGTCGAGGCAGTCGATGTCGAAGGTCAAATACACCGGGTGATCGCCGACCCGCGCACGAATCGCCTCGACAATCGCCTCGCACCCTTGCCGATGAACCTGCCGCGCATCCAGCACCTGAAAGCCCTGATGATCGTCATTGGTGGTGCGCAAGCCGATTTGCACCGAACGCGACGGATCCACCAGCCCTTCCCTGGCCGCATGCCAGAACATCGTGCCGTGATCGACACGCTTGCCCTCTTCATCCGGCCAGGTGTCGCTATGGGCATCGAAGTGAATCAATGACAACGCGCCATGCTGGCGGGCATGGGCCTTGAGCAGCGGATAACTGATGAAGTGATCGCCGCCGAAGGTCAGCATCGCGCAACCGTTATCCAGGATGTGCCCGGCGTGGGCTTCAATGCTTTCCGGCACCGAATGCGGCGCGCCGTAATCGAAGGCGCAATCGCCGTAGTCGATCACCGCCAAGTGATCGAACGGGTCGAACGTCCACGGCCAATGGCGTTCCCAGGCGATCCCGGTGGACGCCGCCCGAATGCCGCGTGGTCCGAAACGCGCACCGGGGCGGTTGCTGGTGGCGGTATCGAACGGCACGCCGCTGACCACCACGTCGACGCCACGCAAGTCGCGGCTGTAGCGCCGACGCATGAAGCTGGTGATTCCGGCGTAGGTGCTTTCGGCGGCAGTCCCGTAAAGACTGTCGCGGGTCATGGCCTGATCGTTCTGTGCAGGGACATCCATGGGTGTGTTCCTTATTGTTGGCTTATTGACGGCTACGGAAAGTGGTCCACAGGCGGGTGCGCTGACGCATGTCCTTGAGGCTCATGCTGCGGTCGGCGTACAGCCGCTCACGCACCTCGGCCTGCGGGTAGATGTCGGGATCGCTGCGCACCGCCTCATCCACCAGTGGCGTCGCCGCCTGATTGGCCGTGGCGAAGAACAGCGTATTGGTCAGTGCGGCAACGGATTCGGGGCGCAACATGAACTCGATGAAGGCTCGAGCGGCTTCGGGGTGCGGCGCATCCTTGGGAATTGCCAGGTTGTCCTGCCATACCAGTGTGCCTTCACGTGGAATGCGGTAAGCCACCTCGAACGGTTTATTGGCCTTGCGCGCCTGATCGGCGGCCATGCTCGCGTCACCGTTGTAGGTCAGTGCCAGGCAAACGCTGCCATTGGCCAGATCATTGATCTGCCGCCCGGTGGCGACGTACAGCACCGACGGCTGTAGCTGACGCAACAGGGCGTCGGCGGCTGTCAGATCAGCCTTGTCGGTGCTGTAGGGATCTTTACCCAAATAATGCAACGCCAGGCCAATCACCTCTTGCGGCGAATCGAGAATCGCGATGCCGCAGTCTTTCAGTTTGCTGGCGTATTCGGGCTTGAACAGCAGGTCCAGGCTGTTGAGCGGTATGTTGGGCAAGCGTTGTTTTGCCGCTTCAACATTCATCCCTAGCCCGAGCGTGCCCCAGGTGTAAGGCACGCCATAGCGATTGCCGGGATCGACCGCCGCCAGTTTTTCCAGCATGTCCGGGTCGAGGTTGGCGTACCCCTTGAGGCCATCGTGCGGAATTTCCTTCAGCGCTCCCGCCGCCAGGCCGCGCGCCAGGACACTGGACGACGGCACCACCACGTCGTAACCGCTGCCGCCGGTGAGCAGTTTGGTTTCCAGCACTTCCGGCGTATCGAACGTGTCGTAGCGCACGTGGATGCCGGTTTCCTTTTCGAAGCGCTGCAAGGTCTCGGGCGCCACGTAATCGGCCCAACTGTAGAGATTGAGGACTTTTTCCTCAGCCTGGGCCGGCATGGCCATGGCGAGGAACAGCGCGGGTAAACACAGCTTGAAGAGCGGAGCCATGACGAACACCTGACCGGAGGAAGTGGTTGCAGGATGCGTCGTCGGTTACATTGGAAAAATACCAGGTTAGTTATCCTGACTTTATTGCGGAGTAATGTTTGATGCTTGGCCAACTGCATGATCTGGACCTGCACCTGCTGCGCCTGTTTGTCAGCGTGGTGGAATGCGGAGGCTTCAGCGCGGCCCAGGGTGAGCTGGGGCTGAGCCAGTCGAGCATCAGCCAGCAGATGGCCAAGCTCGAAACCCGGCTCGGTTATCGCCTGTGCAGTCGCGGCAAGGGCGGGTTCAAGATCACGCCCAAGGGCGAACAGTTGCTCGTTGCCACCCGCGCCTTGTTCGAATCAATCGAAGCGTTCCGCCATCAATCCAACGGCGTGGCCGGACGCTTGATTGGCGAAGTGCGCCTGGGCTTGTCCGAAGCGCTTGATCAGTCGGTGCTGCAACGGGTGGCCGAGGCGATCCGACGCTTTCGCGATCGGGACGAATCGGTGCGCATCGAGTTGATCAGCGCCATGCCCGGCGAAATGGAACGGCTGTTGCTGCAACAACGGCTGGACTTGGCGATCGGCTATTTCTCACAGGCGCAGCGTGCTTTTGACTACCGTGAACTGTTCACCGAAACCCAGCACCTGTACTGCGCCTCCGGGCATCCGCTGTTCACCGATGACGCACCTGACGATCAAGCGCTCCAGGCCTGCGACCGGGTCGATCACCCCTATCGTTTCCTGCGCAGCGATGAGCCGTTTCAGGGGAAGCTCTGTTCAGCGCGATCCGAACAGGTCGAAGGCACCCTTGCCTTTATTCTGTCCGGCAAGCACGTGGGTTACTTGCCCGATCACTTCGCCCGTAGCTGGGAAGACAAAGGGTTGCTCCGTGCCGTGCGCCAGGGCGATATGAGTTTCGAGGTGGCGTTCCACCTGGCGCGCCATCGCGCACAAGTGCCGGGGGATGCGCAAAAGGCCTTTGAAGAGGATCTGCTTGCGGCATTCGCGGCGCCCGTTTGATCTCCTGTGGCGAGGGAGCTTGCTCCCGTTCGGCTGCGCAGCAGTCGCAAACCCACTATATGCGGTTTGACTGGCCGATTTTGGGGCCGCTTCGCAGCCCAGCGGGAGCAAGCTCCCTCGCCACAGGTGTTGTGCATGCCCCCTGTACCGTTTAGCGTTGCCCTCGATGCCCACGGCTGGCATCCTGCGCTCCCTTTTCCGACCGGCCCGCCTTCTGGCACGCACCTGACCATGACCGCAGCTGAACAAACCGCTTCCCCACGCCACAACGATCTGATTTACGGCCTCGACGACCGCCCTCACCTGACTGCCACGGTCTTCGCCGCCCTGCAACACGTACTGGCGAGTTTCGTCGGCATCATCACTCCGACGCTGATCATGGGCAGCGCCCTGGGCCTGCAAAGTGAAGTGCCTTATCTGATCAGCATGGCGCTGTTCGTCTCGGGGCTGGGCACGTTTGTGCAGGCGCGGCGGTTCGGTCCGGTAGGCTCCGGCCTGTTGTGCCTGCAAGGCACCAGTTTCTCGTTCATTAGCGTGATTCTTAGCGCCGGGTTCATGGTCAAGGCGCGAGGCGGCGGCACCGATGAAATCCTGTCGACGATTTTCGGCGTGTGCTTTTTCGCCGCGTTCATCGAAGTGGTGTTGAGCCAGTTCATCGGCAAGCTGCGGATGCTGATCACCCCGGTGGTGACCGGCACCATCATCACCCTCATGGGCCTGTCGCTGATCAAGGTCGCCATGACCGACATCGCTGGCGGTTTCGGTGCGGCGGATCTCGGTGCGGCCAGCCACCTGGCGCTTGCCGCACTGGTGCTGGGGACTATCGTGGTGTTGAACCGGGTGGACGTGCCGTTCCTGCGCCTGGGAGCAATCGTCATCGGCCTCGCCCTCGGCTATGCGGTCGCGTGGTTCATGGGCCAGGTCGATTTCGCCAGCCTGCCCGCCGTGCCGCTGATGAGCGTGCCTGTGCCGTTCAAGTACGGTTTCTCCTTCGATTGGGTGGCGTTTGTGCCAGTGGCGGTGATTTTCCTGGTGTCGCCCCTCGAAGCCGCTGGTGACCTGACCGCCAACTCGATGATTTCCCGGCAGCCGGTCAAAGGCCCGGTGTATATCCGTCGGATCAAGTCCGGGCTGCTGGCCGACGGCCTCAATTCAGCCATGGCGGCGGTGTTCAACAGCATGCCGATGGTGACCTTCGCCCAGAACAACGGGGTGATTCAGCTCACTGGCGTGGCCAGCCGTTATGTGGCGTTTTTCATTGCCGGTCTGTTGGTGCTGCTGGGCTTGTTCCCGATGATCGGCGCCGTGCTGCAATTGATGCCGAAACCGGTGCTCGGCGGTGCCGAACTGGTGATGTTCGGCACCGTAGCGGTGGCCGGAATCAAGATCCTCGCCGAGGCAGGCCTGCATCGGCGCAACATGCTGATCGTGGCGATTTCCCTCGGCATGGGCCTGGGTGTCGCGGCGGTGCCTGAAGTCTTGCGCGAGCTGCCGAAGGCGCTGCACAACATCTTCGAATCGCCGATCACTGTCGGTGCGTTGTGCGCTATCGTGCTGAATATCTTCCTGCCCGAAGAGTTCATCGAGCTGGAAGAAGACGAGTTCGACCCGGAAGCCTCGGTGCTTCAGGTGATGCAGAACCCGGATGTTCCGGCCAAAGGTGAACCCACGTCGCCTGTGGTTGTCGCACAGTTGAACCGTCCGTAATGCTCAAAGGCCGAGCTTTGAGCGGTTCGGCCTTTTTCTTTACGAGAATATGTTCATGCGCAGATTGCTAGCCCTGTCCCTATCCCTTCTATTGCTCTCCCTGAGCGCCTGCGCCTTGTTCCCCAGTCGCGACCCGCTGCACATCAACGTGGTCGGTATCGAGCCGCTGCAAAGCCAGGAGCTGGAAGTGCGCTTCGCGGTAAAACTGCGCGTGCAGAACCCCAATGAAACCGCGATCGCCTACAACGGCGTGGCGCTGGATCTAGAGGTTAATGGCCGACCACTCGCCTCCGGCGTCAGCGACCAGTCGGGCTCGATCCCGCGATTCTCCGAAGCAGTCATAGTGGTGCCGGTGAGCGTTTCGGCCTTCTCGGTGCTGCGTCAGACCCTCGGGCTGAGTCAGACGCAGACACTGGACAATCTGCCTTACGTACTTCGCGGCAAACTGGCCGGTGGGGCGTTCGGCACCATGCGTTTTGTCGATAGCGGCAAGCTCAGCCTGCCGGGCTCGATCTCCGGCACCTGGTAACGCCCCGCTAGGTAACGGGGTCGATCACCTGCGTCACACTATGCTTCAGACCTTCTACGTGCCAGTTGGCCCACAGTCGGGTCTTGCCGTTGCCGCCTGCATCCGGCTCAATCGCCAGCCAGTTGCGAGCGGCGATCAGGTAACGCCCCCTGGCGCCGACGGGCAACATGGTTCCGGTGATGCCGTAGTCGATCTGTTCCTGGTTGCCACCGATGGACTCCAGAAAGTGCACCGCCAACACCGGCGGCGCAGGATGCACGACGCCGGTGGAAATTAATTGGTAGATTTTCCCTGCGCCATCGATGCCATGCCGGGGCAACTTCGATTCGATCACGCAGGCCCCGGCCACATGAACGTCGCCAGACACCAGTGTGACCTTGCATGATTGGGCATTGGCGAAATCCAGCAGCCGCATGATCAACCGCTTGCGTTCACTGCGGTGCGGCAGGCTTCGCCAGTGGTCGCGTAAATCGTCCTCGAGCTCCTGTTGCCCCACCATCACGTCCAGCGCCTTTTCGGCCGCCTGCAAATCAAGGTAACCCACCGGAATACTCGACATCAGCAACAGGTGCTTGTGCGCAGGGACCTTGTCCAGCCAGGCATAAATCGCATCCCAACTGACCGGGGAAATAACCCGGGTTTGTTGGGCCTGCGGGGTGGTCAAGTCCGGCGCACGTTCGCTGCGTAGATCGGGAACCAGCAAAGCCAGCTCGCCCAGGCCGGTGAACCCCAGGTGAAAGCCATCAGCAGTGCCGGGAATCGCGCAGGGATGGGTATCAGCGGACGGCTTGAGGTGAGGATGTGTCTGGATCAGTTGCTGCTGGAAAATCCTGAAATAGCGTTTGGCCGTGGCAAACAGCCCCTGGAACACCGGGCTTGAATGCAATATTTCATCGTAGGAACCCCAGCCATCGATGATGTCATGGTCATCCCACATCATCACCGTCGGAATGGCGCCAAACACCTTGGCCATCTCGGGCTGTTTCCAGCATTCCAGGTAGAGCCTGGTGAAAAACTTGTCCAGATCGGCTTCGATCACCTTGCTGTAAGCAGCCTTTTGACGGTCGGCGAAGGGTTTGGCGAACCATGCTTTCATCGACGGCACACTGCTGCGCATGTCGTCGCTGTAAACCTGATCGCCGCCCATCAACAGCAGATGGTAGGGCTCGCCCTGGTGAGCGCCCCACATGTGCTCCCAACGCTCGTTGTTCCGGTCTACCTTCTCCATTTCCTTAGGGTCGGAGAAACCGTTGCACGACACATACGCAATGCGCGGCGACTGGCCCTTGGCCGGAACGACGAAGTTGGCCTGCGCACCGTCTACGGTAACCGTGTAACTGGTGGCAACGGCCTGATCCTGCGCCGCTTTGAAATCGATGCGCCAGACGCGGGAATTAGGGTTGAGCAGCGGGATATCGGCGATGGCCAAGGGTGTGTCGGCAGTCACACCCTTGGGCACTTTTACCGTGGGTGGTGGCCCGCCCAAGGGTGAAACCACCAGGGCAGACACGTTGTAGACATTATTGTTGATGCCACGAAACTGCAGAATCGGGCCTAGTAACAAACTCATGGCGAGTCCATCCGTTGACAGGGGTGTGAACACCTGAAGACTAGACGAAGCGCACTCATCAGTCATGCCTACCCTTGTGGCGAGCGAGCTTGCTCGCGCTGGGCTGCGTAGCGGCCCCAAAAATCTGACAACCACTGCGAGTTTTTGTGAGTGCTACGCACTCAAGCGGGAGCAAGCTCCCTCGCCACAGGTTTCTCTGACTCGAGACACTCCTAAGTGAACTGCATTGGCCCTTCTACTGGGTTTATGTGTTTAACCGCACGCCCGGTTTGGCTCGTTCATCCACCGTCAACTCAAACACGTCCGGGCGCGCATAGTGCCCGACCACGTCGTAGTCATAACGGGCTCGGATCAGGTCATCGGTGTCGATTTCCGCAGTCAGCAATCCCGCCTCGTCGCGCAGTGGCCCGGCGAGGATGTCGCCCATCGGCCCAACAATTACGCTGCCGCCGGCAATCAGCGGGCGCTCCGCCGGCCAGTTGGCGATGTCCACGCCCAAGGCTTGCGGCGAGTCCTGAACCTGACAGGCGCTGACCACGAAGCAGCGTCCTTCATGGGCGATGTGGCGCATGCTGACCTGCCACATTTCCCGCTCGTCCACGGTCGGCGCGCACCAGACCTCCACGCCTTTGGCGTACATCGCGGTGCGCAGTAACGGCATCATGTTTTCCCAGCACACCACCGCGCCGATCCGCCCGACCTGGCTGTCGATCACCGGCAAGGTCGAGCCATCACCCTTGCCCCAGATCAGTCGCTCGGTGCCGGTGGGCATCAGTTTGCGGTGCTTGGCAACCAGCCCTGCCTGCGGGTCGAAATACAGCGCGGTGCAGTACAAGGTGCTGCCGGCGCGTTCGATCACACCGATCACGAGGTTGGCCCCGGTGCGGGCGGACAACCCGGCCAAGGCGTCGGTCTCGGTACCGGGCACGTCGATGGCATTGGCGAAATACCGGGCAAACGCTTCACGACCTTCCGGCAGTCGATAGCCGAGTTGCGTGCCGAAGCTCTCGCCTTTGGGGTAGCCACCGAGCAACGCCTCAGGCATGACCACCAACGCCGCGCCGGATTCGATAATGGCGGTTTCCCAGGAGAGGATTTGATCGAGGGTGTCGGCCTTGCCGCCGGGCAAGGCGCCGATTTGCAGGGCAGCAACAATTGACTTGGGCATTACGGTGGCTCCGTCAGTAATGAGGTGTTGCTCATTCTCCGGCGCCACAGGATCATGAATAAAGCCCGACTCACTGCTGAATGATATGAACCAAATGAATATCGCCACCGTCGATCTCAACTTGCTCAAAGTCTTCGAAGCGCTGCATGAGGAGTCCAGCGCCAGCCGTGCCGCGCTACGTCTTGGCGTGACGCAGTCGGCGGTCAGCGCGGCATTGCGCCGGCTGCGCGAGGTGTATGGCGATCAATTGTTCGTGCGCACTGGCCGAGGTCTTGCGCCGACGCTCAAGGCCAACCAGCTGAAACCGGTGGTCAGCGATGCACTGAACAAATGCCGCCAGAGCCTGGCGATGGTCGATCCAGCGGCCCATCATTACGACGGGCGCTCGGTCACGGTGGGCTTGTCGGATGATTTCGAAATCGCCTACGGGCGACGATTGATCGAAGACATCGCTCACCGTGCGCCGAAACTGCGGCTGATCTTTCGCCAGACCCACAGCCAGATCGTCGCCCGGGCCTTGATGGAACGCAGTATCGATCTGGCGATCACCGCAGGCGGGTTTGCCGAGCGGCTGCTCAGCCGTCAGGTGTTGGGTGAAGGGGGTTATCTGTGCCTGGTGGATCCCCTCAGCCTGGCCGAGGGGCAACAAATCCTCAGCCTTGATGAGTTCGTCGCCCGCGAGCACATTCTGGTGTCTTCGGGCGGTTTTATCGGGATTACCGATGAAGGCCTGGCGGCGCTGGGATTGAGTCGGCGGGTATGCGCGTCGACCACCCATTTTGCCGCGTTGCCGTATCTGCTCAAGGGCAGTCAGGCGGTGGCGACCATTCCGGCCCATGCGGCGCAAAGCATTGCGGCGCTCAGTGAACTGGCGTTGCTGCCCTGCCCTTTGGCGCTGCCGCGTTACCCAATCGAACTGGGCTGGCGCACCAGCACACAGCTCGATCCGGTGGTGTTGAAAGTGCGTGAAGCGATTGCCGCGATCTTTTCCGGGGCGTTTATTTAGCGGCCATCAAGCGATTGACTTCACTGCGCACCATGTTCGCGAATTCCGGCGGCGACATGCCGTCGAGTTCGGAGCGTACCCATTCCGCCCATTTGCCTTTGCGCTTGGCGCGCTCACCGAACAACCGAGCGGCTTCGCCCTTGGCTTTGCCCAGGTTGTTTTGCCAGAGTTCGAACAGACGGGATTTTTCATCTTCAAGCGCTGCGCGCTCGGCGAGGGGTTTGTCGGCCAGATTGAAGCTCATGGGGAATTACCTGCTGCGTAAAATAGGCGACATCTTACACTGTAGGAAGAAATGTCCTGCGCTGGATTTTTCTTCAGGGTTACGCCACCGCGCAAAACTGCTGCAACTTTTTCAATCGCCACAGACTCCATTGCTCACTGTCCATTCACTGTAAGGAGTACACCAAATGGCTCGCAAAACCGCCGATCAAGTCGCCGGAGATCAAATCAAGGATCAGGTCTTCAGCGAACTTCAGGCCCTGATCGAAGAGTCGGAAAAACTGCTGAAAAGCAGTGCCTCACTGGTCGGAGAAGAAGCGGACACCCTTCGCGGGCAAATCGCCCAGAAACTCCAGCAGGCCCGAAGCTCGTTATCCAGTGTTCGTGACCGGACCCAACCCGCGGTCGACGCCACCGAAACCTACATTGGCGGCCATCCATGGCAAACCGTGGCCATCTCTGCGGGTTTCGGCCTGGTGGTTGGTCTTTTGTTGGGTCGGCGGTGAGCCATTGACCTGTGGGAGCGGGCTCAGAGCCCAGCCAGTTCCCGCAGATTCGCCAGCGTCTGTGGATCGAGCGCAATGCCTTCAACATTGGCTTTGGCGCGTTGCAGGTGACGCCGATCACCCGGTAAACGCTTGAGCCCCACACCATGCATCTGCCGGACCAGTTCCTGACTGCGTTCGGCAAAATTCTGCCCCGCCGATTTGTTCGGATCGATCACGATCAGCAGTTGCCCGGTCCAGGGGGTTTTGGCCCCCGGATGGTTCGACCAGTCGAACTCGAAAGAAAAGTTGCCACCGGTCAACGCCGCCGCCAACAACTCCACCATCATCGACAGCGCCGAGCCCTTGTGCCCGCCAAACGGCAGCAACGCGCCGCCTTCGAGGATGGCTTTCGGGTCCTGAGTCGGCTGGCCGAGGCTGTCCACACCCATGCCCGCTGGCAAGCGTTCGCCTTTACGCGCGGCGATCTGCACGTCGCCATGGGCGATGGCACTGGTCGCCAAGTCGAAGACAATCGGCGCACCGTCGGCCCTGGGCGCGGCGAAGGCAATCGGGTTGGTCCCGAACAGCGGACGATCGGCACCGTGCGGCACCACGCAGGTCATGCTGTTGACCACGCTCAGCGCCACCAATCCTTCATCGGCAAACGGCTCCACGTCCGGCCACAAGGCGGCGAAGTGATGGGAATTGCGGATCGCCAACACCGCAATGCCGGCACTGCGGGCTTTTTCCACCAGCAAGGGCCGCGCCGCCGCGAGGGCCGGTTGGGCAAATCCATTGCCGGCGTCAACCCGGACAAAACCCGAGGCCACGTCCTCGACCACCGGCACGGCCTGGCCATTGACCCAGCCACTCTGCAACGTCGACACATAACCGGGAATACGGAAAACACCGTGACTGTGAGCCCCGTCACGCTCGGCGCTGGCGCAGTTGAGGGCCAGGGTTCTGGCGACATCGGCTGAGGTGCCATGGCGCAGGAAAATCTGTTCGAGCAATTGAACGAGCGCGTCGAAATCGAGGTTTTGTGTGTTCGAGTTGACGGCCATTTCAGGCGATGCGGTCATCTGAAGCTCCGGTTTTATTATTGGGTATGGGCAACAGGTCAAGCGAGGTTGCAGGGCAACCGAAAAAAGTCGTCGATTAAGCGCTGTTTTACCGGCGTCCTGTCAAGCCTGCGACAAAGGATAAGCTCAAGCAATATGTACCGCACCCGGGCTTTCCATTGGCCCTACTGTTTTCCCTCGAGCCAACGACCTGCGATCGCCATCGATCGCAGCCCATCGAGGAAAAATCATGACTGCTCCAGCACTGCCGTATTTTTTCGACGAGGCAGAACGTGCATCCAATGCCAAACAGCCCGGTGATCGCGAGAAAGCGCTGAATTTCACCCTTGATGACCTGAAATGGTTAAAGGGCGTTTACCTCCCGACCCAGGTAGCGCGCAAGACACACAACAAACCTATGCACGTCGACCGATTGCTTCTAAGCCAGACTGGCGCGGCCGACATTCCATTGGCCGGTGCCTTTGCCATAAGCCGGCCCAATGACGGCGAGGTAACGCTCTACACACCCTGGAAAGGTCTGATCAAATTCGCCGACATGGACGACGCGAAAAGCAAACTCAAGGAGTGGCTGGTGCAGGACACCGGAAAGCGAGAATTACTGCGCTACCTCTCAATCGAACAACGCACCGCTGTGCTGGCCGCCGCCACGCCAGACATCACCATACAAGCCATCGAAGGGGCGGTATTTCAGGATCAGGAGGCTATCCTCGAGCGCAATGGGGCACACAACATCCAGGCGATGATGGGCGAGCTGATAAAGACTCCGACCCTGCAGTCGATGCTCGATGAAACCCTCAAGATTGCCTTGGCCAGGTCCTTCCCTGGATTGGATCAGCGCCACACGCGAGTAGAGAGTTTTATCAGCACCGTTTCGGCCTTCGACAATACCGAATATAGCCATAAGACGTCCGCGCTACCGCTGGACGCCGCCCTTCTGCAGTATTACCTGACCAATCAATGGCCCGTTGGCGACTACCGGATCTTTTCCAACCCCCGACACGGCATGAGCAGCGACGCCGATAACCGGGCATGGGAAAGTGCGATCACGGAAATCGCGCAAAGTTTTACACCGCACCTGCAAAGCCTGCTCGAGACGTTCTGGAACATGCCCATGGATGGCGGACGATCACGCGCCGAGTTTTTAACCGAGTGCATGCGCGACACCTATCACGTGAATCTGTTGCTCAAATGCCAGCAAGGTGTTTTGTCCGTGCAGCAACACCTGCGCCTTATGAACATCAGCCTCATGCCCACCCCGGGCGCTTCTCTGCGTATCGAAAAAGTGCGTGTCACCGCCCCCTACAAGCACTATGCAGAACTGGCCTCGACCTTGATGATCGGCGGTGACGATACTCTCGGTTTTTTGTACACCCAATCCCGAGGCATCGAGGCCACGAGCGACCTGTCCGCCATCAAGAACATCGTGTTGCGCATGCTGAAAAGCGAAGGCCATGAAGACACGCTGCTCAACTTCATGTCGCTGGATGAGCGCAGCACGTTTCTTGACCTGAAACCCCACGATCCAGTGATTATCGGTGAACTGATTGTCGGTCCGGTGTTTGAACAACTGATGGCAGACGTGCTTGCCAAACAATTGCAAAACCTGAGCTACGCCTTGAGCCGGTACCGTGAAAGCGAAGGCACGCTCAACCTCCACGCCCTGCTCGACAAAGCACTGGATGTTCGAGGTCTGATCGACGATCGGCTGCTGGTCCCCGACGCCGCCGGGCGCTGGAGCACCCAAGCAGACCAGCGCTGGAGCGCGCAACCGGCCACCGTGCGCGCCGAGTCGGCCAAAGAACAGCTGAACCTGCTCTCCACGGTCGAACAGGCGCTCGAACAACGCCTTGAAAACCACCCCGCCATTCCCACCGCAACCCGCACGGTCGCTGAAGCACAACGTCTCGTCGGTTCATCGCTGGAAGGCTTGCAATCAAGCTTCACCCATACCCTGTCGACGGCGCTACGCAGCGAACTCAAACTGCGAACCGTCGCCCATACGTTAGGTGCAACGGAACAGGCGATCATCAAAACGGTGCTCGATACCCCGGTACGCCTGCAACGCACTGCACTTAACGGCTTTCTGCCCGACGTCTTTTCTCTGGCGCTTAAGGTGGGCAACTCCGCCGACTTGTTGAAACTGGCCAGTTGTTTTGTGCTGACTGAACGAGGCGGACTGGACCCGATACATTCGGGCAAGGCCATTGTATGGACCCCGGCGCTTGGCTTTGAAGCATTCCCGTCACTCAAACCCTTGCTGACCGAACTTGAAAGACGCCTGCAAGACGAAGATGAACGTAGCACGCTGTTGGAAAACCTCGAACGCGGCCAGCGATTGCCCAGGCAGATAGTGAGCCTGGCACCTCTGCAGCGGGTACACGGCAATTTCTTCGATCATGTACAAAGGCCCAATGTCCACCTCGACCTGACGTCCATCGAGGATGCACTGAAGACACCGCTTTCCGTTACGAACCTATCCAGACTGCTGAACCTGGTGGCACTGCGCGAACCGAAGACGGGGTTACAACGTGCAACGGACATCGCCAGGTCCCTGACAACCCAGCAATTGCTTCCGGCATGGCTGGCAAAGGCCTCTATCGCCGACCAGATGCTGCACGGCGAGCTGCTTCAGCAATATCTGAATAACGCCACCGATGACAAGGACTACCTGAGCGGCATTCGCACGTTGGCGCGCACGGCACACCATGAATTGCAGAAGCAACTCAAGGCAGACGCCTTCGACATTGACCCAGACAATGTCGAGATACACATCCGCCCACGTCCGACATCCGGGGCAGTGATACAAACCCTGACCGAGTTTGCGTTGACCCACATTAAGGATCTGGAACAAACCGCCTTCAAGCTGATGTCGCTTAATGCCACCGCCATTCCTGACGACATGGACCAGAGTTACATCAAAGACCTGATACGTAACCTGAAGCTGGGCGAGCATCAGCAAGCGATATTGAACACTGCGTTTGCCGATACACACGTCAGTGCGGCGGATCGCAGAAAGCGGTTCGCCACGCAATTGCCCTGGCAATTGATGCACTACGCCCATTCGGAAAAACTGCAGGAGCGCCTGAGCGAGACCGGGTTTGATCTGATCCGGCAAGTCATGGACATGCCCGACGCCATCGCCCGTGCCGCAGTCGACGGCGCAAAGGCGATCATCCGCCCACTTGAGTTCATCGGTATCAAGAGTGGGCAGACCATCAAAGTGCCAGGCCTCTATTTGATCGGTTCAACGTCGGACAACGCAGGGCCACAGGTGCTTATAGCGCCCTATAGTCCTCGGCATGGCGTGAAAGAATATGAAAATGAACGACAACTGGTGACCGAAATGAAGACCCGGGGCGCGCTGCATCACTGGGTACTCAAGAATCTGCCGCAACCTGATCGGATCCTGGTGGAAAACCGGATGGCGCACACCAGTCATCCCCTCAGCGAAGTCACTCTGGCGTCCAGTCCGATCAAGGGAAACCTGTTCAGGCACTTGTTCAACGACAATGCTGCGTTACTCGCTCGTTTACTGGGGTGTCAGTCGGACAACCATGCTCAGGGCGAATGGGCAACCATCAAGCATGTATTGGGTGAGGACTTGCATCAGGCTTTTACGTTTTGCATGGGTAAGCTCGCTTATCCGATCACGGTATGGCGCAGTTACCGGGACATCAAGCAGTCCGCCGAAGACCTGCAAACGCACAAGTGGGGCCCCGCGATAAAGGCTTTCATCAGCGGCATCGGGCAACTCGCCACCTTGCGACAATCGATGGAAAACCAGACGCCCTCATCCTTGTCCGCGAATGAGCCGACACCCGCAACACCCGACACCCGGTTCAAATGGAAAGACGTCGACATCACCGCTCCCGAACGCACTCACTTGCAGCGCTATGAGAGTCCCGATGTCGACTTGGGCTCGTTGACGCCGAGCCCGACGCTTGGGCTTTACACCCATCCGACGACAAAAAAACACTATGCCCCGGTTGAAGGCAAAGTGTATCCACTCGAAAAACGGGGCGCGCGTTGGTGCATCGGTGGCGACGATGCCCATGGTCCCGATCTTCGCCAGAACACCTCCAGACAATGGGTGCTGGATTTGAAAGCGCTGGCTCCGCGTTACAGCAGGCGCAACAGATTGGAGACCGCTCTTGCTGTAAGGGAAAGCATGAATGTCGAAGCCGATGGAATGGCAGAAATCCGCATGCTGTTTCCCGTCAGGGCTCGAGTGATCGACGAAAGTCTTGACCAGGCGACCACGTATGCCTGGAACGCTTTTCGCAACCTGCAACTACTCAGAACCTCGGGTAACAAGGACACTCCTGTACATCAGCTCATTATGGAGTTTCTCGATGTACCGACCGTGCTGCCCGAGCATATGACGATGCTCGAAAAAGTCGTCGGCGATATTTTTGGTGCTTTGCTGGATCCCACACTCAGGGATGCCAAGTCCAGGCGGTTTGTGGTCGGGAGAACCCATGAAGAAAGGGAAAGTACTTTCGCCTTCACGATTCCTACGGACCTCCAGCGGAAAGTCTACCTGGCAGAGAAATTCTTTCTCCCGCAGCTAGACCATTACCGCAATTATATGTCTGATGCATCCTTCCCCATCCGGCCTCATGCCCGCGCCTCCACCTTGATCCACGAACTGTCGCACATAGTGTGCGACACAGAAGACCTTGGTTATCTCGACGCCTCCAGACCTTTTGCCGACTTGATAGAAACGTCGAGCGCCCGGGCCAGGCAGCTCAAAAAAGCATTGACTGATGTTCAGCGGACCGCCTTATCGAGCAAGTCACCCTTGAATCAGCTGTTCAGGCTCGAGAATGCTGATTCCGGGCTATGGGAAGATTTTGGCAGTACCACTTACGAGAATACTGATCGGATGCTGGAACATGTTTTGAAATTAACGGGTGAACAGACTCTGGACGATGCCCGCAAGCGCTTCATGAGGGACTCGACGACCAGACTGGCTGTGCAACTCGGCAATGCTGATAGCGTGTCCTGGTTAATCGGTCAGTTAGGGCGCCAGTTGCACACCGGCACGCCTTGAACCATAAAAATAAGCGCCACTTTGATGGGGAAATGCCATGACGGTTGTTCTCGCAGGCTTCCCCTCAAGGTTAGAATGCAGGAAATCAGGATGAGTCAATGACCGACCACTCTCTCTCCCAAGCCCAATACGACGCCATCACCGATGCCGCTGCGCACTGGTGCATGCGTCTGCATGCCACCGACTGCACGGCCGAGGAACGCCTGGCGTTCGAGCGATGGCGTGATGCTCATCCGCTGCACGCCTTCGAGTACGAAGCCATGCTGGAGATCTGGGATGTTGCGGGGGATTTGCCTCGTCCTGAATCCGCCATACCGGCTGTTCGGCTCAAACCGGCAACGCCCTGGCGCACCTTCGGCATCGCCGCCACCGTCTGCGCCCTGGCGCTGCCCCTGGCGGCGTATACCGGATGGAACCTGGGGTGGCTGCCCAATGCCTACCAGCATTTCGAGGCGACCGATAATGTTCGTCAGGTCACGCTGGGCGACGGCAGCCAGGTGGAGCTGAACCTGGGCAGTGAACTGACGTTCAGCAATTACAAGGATCAACGACGTGTCACGCTGAAAAAAGGCGAAGCCTTCTTCAGCGTCAGCCACGATGCGCAGCATCCGTTCATTGTCAGGGCGGGCGACGGCAGGATTCGCGTCACCGGCACCCAATTCAACGTCTGGATGTATGAAGACCAGGTCCGCGTGAACTTGATCGAGGGTTCCGTGCTGGTGACCAGCAACGATGCCCTGCCCGGCGACGGTCTACGTCTGGAACCTGCGATGCAGGCGCGTTACAGACACGGTGACTTCACCCCGCAAGTCAGCCAGACCTATGCCAACGACCAGTCGCTGGCCTGGCGCAGCGGCAAACTGGTGCTTGATAACCTGGCGCTGACCGATGCCCTGCCCCTGATCAATCGTTATCTGAACAAACCGGTGATGCTCGCGGACCACAGCGCTGGTTCGATTCGCCTCGGCGGTATCTACAACATCAAAGAGCTCAACAGCCTGGTGGCTTCGTTGCCCAAGGTGCTACCGGTCTACCTGACCCGCAACCAGGACGGCAATCCGGTCCTCAACTCAATGCCGCAACAAGCCCCAAAAAGCTGAAGGCCGGGACCCTTGCGGGGTGCGGCCTTCACTTTTCATTTAAACGCTGTTGCTGTTACTGCGCGACGATCTTCCCCACCTTTTCATCCTGCTCGCGGATCGTCTGAGCCTGGTACTGCGGATCAGCCGTGATCTGCTGCTCAGTGAACGGCAACACACTCAACTGTTTCTTCGAAAAGGCCTGTGTCTGGTCCCGGGAATACTTCGACGCCGGGTCACTGGACAACGAGAATGCCAGCAAACCCTGGGCCTGCGGCCCTTTGTCATCGAACGTCACCACCTGCAAATAGCTGGTGCCACTGACAACTTCGCGCTTGCCGTCGGTTCTCGGCACACTTTGAATAGCGTTATACACACCCAGCGTGCCCGGCCCGCCGTGGATCGGCGTTTGCTGCCCGCCACTGCTGGCCACCTGGATATCTCCCCAGCGGCTGTCGGCCTTCAGGCCAAGGGTCTCGACCTTCTCTACCGAAGCCAGCATCGCCGCTCGAACCGCTTTGGCGACTTCCGGCCGTTCGGTTGCCAGGCCACTCGGGGTGTGTTGCGGGTCCTTCGGATCGAACGCCACACGCCAGAAGTCAGGGGTTTGCTGCAACGCCAGCATGACGTTCTGAAAATGCACAAAGCCCAGCCCACTGTCCAGATTCACTCGGTGATCCCAAGCCTTGAGACTCGCACACAAGGGCGTCAGCGTCGGCGCATCGGTGCCGAGGTCCGTGGCACAGAATTGCAGCAGGTCCGGCATCACCAGGGCCGCCTGATACACCTGATCGTCCATCACCATGCGTTGCAGATCCGCCGCAGCGACAGGGCCGGCCTTGTTCAAGCTGCCCAGACGCTCCAGTGCGAAGCGCGAACGCAGCCCCAATGGCTGGCTATCCTGACTGATCAACGGCGAGAAACCGGTGAGCGGTTGCGCCGGGTTGGCCATCCAGGCCGAATCGTTGGAGTGCTGCACAAAATCCTTACGCAGCAGTTGCGGCAATTTGTCTGCCGCATAAATACCTTTTTGCGCGGCGTGCGGGTCGATGTCCCAGGCACAAGCACTGTTGGAGCCGTCGAGCAGGATCATCTGTAACCCCGCTCGCGGATCGCTGCACTTGGCTAACTTCTCGGCACCGACGTTCGGAACCACCGACAGGTTCATGTAAAGCGTCTGCCCCTGATCGTCCACCGCCAGGGTGTTGACCCACGGGATCCCCTGAATCTTGTGCACCGAAGCCTGTAAATCCTTGAGACTGGTGGCACGGTTCATCGCGTACCACTGTTGCAAGACCCGGTCGTTATCCAGGTTGGCATCGCGCAGGCTGTAGGCAAACTGATTATTCCAGTCCAGTTTTCCGGGCCATTGCACAATCGGCCCGAACACCGAGCTATAGACCACATGGGAAATCTGCCGGGTCTGGCCATCGGGTTGCTTCACGCTGACCGCCAGCGTCTGCTTTTTCATCGGCAAAGACTTGCCATCGAGCAGGTAGCGGGTCGGCTCCTTCGGATCGAGTTGCAGGCGATACAAGGTGAAGTGCTTGGACGAATCCACGGTGTGGGTCCATGCCAGATGCTGATTGAACCCGATGTTAATCATCGGCAGACCGGGCAACGCGGCGCCCATCACGTCCAGTTTGCCGGGAATGGTCAGGTGCATCTGATAGAAACGCATCCCGCCCGCCCAAGGAAAATGCGGATTGGCCAGCAGCATTCCGCGACCGTTGAACGAACGCTCACTGCCAACCGCCACGGCGTTGCTGCCGCGATCCAGAGCGAAGCGTTGCATGCGCGAAGCCGCCAACTGGAACGAGTCCGGGTCGCCTGCCACATGAGCGACGGCGTTAGGCGGAGTCGCGCCGGCCAGCGCTTCGGCAAACTGCCCCACGCCGCCTTCGACCAACAATCGACGAGTCAACTTGACCAGGTCCTGGGCGGTAATTGCGCGCACCCATTCGCCCTGGCATTGCTGCGGTAAACCTTGCGCTCGACGCTCTGTCAGCGAACGGTTGTAACCCGCCACATAGCCTTCAATGAGCTCACGTACTTCAGGAGTTTGCGCCTGCCAGAAACCGGCGACAGCCTCGGGGGTGTTCAGCCAGTTGAAAAACAGATCGCTGGCCAGGTTGCCGCGCTCCTCGAGTGTCACCTGCTCCGGGCCAAAATACCGCGAACGCTCGCCATTGACGGTGACGATCTCATTGGCCAGCAAGCACAAGTTATCTTGAGCGTAGGCATAGCCAATGCCATAGCCGAGCCCGCGCTCGTTTTCGGCGCGGATATGCGGTACGCCGAAACTGGTTCGACGGATGTCGGCCGTCGCCTGCTCTGGCTGACTGCGCGCGTTTGCCGCAAGGCTCAGCCCCAGAAACACACCCGCCAGGCTCAACCTGGTTAACTGCCTGGAAATAATCACGCTCGCTCCTGATCGAAAAGACGTATGACACGCAATGCGCCTTCCAGAAAAACGAAGCAAACACCAAAAAAATTAGGTCTTTGAGGGCATCCCCAATGCCCTTCTCACAGAGCGCTGACGTCGCGGCGACAAATTTTCTACATGCAGGTCTTCATTATTTCCCGGCTCGTTCGTCTTATTGATCAAGAGCACCCATCACATTTTAATGATCAGGCTCTGGAAAGGAGTTTTTGCATGTACAACCCGCAACTGCCAACGGATGGTAGCCATGCATCAAAGGGCAGCGCCATGAGCTCCGGTGCTTGCGATCAACAGACCGAACGCCAGGGCAACGAACGGATCAGGTTTTTGCTCAAATGCTTTGGCCTGCGGACCAGCCTGATTCGCCTGAAAGTCATCGACGCCTTGCTAAGCGCCGCCGAAGGCGACCGCAGCCTGGGTGTGCGCGGTGTGCACAGTCATTTGCTGGACCTGGACATTCCCCTGTCCTTTCTCAGTGTCCGCGAAGTGTTGAAACGCTTGTGCAGTGAAGGCGTGATTACGCTCAATCCAGACAAAAGCTACAGCCTGCATCCACAGGCTGTCGCCGTCCTTCATGGTGAGCAATCAGGCCAGCAGGCGTCGCTCAAGGCTTGACCTTGCGACGCATCACGCCATTGATCACCACCACGATCACCGCTACGCCAATGGCGATGTACTGGAACAGCTTCTCGCTGATGAACCCTGCGTTTTGCAGCCAGGAAAGGCCGAACATGATCCCCAGTACCACCAGGGAAATCAGAATCGAGTATTTCAAACGTTGTGACTGGGTCATTACGGGTTCCTGAACCAAAAAAATGTATCCGGTTTGTATCCGATTGCATACCAAACCCCTACAGTTCTGCGCGAATGAGAGGCTGCAAACGGGGTCTCATGTTACAGCCGATGAAGAGTTTTGACTTCATTGCGGCGATAACCATGAGGATTTTTGAAATGCTCCGTCGAATCACACGGCTGATTCCACTGCTCGCCCTCCTGACCCTGAGTGGCTGCATCATTTTTCCTAATAACGGCTGGCATGGCGGCCACCATTACGACCGTGGCGGACCGGGCTACTATCAACATCGATGATCTAAAACAGCTGACATAAACGACGAATATTCAGCCAATCGTTCGTAAGAAAATAATCATTCTTTGGCCCACTGAATAAATGCCCGCTCTCTAGCGGGCATTTTTCGTACATGACTGTTCCAATCAGTCTGTCAGCCAAATCCACCTTTTTTTGCGTGCTCCCACACCTCGAAATATAGCGAAAACCATTGAAGCTTTAAGTCTCAATCGTGAGTTTGAGCTGTTCGGGATCAATGTCTACTCTCGGAACATCACAAATAAATCCGCCGTCCAACTTCGAGTAAAACAGGGATGCCATGCTCAAGCCGTTAATCAATATCAGCCCCCATCATTTGTTTGGCTTTTGCCTTGCAATCACTCTTTTCGAACTACTGACTTATATGGGCAGCGACATGATCATGCCGGCCATGTTGACCGTAACCGATCAACTGGGTGCCGGCCCGAGCCACGTTCCATATGCCTTCAATCTTTATTTGATTGGCGGCATTCTTCTGCAATGGCTTATAGGTCCGCTGTCTGATCACTACGGTCGCCGCCGGCTGTTGCTGCTCGGTTGTGCCGGGTTCGCCCTGGCCTGTGCCGCTGCGTTCTACGCGCAGAGCATTGTTGCCTTCAACGGCTTGCGTCTGATTCAGGGTATGGGGCTGGGATTTGTCATCGCAGTCAGTTACCCAGCCTTGCAAGAAGTATTCTGCGAAGCCGATGCGGTAAAAATCATGGCGTTGCTGGGGAACGTTGCCCTGCTCTCCCCACTGCTTGGCCCCCTGCTCGGCAGCCTGGTTCTGGAATGGATCTCCTGGCGAGAGCTGTTCTTGCTCTTGGGTATCGGCGGTGCGTTGGTCTGGCTGGGGCTTTACCTGTTCATGCCGGAAACCGTGGGCACTGTGCGCCAGGACGGTCAACAATTGGCCGCAGTGCCCTTTGAATGGAACGGCACTGTGCGCCGATATGCCGCGTTGCTCACCAACACACAATTCCTGAGCGCTAGCGTCGCCCTGGGACTAATGAGCCTGCCGTTGATTGCCTGGATCGGCTTGGCGCCAATCTTGCTGATCCAGAGCCAGGGACTTTCTCCTCCGCAGTATGGCCTGTGGCAAATCCCGGTATTTGCAGCCGTCATTCTCGGCAATCTGATACTCAACCGATTGATTGCCAACACTGAACTGCCCCAACTGATTCGATATGCGCTCTGGCCATTTTGCGGCGGGCTCATTGCATTGATCACCATAACGTTCACCGGTGCTTCAACGGTGCTGTTGGTCAGTTGCCTATCGCTTTACGCCATCGGTCTTGGCATGAGCAATGCGGCGCTGTACCGGCTCGCCCTGTTCTCCAGCGACGACAGCAAAGGCCTGGTCTCGGCCATGATCGGCATGATCTCCATCGCCGTCATGGGTAGCGGCGGCTCGATTATCGCCGCACTGGGTGCCGGTGACAGCCTTGAAGCTTTCGCCCTGATGGCCGGTCTCACGGGACTCTTGTGCCTGGCGCCCTTGCGACTGTTTCTGCGCAGCTCTCATATCACGCTTGCCGTCTGACACCACCCCACAGGTCTTTTGATGATCCATCTACCCCACACCGATGCGCTTTGCGCGTTAGCACAACCCTATTGCCTGGAATCCATGCCAGAAGGTCTGTTCGATCAGGCGATGGGTGAAATCAGCCTGTTTCATTGTCATCACACGCCCGGATACGAACGCTGGCTGAATGCCAATGGGCTCGATGTCAACACCCTGGAGACACTGGATGACTGGTCCAGGCTGCCGCCGATTTTCGCCAATTACTTCAAACGTCATTTGCTGCTCGGCCCCACAGGCGAAGATGCGCTGGAGCTGACATCCTCCGGCACCAGTGGCCAGAAGAGTCGCATGCGCTACGACCAGCGCAGCATGACTGCGGCACAAGGCATGGTGAGCCATATCTTCAGGCATTACGGCTGGGATACCCCGGACATCCCCTGCAATTACCTGCTCCTGAGCTATGAACCCGAAGCGGCCACCACGTTGGGTACGGCCTACACCGATCAGTTTCTTTGCAGCTATGCCCCCGTCAACCGAGTCGTTTACGGCTTGCGCCTGACCGGAAAAGGCCACGAATTCGACCTTTTCGGTGTGATTCGTGCCTTGCGGGAGTTTGCCGAGGAAGGATTGCCCGTTCGCATTATCGGTTTTCCGGCATTCCTTTCCCATGCACTGCAACACATGGAAGACACCGGCGTGGCCGACTTGCAGTTGCCTGCCCAGTCACTGGTGTTTCTGGGAGGTGGCTGGAAAACCCAGGCCGCGCAGGAGATTCCCCTGCATCAGTTATATGCCCGAATCAACCGGCAATTGGCTATCGACCTGTCCCGCTGTCGGGACGGTTACGGCGCCGTAGAGCATGCCGTGCCCTATATCCAGTGTGCCCACCATCATTTTCATGTACCGATTTACTCGAAGGTTTTCGTGCGCAACCCATCCGATTTCACCGTCCAGCCCTACGGCCAGCGCGGCTTGCTGGGATTCGTCTCCCCGTACATTTCGTCCAGCCCTGCTCATGCTGTGGTCATGGGCGATCTGGCGACATTGCACCCCGGCACAAGTTGCGGATGCGGCCTGAAGACCGATTGGTTCGAGCTGCATGGACGTGCCGGCACCACCGCCAGTCGCAGCTGTGCCATGGCCGCTTCAGAACTGATCGGGGGGGCTTGATATGTACCTGATCAATGGCCAGTTGCGCGACGACATCTCTGCCCAAAGCGCCCTCGACCTCCTTCAGCAACCGCTGCCCCGGCTGCTGGCTACGCCGATCGACAGCGATATCGTGATCGAGTCCGCCGCTCGCTTTGCGACGCAGTTGCAAACTCGTAGCCTGGATCTGTCCCTCGACGACGATCAATATCAAGGGCTGATCGATTTCTGCCAACACAGCAACTTGAGCACCAAGCTTGAGCGGGAACTGGGCCAGCTACCGCGTTCGCTACGACGCATCGACTACCGGCAGCCCTGCTTCGAAAGCTGGCACCCGTTGGGGCTGGTGGTGCATATCACCCCGGGCAATGCGCCGATGCTGGCGTTCTGCGCGATCCTCGAAAGCCTGCTGGCCGGCAACATCAATTGGCTTCGCCCCAGCTCCAGCGAT
This sequence comes from Pseudomonas sp. Pseusp11, assembly GCF_047304405.1. Taxonomy (NCBI): domain Bacteria; kingdom Pseudomonadati; phylum Pseudomonadota; class Gammaproteobacteria; order Pseudomonadales; family Pseudomonadaceae; genus Pseudomonas; species Pseudomonas sp. Pseusp11. The sequence continues at coordinate 38,591 of NZ_JBGLZF010000027.1, forward strand.
CAGGGTTTGACCGCACAGTTGCTCGCCGCCCTTGTGCGGTGCGACACCAGCGGCAGACTGGCCGAATTCGTAGCGGTTCTGCCGGTGAAGACCTCGTGCATCGCTCAACTCTGCGCCAAGGCCGATGGAGTGTCCGCCTGGGGCGGGGAAACGGCGCTTAAATCGATCCGTCAGCAGATCCCGTCCGGCTGTCGCTGGATCGATTGGGGACACAAAATCAGCTTCGCCTATCTCTCACCTGACGCGGCGACCTCTTCGGCGCTCGATGCGTTGGTGGATGAAGTCTGTCGACTGGATCAGCAGGCGTGCTCCAGCCCTCAATGGGTGCTGGTGGACAGCAACGATCCGGCCGTCTTGCAGAACCTCGGAGATCGACTGGCCGAAGCCTTCATCCGTCGCGCCCCACACTGGCCAGCGTTAACGCCGACAGATCAGGAAGCATCGGAAATCACCACCCGCACCGCCATGGCGCGGCTCGACCAGTGCTTTGCCAATCAGACCGGCCAAGTGTGGACTGGCCTCGGATGGCGTGTCATCTGGGAGCACCATCAGACCCTCGCGCCGTCACCACTGTTTCGTACGATTCTGCTCAAACCGGTTCCGCAGCATCTGCTCGCCGAGACACTGCAGCCCTGGCGCAACTTCCTGCAAAGCTGCGCGTTGATGTGCCACCCGGCAAAAACGCCTGAGATCGTTCGAACATTAGTCAATGCCGGCGTCAGCCGCATTGCGCCTTGCGAGTCGATCCATGACGGCTACACCGGTGAGCCCCACGATGGCCTCTACGCGCTGTCGCGTCTGAGTCGCCGCCTCTCGGTGAGTTTGCCCCCGCATGTGTCGACGGGCCGTGCGACGCTCGACCCGGTTCCGCCCGCCCCTGACACATCTAATGACCCGATCATGGACAAATGCACTTTTATGGCCCAGCCAATCGGGTCCGCAGCACAGCTGTACTTCCGTTCCGGCGGAAGCAGCGGGACGCCGGCGTTGGCTGGATTCAGCTATCCAGACTTTCAACGACAAATGCGCGCCGCAGCCGATGGCATGTTCTGCGTCGGCCTCGATCCGTCTCTGGACCGGGTGATGAACCTGTTCTACGGCGGCAACCTTTATGGTGGTTTTTTCAGTTTTTCCAACATTCTTGAACAGATGGGTGTTGTGCATTTGCCCATGGGGGCTCCCCAGGACGATGACTTCAGCGAAATCGCCCGACTGATCGTGGAGCAGCGTGTCACCGTGCTGATCGGCATGCCCAGTACGCTGCATCGCCTGTTTCTCAAAGAGCAGGCCCGACTTCGCGCTTATGCCGGTATCGGAAAAGTATTCCTTGGCGGCGAACATCCGGGAGAAGCCAGTCGGCGCCTGATGGAAAGTTGTGGGGTGTCGACGATTCGCTCCGCCCTGTATGGCTCCGTCGATGCCGGCCCCCTGGGGCATGCCTGCCGGGCAACGGCGGACGGCGTATTCCATTTGATGAGCGAAACCCAGCACCTGGAAATCGTTCATCTCGAACAGGATGTTCCAGTGCAGGCTGATGAGATCGGCCGTCTGTTGTTTACGTCTCGCGCCCGACAAGGTCAGCGCGTGCACCGATATGACATCGGCGACACCGGCCGCTGGATACCCGGGATTTGCCCTTGCGGACTGGAGTCGCCGCGATTCGAACTGCTGAGTCGACACGGCAAGCTGGTGCGGATTGGCACGGAATTCATTTCGCCTGCGGCGCTGGAACTCAGTGTGGGATCCCCCATTCAAGTGGTCCTGGACCACAACGCCGACGGGATCGAACGAATGCACGTTCGCGCGGATGCAGACGCCGCGTGGGTACACGAAAAACTGCTGACCCACGAAGCCTTGGCGAATGCGGTGCGCGCTGAACTTTTAATTGTGGAGGTGACGACATGCGCTGAACAAGCATTCACCCGAAACAAACACAGCGGCAAAACACCGTTAATTATCGATCAACGAAAATAAAAAAGTCGACGCAAGACGCTCACTATAAAAGAGAACGCCGTGAAGCCAACTTACTCGCTTGAACAACTTGTACCTTATATAAGACAACACTCCAACTTCTACCGTAAACATCTGGAACACTTGCCCGCGAACGGGCTTACTTTAAAAGATCTCCCATTAACCAATGTGGCCGACTATTGGTCCGGTAGCAACGACTTGAGTCATTGGTCAGTCCTGACCGGAGATGTCGATGACGCACTGGTATTTAAAACCGGCGGCTCGACCAGCCAGGGCAAACTTGCGGTTTACTCCTCCGAGGAATGGCAAACTTTGGTCAGCACGTTCGGCGCCAGCCTCTCAGCTCAACTGAACAACGGCGACCGGGTGGCCAACCTGTTTTTTTCAGGGGATCTCTACGCCAGCTTTCTGTTTATCCACGACTCCCTGGCTCATGTCGGGCGACCTATCTGTGAATTTCCGTTTACCGGAAGCGTCGAGCTCGACGTACTGGCGGATGCCATCGCACGACATCGGATCAATGTTCTGGCCGGAGTGCCTGCACAGTTACTGCGATTCGCGGCCTACCTGGCGCAACATCAGCGTGTCTTGTGCGGGGTCGAGACGCTGCTGTATGGCGGTGAAAGCCTGTTTGCTCCGCAGTTGGCAATTCTCGCAGAAGTGTTCCCCAACGCACGCATTGCCTCTATTGGCTATGCCAGCGTAGACGCCGGACTCATTGGTGCCAGCGATCGCGACTGTGCATTGGGCGAGCATCGGGTATTCGAACCACAAACCTTGCTGGAAATCATCGATGAACACACTGGTGAAGTGATTGAAGAATGCGATCGCATCGGGTTGTTGGTACTGACCAACCTTACACGCCAGCTCATGCCGCTGCTGCGTTACCCGGTAGGAGACCGTGCTTGTTGGCGTGAACCGACCGCAACCCCGATGCGTAAATTCGCCCTCAAGGGCCGCAGTGCCCATAGTCAACGTATACGAGTAGGTGTGCTGTCGCTGTTTACCGAAGAAATACACGAGATCGTTCAACGTGCAGCACGCACAGAGCAATGGCAATTGCTGATCGAGCAGACCGGTCACAAAGATCTGTTGAGCGTGAGGTGGGTGCCTGAACCTCACTTGCAAACCGTCGAACCGGATCGCCGTGCACTGCGTGAGGCGCTGCTTGCCCACTACCCCGCCATCGACGAGCTAAGCCGCGAGGGTCTGCTGGAATTGCGGGTGCTGACCTGCACAACCACAGAGCTGAAGCTTCACCCTCGCTCGGGCAAACAACTCAGGGTGGTGGATTTGCGAGTGTATGACACTCCCTCGCTGGGGTCTGTGTGATGACCCGGTTGATATTTCGCGCCTACCGCCCCTCCGACGCAGGTGCCGTGAGCCAACTGTTTCGAGAGGTCTACGGCGATCATTACGTTCAGCCGGATGTCTACCTGCCGAGTATGATCAGTCAACACCACGCCGCGGGGCGCTGGCAATCGATGCTTGCCGTGGGCGACGCACGCGTTCTGGGGCATGCCGCATTGTGTCGCGACACGCTTTCGAATACCGCGGAACTGGCGCTCAGCGTGGTGCATCCCACCGCACAGGGACAAAGTATCGCAACCCGCCTGGGCCGCGAGTTATTGAGGCAGTCAGGTTCTCTGGGGCTCACGAGCGTCTCGATCAAGCAAGTGACCCACCATCCCTACACTCAACGCATGGCAGAAAAGATCGGTTTTCACAGCACTGGATTGCTTCCCGACTATGTCCCTTCGCCATTCGCAGAACCACTCCCTGAAACCATCGTAATGGGGTGTCGCATGGTCGAAGGACACGAGCGCCCGCTCCCCGACATCCCCTGGCCTGAACGCTACCGGGCGTTCATGAAGCACCTGTGCTCGGTGTTCGGAACCCGGCGGGATATGGCGTCACGGTCCGAGATGCCTTTGCAAATAAAGCAACACCAGCATCGGTTCGATATCGTCATTCAGCGCTTGAACAGACACTTGCTCCAACAACTCTGGCAGCTGCCCAGGCAGTGGACGATCTGCGCCAGACTCGAACTGTCCCGGCACTTCACGCGAGACTTGCGAAGCTTTTCGGCGCTGGGCTTCGCCTTCACCGGCCTGATGCCCACACCGGGTAGTAATGGCTGGTTCGCCCTGTTTCATCGAGGTATCCAGTCTCGCCCCCTCAACCTGAACTGCGCACACATGCAACAGTTGCATGACGATTTACAGCAGAACGCCAACGCCACGATAGGCCACCGCTGTGCCGACGCCATCGGTGCCCGCTCAGCCGCTTGAGTCTTTTCTATAAAATCCATTATCCGACTGCGCACAGAGCTCCACCATCCAGTCGACGAACACTCGCACCCGCCGGGACAACTGGCGGTGAGGGGGATAGAGCGCCGTCAGCGGCATACCCGGTGGCGGCACGTTCCTCAGCACCTCGATCAAACGCCCCTCTTTCAGCTGGTGGGCAACGTGATAATACGGAGCCTGGACCAAGCCATATCCCGCCTCACACGCCGCCAGATAGCCATCGGAGCTGTTGACCGAAACGTGCCTGGGCAGGTCGATCGATCGCAGCTGGTCATCGACGACAAACTCCAGTCCGTAGCGTTTGCCTGTGCTATTGGAAAAGTATTCCACCATCTGATGCCCTTTCAGGTCCTCCAGACACTGCGGAGTCCCGCAACGCTGCAAGTACTCGGGACTGGCACACGTGACCTGATCCAGTGTGGCCAGCGGCCGCGCCACCAGTGAGTCGTCGAGAGCCGAGCCGCCCCGCAACACGCAATCGACGCCTTCGCGGATCAGATCCACGGGCCGGTCATTCAAACCGATTTCCAGCTCGATCAAGGGATAGCGTGCAGTGAATTGCGGCAATGCCGGGATCACGATCAAACGCCCCACTCCCGCCGGCATATCCACCCGCAGCAGACCTTTGGGGTTGTGGCGAGCAGCGGAAAACACGGCTTCGGTTTCCTCCAGATCCGCCAGCAACCGCACGCAACGCGGGTAATAGGCTGCGCCATCGAGCGTCAGGCTGATTTGCCGAGTGGTGCGTTGCAGCAGTTGCACGCCCAGGTGGGCCTCAAGTTGCTTGATCAGAATGGTCACGGAGGCACGCGGCAATTGCAGGCTGTCCGCCGCCTTGGCGAAGCCGCCCAGTTCGACGATTCGCGTGAATACACGCATGGCGTTTAAACGATCCATGGTCAGGACTCGATGATTATTTAGAAATTACGAACAGTGATAGCACTTTTAGCCGGTTTATCTTCGTCCTGTCGAGATCGACACTAAGCGCCTACATCCACAGGGAGTTCATTTCATGCAAACACGTCAACTGGGCAAGAACGGACCACAGGTGTCAGCCATCGGTCTGGGCTGCATGGGCATGACCGATTTCTACACCACCGGCGTGGACACCCGCGAAGCCACGGCAACGCTGCATCGTGCGCTGGAGTTGGGGATCAACCTGCTCGACACGGCAGACATGTACGGCCCACACACCAACGAAGAGCTGATCGGCAAGGCGATTGTCGGCAAGCGCGACCAGGTGTTTCTGGCCAGCAAGTTCGGCATTGTCCGCGACCCGTCCAACCCCGGCGCGCGTGGCGTCAACGGTCGCCCGGAATACATTCGCGCGGCAATCGACGGCACCCTCAAGCGCCTGGGCGTGGAAACCCTGGATTTGTATTACCAGCACCGCATCGATCCGCAGGTGGCCATCGAGGAAACCGTCGGCGCCATGGCCGAACTGGTGAAGGCCGGCAAGGTGCGTTACCTGGGATTGAGTGAGGCCTCGGTCGACACACTGGAGCGAGCGAACAAGGTTCATCCGATCAGCGCCCTGCAAAGTGAATATTCGCTGTGGAGCCGCGATCAGGAAGAGAACGGTTGCCTGGTCGCATGCCAGCGCCTGGGCGTGGCCTTTGTACCTTATAGTCCGTTGGGCCGGGGCTTTTTGACCGGGGCACTGAAAAGCCCGGATGACTTCGCTGCAGACGACTACCGTCGCTTCAGCCCGCGTTTCCAAGGGGAAAACTTTGCCAAAAACCTGTTGCTGGTGCAGCAGGTACAAACGCTGGCCGCCGACAAAGGCGTGACAGCCGGCCAATTGGCCTTAGCCTGGGTCTTGGCTCAAGGGGATTACCTGATCCCGATTCCGGGCACCAAACAGCGTAAATACCTGGAGGAAAATGTGGCCGCGCTGGAGGTGAAACTGAGCCGCGAAGAGTTGCAGGCCCTTGAAGCGATATTCCCGGCCAATGCCACGGCAGGCCTGCGTTATCCGGAGGAAGTCATGAAGTTGCTCGACCGGTAGCTGCTGGCGAAGCGTGCGTTCGGCTGTGTGAGCGGCCGAACGCTGCGCAGCTGTTCTGTATTACTTAGAAACAATCCCCTGTCTCCTTGTCAGGTAAATTGGTCAAAATGCATCTTTTTTGGCCGCAACCCGAGACGAGACTCCCATGCGAACCCACCTGCGTCTGGCCGCCCTGAGCGCCCTCTTCATCTCCTCCCTGGCCCAGGCCGCCGACCTGATCCCGATCGAAGTGCACCGCGACGCCAATTGCGGCTGCTGCAAAAAATGGGTCAGCCATCTGGAAGCCAACGGCTTCAAGGTCGAAGACCACGTCGAAGCCGATATGAGCCAGTTCAAGCAACAACACGGCGTGCCGCCTCGCCTGGCGTCGTGTCACACCGCCTTGATCAACGGCAAGTTCGTCGAAGGCCATGTGCCGGCCGACCAAGTGCTGGCCTTGAGCAAGCGTGACGATCTGTTGGGGGTTGCCGCACCCGGCATGCCGATGGGCTCGCCCGGGATGGAAATGGACGGCATGAGCGACGCCTACCAGGTAATCGGTCTGAAAAAGGACGGCACTGACGTGGTGGTGGCGGACTACCCCGCCCATTGATGCTCGGCGCTTACATCGGGCTGTTTCTCGCGGCATTCGGCGCCGCGAGCCTGCTGCCCTTGCAGTCCGAAGCGGTGCTGGTGGGGTTGTTGCTCAGCGACCGGTATTGGCTCTGGTCGCTGTTGGCAGTGGCAACGCTGGGCAACGTGCTGGGGTCGCTGCTGAACTGGTGGCTGGGACGCGGCATCGAGCGGTTTCGCGAGCGGCGCTGGTTTCCGGTCAGCCCTCGTCATCTTCAACAAGCCCAAATACATTATCTGCGCTACGGTCATTGGTCCTTGCTGCTGAGTTGGGTACCGATCATCGGCGACCCGCTGACGCTGGTGGCCGGCGTCATGCGCGAACCGCTGGGGCGTTTCCTGATGATCGTGACCCTCGCCAAGGGTGCCCGCTATGGCGTGCTGGCAATGGCCACACTAGGCTGGATGGGTTTCCCGGCTGGCTGAACAAAACCAATCCCGTTCGTTGATGAGGTAAGGCTGATGGCGGTGCAGATTGCGGTGATCGATGACTGGCAGGACGTGGCGCGCGACGTGGTGGACTGGTCAGTGCTGGACAGCATCGGCCAGGTGAGTTTTATCCATGACTACCCGGCCGATAACGAAACCCTGGCCGAGCGCCTGGGCGCATTCGAGGTGATCTGTGTGATGCGCGAGCGCACCCGGTTCGACGAAGACCTGCTGCGCCGCTTGCCCACCCTCAAACTGTTGGTCACCGGCGGCATGCGCAACGCCGCCCTGGACCTTAAGGCCGCCGCCGCGCTGGGCATCCAGGTCTGCGGCACTGACAGCTACAAACATGCCGCGCCAGAACTGACCTGGGCACTGATCATGGCCGCGACCCGCAACCTGGTGGTCGAAGCCAACGCCTTGCGCGCGGGCCTTTGGCAGCAAGGCCTGGGCGGCGACTTGCAGGGCAAGACACTGGCGATCCTCGGCCTGGGCAGCATCGGTCAACGGGTCGCCCAATTCGGCCAGGTGTTCGGCATGCGCGTCATTGCGTGGAGCGAAAACCTCACCAGTGAACGGGCCGCCGAAGTCGGCGTGACCTATGTCAGCAAGCAGGAACTGTTCGAACAGGCTGATGTGCTGTCGGTCCATCTGGTGCTCAGCGAGCGCAGCCGAGGGCTGGTGGACGCTCAGGCGCTGGACTGGATGAAGCCCACGGCATGGCTGGTCAATACTGCGCGCGGGCCGATTGTCGATGAAGCGGCGCTGATCAAGGCCCTGCAGAAACAACGTCTGGCGGGTGCTGCGCTGGATGTGTTCGAGCACGAGCCGTTGCCCCGCCATCACCCGTTCAGAACCCTGGACAATGTGTTGGCCACACCCCATATCGGGTACGTCAGCCGACAGAACTATCAGCTGTTCTTTTCGCAGATGATCGAGGACATTCAGGCTTGGGCGGCCGAGGCGCCGATTCGGTTGCTGGGCTGAGACGGCATTATCGTTCTTCGCGGGCAAGCCGCGCCCCCACATGTGAAATGCATTCCCCTGTGAGAGCGCGGCCTGCCCGCGAAGAGTCCCTCAAATCCACCACACCCTCCTGAATCCTGCGCACCGCAATGGTGCAATCCCTATTCCATCGTGCCCAACTATCGTGACTTCCCGGTCCCGATTTGACCCACCCCAAAAAACAAACCTGCCCTTCGTCGGTGCGTTTCCCCATAAAGCCCGTGTGTTTTGTACCCTCCTCCAACCGATTGTCGAACAATTTGTCCGGTTGACCACCCCGCTCTAGGTTCTGGCCTAGACTGTTTTCGGGGAATAAAACCGACTGGTCATTCGGTGAAATAAATAGAAACTTTTGGTGCTGGCTTCAGGTCAGCTGAAAGGTAGGGCACAGCGACTGGTGCATTCCTTGCAACAGCCACTCCACCCATTGAGCTTCAGCGCATGGGCAGCACTTGCTCACCGATGCGTAGCGCGTTTGCGCCCGGCCACAGGAATTGGCCAACACCGTTTGTGCCAGGCCTGGAATCAGATCAACAACACGGGGAGATGCATATGATCAGTACGGCGTTAGATGTTCAGGGAGAACGTGCTCTTCAGCAGGTCGGCGAAGCCAACACCGTGGGAGCCCTTACCGCCAAATCGGTCAGCGTCCCGGTCACCAAGGCGTTGGCACCGGTAGTCCGTCAGAATCCCAACAAGAAGAAAGTGTTGTTCGTTACCTCGGAGATTGCCGACCTGGTGAAGACCGGTGGCCTGGGCGACGTTTCCGCCGCGCTGCCGCGAGCCATGGCTCACCTGCACGATGTCCGGGTGTTGATCCCCGGTTACCCGCAAGTGCTGAACAGCGAAAATCCGATTCATATCATCGGTGAACTGGGCGGGCACGCCGCGTTGCCGCCCTGCAAGATCGGACGCATGGACATGCCTGACGGCCTGGTCATTTACGTGTTGATCTGCCCTGAACTGTACGAGCGCGAAGGTTCACCCTACGGCGCCAACAACGGCCGTGACTGGCCAGACAACCATATTCGTTTCGCCCGCCTGGGCCTTGCGGCCGCCGATATCGCCGCCAACCTCGCACAAATTCACTGGTGCCCGGATCTGGTGCACGCCCACGATTGGCCCGCCGGCCTGGCCCCTGCCTATATGCACTGGCGTGGCCAACGCACCCCGACCCTGTTCACCATCCACAACCTGGCGTACCAGGGCGTCACCAGCCTCGGTTCGTGCCCGGAACTCGGTATTCCCGTACATGCCTTGCAGCAGGAAGGCATGGAGTTTTACGGCAAGATGTCGTTCCTCAAGGCCGGCATGGCCTACTCGAGTCACATCACCACCGTCAGCGCCACCTATGCCCAGGAAATCACCACGCCGGCCTTCGGCTGCGGTCTCGACGGTTTTCTCGCCGCCAAGACCCAGCAAGGTCTGCTCAGCGGGATTCCCAATGGCATCGATGAAAGCTGGGACGCAGCCACCGATCCGCACCTGTTCTGCCCGTTCGGCATCGGCGACTGGGACGGTAAAGCAGTCAACGCGGCGCACGTTCGCCGGTTGTTCGGCCTGGATGATTCCGAAGGCCCGCTGTTCGCCGTGGTCTCGCGGCTTGTCTACCAGAAAGGCCTGGACCTGACCGAAGCAGTGGCCGAATACATTGTCGCCAACGGCGGGCAGATCGCGATTATCGGCCGTGGCGAACCGGAAGAAGAACAAGCCATGCGTGAGCTGGCGTTGCGCTTCCCCGGGCAAATCGGCGTGCACATCGGCTTCAATGAAACCGACGCCCGCCGGATGTTTGCCGGCAGTGATTTCCTGCTGATGCCTTCGCGTTACGAACCTTGCGGCCTGAGCCAGATGTACGCCCAGCGCTTCGGTTCATTGCCGGTGGCGCGCAATACCGGCGGCCTGGCCGACACCATTGAAAACGGCGTGACCGGTTTTCTTTTCGACGAATCCACCGTGGAGAGCTATCGCGAAGCCCTGAGCCGCGCGTTCAAGGTGTTCGCCTTCCCCGGCCTGCTCAACGCCATGCGTTGCCGGGCCATGGCGGCGCCTTTCAACTGGTGCAAGGCGGTCGAACCCTACGCCGAACTCTACGAACAACTGGTGGCTAAAGCGCTGGGTAAATCGGGCAAACAGTAAGAGGTTTTCAACGATGCCGTTACGGACTCTTGAAACCTGGCCCCACGGCGCAATCATGCTGGACGCTGAACACACGCGTTTTGCCTTGTGGGCGCCAGATGCGTTTTACGTCAGTCTTGAACTGGAAAACGGACAATCCCTGCCACTGCTGCCTCAGGCCGATGGCTGGTTTGTGATCAAGACCCGCTGCCCCGCGGGTACCCGCTACCGCTACAACATCGATGGCGAGCTGGAGGTGCCGGACCCGGCCTCCCGCGCGCAGGCAGGGGATATCGGCAGCCACAGCGTGGTGGTCGATCCCCTCGCCTATCGCTGGCAACACAGTGCCTGGCAAGGTCGGCCATGGAACGAGGCGGTGATCTACGAACTGCATGTCGGTGCGCTCGGCGGTTTCAGCGAGGTCGAGCAGCATCTGGCGCGCTTGGTCGAGTTGGGGATTACCGCCATCGAACTGATGCCATTGGCGCAGTTTCCCGGCGAGCGCAATTGGGGCTATGACGGGGTTCTGCCTTACGCACCGCAGGCCTCCTACGGTTCGCCCGAACAACTCAAACACCTGATCGACAAGGCCCACGGCTATGGCCTGGCGGTGATTCTCGACGTGGTCTACAACCACTTCGGCCCGGACGGCAATTACCTGCATCGCTATGCCAAAGGTTTTTTCCGCGAAGACCAACACACCCCGTGGGGCGCAGCCATCGACTTTCGCCGGCGCGAGGTGCGTGACTTCTTTATCGACAATGCGCTGATGTGGTTGCTGGAATACCGCTTCGACGGCCTGCGTCTGGATGCCGTGCACGCCATCGAAGACCCGGACTTCCTTCAAGAGCTGGCGCAACGGGTTCGCCGGCAAATCGACCCGGCGCGGCATGTGTGGCTGATGGCGGAAAACGAGCACAACCAGGCCAGCCTGCTGGAGCAAGGTTTCGACGCGCAGTGGAACGACGACGGCCATAACGCCCTGCACGTGTTGCTTACCGGTGAAACCGATGCCTATTACGCCGACTATGCGCAAAACCCCACCGAACAACTCGCCCGTTGCCTGAGCCAGGGCTTCGTGTTTCAAGGCCATATCACCCGCCATGGTACGCCGCGCGGTGAGCCGAGCGGTCACTTGCCGCCGACGGCCTTCGTGCTGTTCCTGCAGAACCACGACCAGATCGGCAACCGCGCCTTTGGCGAGCGGCTGCATCAACTGGCCCGTTCCGAGGCCCTCAACGCCGCCACCGTGTTGCTGCTGTTGTCGCCGATGATCCCGCTGATGTTCATGGGCGATGAGTTCGCCGCCGAGCAACCGTTCCTGTTCTTCACCAGCCACCACGGTGAACTGGCGGAGTTGGTGCGCGAAGGTCGACGCAACGAATTCGCGGCCTTCAGCGCCTTTGCCGACCCGCACAAACGCAAGCAGATTCCCGACCCGAACGCGATGCAGACTTTCGAAGCGTCGCGGCCGAAGCTGACCGCCACCCGGCAACCGGCCATTCATGAGCTGTATCGTCGACTGCTGCAAATCCGCCATCAACACATCATCCCGCAGTTGCCCGGCGCCCATGCGCTGGGCGCGCAGGTACTGGCCGAGGGCGCGGTGTCGGCACGCTGGCGGCTGGGCGATGGCAGTCAGTTGCGCATTGACCTGAACCTCAGCGACGCAGCCGTGGTCCACACCCCACAGGCCGACGCGACGCTGCTGTTCGAATACCCGCCGCACTCGGCCGGTCTGTTGGATCAGGGCACCCTTGCCCCGTATTGCGCGCTCGTCAGCCTCACAGCCGCAGCCCCTTTGCTACCCCCGGATGGAGAGCGACCATGAGCGATGCGCAACTGGAAATACTGGCCAGCCGAGCCGGCCTGGCCGTCGACTGGATCGACGCCAACGGCCGGCCACAAAAAGTCACGCCGGCGGTGCTGCGCTCGGTGCTCATCGGGCTTGGCCATCCCGCCAGCACCGCCCAGGAAATCGACGCCAGCCTGCTGCAACTGCAGGAGGTGCAACAAACCCGGCACCTGCCGCCGCTGCTGACCTGCGACGTTGGCGTCGGTCTTGATCTGGCCCACTACTTCGCACCGCAAACCCCGTGTGAGATCCATCTCGAAGACGGCTCGCGGCTCAGCCTCAAGCTCGATGACAACGCTGTGTTACCCGGGTTGGTGCCGGTGGGTTATCAGCACGTCAGCATCGACGATCAATCGTTCACCCTGGCGGTGGCACCCGAGCGCTGCTACAGCGTCGGCGACGCCGTTGACAGTCAAACCCCGCGCGCCTGGGGCCTGAGCGTGCAGTTGTATTCGCTGCGCCGCCCCGGCGATGGCGGTTTCGGCGATACCCAGGCCCTCGAAGATCTGGCCCGGGTGGCCGGCGAACGGGGCGCCGAAGCGTTGGCGATCAGCCCGCTGCATGCGATGTTCAGCGGCGATACCAAGCGTTACAGCCCTTACTCGCCGTCCAGCCGCTTGTTCCTCAATAGCCTGTACGCGGCGCCCGGTGCGATTCTCGGTGAGCGTGCCCTGCGCACCGCGATCGACGCCACCGACCTTGCCGCCGAACTCAAGCACCTCGAGGCATTGCCGCTGATCGACTGGCCCACCGCCGCCGAGGCCAAACATCGCTTGCTGGAAGCCTTGTACGAAGGATTCACCCACGGCGCACACCCCTTGCATGCCGACTTCAGCAGCTTCCGTCACGCCGGTGGCGAAGCGCTGGAGAATCATTGCCGCTTCGAAGCGATCCAGGAAGCCCGTGCAAGGCGCGGTGAAAGCCTCGACTGGCGCGAGTGGCCCGAGCAATGGCGTAACCCGCGCAGCGCCGCTCTGGCGCAATTTGCCGAAGAGAACTCGGCCCGCATCGGCTATTACGCGTTCTGCCAATGGCTGATTGCGCGCAGCCTGGAGCGCGCACAAACCGCCGCCCGTGGTGCCGGCATGGGCATCGGCCTGATCGCCGACCTGGCGGTGGGCGCTGACGGCGGCGGCAGCCAGGCCTGGAGTCGCCAGGACGAATTGCTCGCCTCGCTGACCGTGGGTGCGCCACCGGACATCCTCAACCGCACCGGCCAGGGCTGGGGGATTTCCGCTTTTTCCCCCGAAGGCCTGGTGCGCAATGGCTTTCGTGCGTTCATCGAAATGCTGCGGGCCAATTTCGCCCATGCTGGCGGCCTGCGCATCGATCACGTCATGGGCCTGCAACGGCTATGGGTGATCCCTAAAGACGCGCCGCCCAGCGACGGCGCCTACCTTTATTATCCGCTGGACGACCTGCTGCGCCTGCTGACCCTCGAATCCCATCGGCATCAGGCCATCGTCCTCGGCGAAGACCTCGGTACCGTGCCCGATGGCCTGCGCGAAAAACTCATCGCGCGCTCGATCCTCGGCATGCGCGTGCTGTTGTTCGAACAGGACAACACACACTTCAAACCGATTCTCGACTGGCCGGACAACGCCCTGGCCACCACCAGCACCCACGACCTGCCGACGCTCAATGGCTGGTGGCATGGCCGCGATATCGATTGGAGCGCACGCCTGGGCCTGGTCGACGCCACGGGTGAAATCGAATGGCGTCAACATCGCGAACGCGAGCGCGAGGGCTTGCGCCGGGTGCTGAGCCAGGACCCGCAGAACTTTCGCGAAGAGTCCCATGAAACCGATCAGGTACTCGACGCCGCCATCCGGTTCCTCGGTCATACCCGCGCGCCGTTGGTGTTGTTGCCGCTGGAAGATGCCCTGGGTATCGAACAGCAGGCCAACCTGCCCGGCACCACCGACACCCACCCCAACTGGTCCCGCCGGTTGCCCGGCGACAGCGAGGCACTGCTCGATGATCCGGATGCGGCCCGCCGCCTCGAACTGCTCGCCTGTGCGCGACTTCAGGCGGCCGAGCGTGACCAATGAATCAACCGCTCAGCCAGCCGCTGCGGGCGACCCTGCGGCTGCAATTTCATCAAGGCTTCACCCTGGATCAAGCGGTGCCACTGGTGCCGTATTTTTCCAGCCTGGGCATCAGTCATCTCTATGCCTCGCCGCTACTCGCCGCCCGCGCCGGCTCCATGCACGGCTACGATGTGGTAGACCCGACCACGGTCAACCCTGAACTGGGCGGCGAAGCGGCGTTACGCCGTTTGGTCGCTGCGTTGCGCGAACAGAACATGGGGCTGATCCTCGATATCGTTTCCAACCACATGGCCGTCGGCGGGGGCGACAATCCCTGGTGGCTCGACTTGCTGGAATGGGGACGACTGAGCCCTTACGGCGAGTTCTTCGACATTCAATGGCACTCGCCCGATCCGTTGATGGAAGGCCAGTTGCTGCTGCCTTTTCTGGGCAGCGACTACGGCATCGCCTTGCAGGACGGCACCCTGCCCTTGCGTTTCGATGCCCGGCGCGGCGCCTTTCATGTCGAGCACTATGAACACCACTTCCCGATATGCCCCACCGACTACGGCGAACTGCTCAAGGCCGATGACCGATTGAATGCCAAGCAGGCTGAACGGCTCAAATCCCTGGCAGATCGCTTCGACACCTTGAGTTATCAGTCCGACGTGTACAGCCTGGCGATTCCATTGAAATCCGAGCTGCGGGAATTGGCCAGTGATCCGGCCATTCTGCACGCCATCCAGCACACCCTCGACACTTACGACTCGCTCACTCCCGACGGTTTCCAGCGCCTGCATAACCTGCTGGAGCGCCAGAGTTATCGCCTGGCCAGTTGGCGCACCGCGGCGGACGACATCAACTGGCGGCGCTTTTTCGATATCAATGAACTGGGCGGCCTGCGCATCGAACGGCCGGCGGTGTTCGAGGCGACCCATGCAAAAATCTTCGAGCTGGTGGCCGAAGGTCTGGTCGACGGGCTGCGCATCGACCACATCGACGGCCTCGCCGACCCGCGCGGTTACTGCCGCAAACTGCGGCGCAGGGTCGATCGCCTGGCACCGGGCCGACACCTGCCGATCTACGTCGAAAAGATCCTCGGCGAAGGCGAAACCCTGCACCGCGACTGGTGCGTCGATGGCAGTACCGGTTACGAATTCATGAACCAGTTGTCGCTGCTGCAACACGACCCCGAAGGCGCCCAGGCCTTGGGCGAACTCTGGAGCCGGCACAGCGAACGGCCCGCCGATTTCCGCCAGGAGGCACAACTGGCGCGCCAGCAGATTCTCAACGGCTCCCTCGCAGGCGATTTCGAAAGTGTTGCCCACGCCCTGTTGCAAATGGCTCGGGACGACCTGATGACCCGGGACCTGACCCTCGGCGCGATCCGGCGGGCCTTGCAGGAACTGATCGTGCACTTCCCGGTGTACCGCACTTACATCAGCCCGTTGGGTCGCGCGGCCCAGGACGAGGTGTTTTTCCAGCAGGCCATGGCCGGTGCCAGGCAAACCCTTGGCGAGGCCGACTGGCCGGTGCTCGATTGCCTGGCCGGCTGGCTCGGTGGCCAACCCTGGCGCAAGCGCCCGGTGGGCCGTCCACGCAAACTGCTCAAGCATGCCTGCGTGCGCTTCCAGCAACTGACCTCACCGACGGCCGCCAAAGCGGTGGAAGACACCGCGCTTTATCGCTCGGCGGTGCTGCTGTCGCGCAACGATGTCGGCTACAACACCGAGCAGTTCAGCGCCCCGGTTGCCGACTTCCATGCCGCCTGCGCCAATCGCCTCGCCGAGTTCCCCGACAACCTGCTGGCCACCGCGACCCACGACCACAAACGCGGTGAAGACACCCGCGCGCGGCTGGCGGTGTTGAGCGAGCGCAGCGCCTGGTACGCCGAACAGGTCGAGCACTGGCGAACCCTCGCGGGCGAACTGCGCAGCGACCCCGGCGCGCCCTCGGCGGGCGACGAGCTGATTCTCTATCAAGCAATCCTCGGCAGTTGGCCACTGGAATTGTGTAGCGACGATCAACCAGCGCTTGAGGACTTCGCCAAACGCCTCTGGCAGTGGCAACGCAAAGCCCTGCGCGAAGCCAAGTTGCAAAGCAGCTGGAGCGCGTCAAACGAGGCATATGAACAGGCGACCCACGGGTTTCTCGAACGCCTGCTGCTGAGCCCCGAAGGTCAGCCATTGCGCGCGGCCATCGAGGCGGCCGCTCAACGCATTGCCGTCCCGGGTGCACTGAATGGATTGGCGCAAACCTTGCTGCGAATGACCGTGCCGGGAGTGCCGGATCTCTATCAGGGCAACGAGTTCTGGGACTTCTCGCTGGTCGATCCGGATAACCGCCGGCCGGTGGATTACGTCAGCCGTCAGCAGGCCATGCACCTACCGCTTGGCCTGCCCGATGTGTTGGCGAACTGGCGTAACGGGCGCATCAAGCAAACCTTGATCGCCCGGGCGCTGAACCGGCGTGCCGGGCATGCCGAACTGTTTCAAAAAGGCACTTATCAAGCCCTTGAAGTGATTGGCAGCCAGGCTCACCGGGTACTGGCGTTTGCTCGAGAATGGCAGGGAAAACGGGCAATCGTGGCCGTACCGATACGTTGTGCCGGACTGCTGGAAAACAGTGCCGCCCCCCAGATTGACGCGTCGCTGTGGGGCGATACCCGAATCAAATTGCCGTTCACGGCCACCGAAGAAAATCTGAAGGGACTTTTTACCAGCGTCGCAGTCACAAAACACAAGGAGCTGATGGTCGGCGCCGCGCTGGGGGATTTCCCGGTCAATCTCTTTACCCAAACTTGAGTTCAGTTCAGGAGCATTGCGATGAGTACCGACGAAAAACGCATTCGCGAATTTGCCTATCAAATCTGGGAATCCGAAGGAAAACCCGAGGGCCAGGAAGCCCGCCATTGGGAGATGGCCTGCAAACTCGCCGAGGCCGAAGCCCTGGCGCCCGGCAAACCAGCCAAAACGAACAGCAGCAAAACCGCAAGCAAGCCCGCGGCCGGCAAGCCCGACGGCAAGCTGGTCAATGGCAAGGGCCTCGAAACCAAACCCCGCGCCAAGCCCAAAGCCAAACCCGCTGCCGCTTCGGCAGTGATCCCGCCGGGCGAAAAAACCACCGTGAAAAAGCCGCGCACCGCGCGTAAACCACCCGAGGTCTGACGCTTCACTGTCTTGTCCTGATTTGTGGCGAGGGGGCTTGCCCCCGTTCGGCTGCGAAGCAGTCGTAAACCAGACGCCACGTTGCTGATTAAAGAATTGCGGTGACTGGTTTAAGGGTCGCTTTGCGACCCAACGGGGCGATGCGGCGTTCCGACAAGCCCCCTCGCCACAGAGCGCCCTCGAAAAATACCGTTGCAGGAGCAGCTATGACCAGTCCAAAGAAAACCGCGCCCGAACCTCACGAGGCCTCGCGAATCCGTGAAGGCTTGCCCTTCCCGCTAGGCGCGACCTGGGATGGCCTGGGGGTCAATTTCGCGCTGTTTTCGGCTAACGCGACCAAGGTCGAACTGTGCATCTTCGACGATGCCGGCGAGGTGGAACTGGAGCGTATCGAGCTGCCGGAATACACCGACGAGATCTACCACGGCTACTTGCCCGACGCCCATCCGGGGCTGATCTACGGCTATCGCGTGTACGGGCCGTACGACCCGGCCAACGGTCATCGCTTCAACCCGAACAAACTGCTGATCGACCCCTATGCCAAACAGTTGGTCGGCCAATTGAAATGGTCCGAAGCGTTGTTCGGCTTCACCATCGGTCACCCCGACGCCGACCTCAGTTTCGATGAGCGCGACAGCGCGCCCTTCGTGCCCAAGTGCAAAGTGATCGACCCTGCCCACACCTGGGGCCATGACCATCGGGTCAGCGTGCCATGGGACAAGACGATCATTTATGAGACTCACGTACGCGGTTTCAGCATGCTTCACCCCGCCGTTCCCGAGAACCTGCGCGGCACCTTCGCCGGGTTGATGGTCGATGACGTGCTGGAACACATCCGCAAGCTCGGCGTATCGACTGTGGAGTTGCTGCCGATCCATGCCTTCGTCAACGACCAGCATCTGCTGCACAAAGGCATGACCAATTATTGGGGTTACAACAGCATCGCGTTCTTTGCCCCGGACCCGCGCTACCTGGCCAGCGGCAAGATCGCCGAGTTCAAGGAGATGGTCGCGCACCTGCACGACGCCCATCTGGAAGTGATCCTCGACGTGGTCTACAACCACACCGCCGAGGGCAACGAACAAGGCCCGACCCTGTCCATGCGCGGCATCGACAACGCCTCCTACTACCGTTTGAGGCCCGACGACAAACGCTACTACATCAACGATTCCGGCACCGGCAACACCCTGGACCTGAGCCACCCGTGCGTGCTGCAAATGGTCACTGACTCGCTGCGTTACTGGGCCACGGAAATGCACGTGGACGGTTTCCGTTTCGACCTGGCAACCATCCTCGGCCGCTACCATGACGGCTTCGACGAACGGCACAGCTTCCTCGTCGCCTGTCGCCAGGACCCGGTGCTGCGTCAGGTGAAGTTGATTTCCGAATCCTGGGACTGTGGCCCCGGCGGTTATCAGGTCGGGAACTTCCCGCCGGGCTGGGTCGAATGGAACGACAAATTCCGCGACACCGTGCGCGCGTTCTGGAAAGGTGACGACGGCCAGCTCGCCGACTTCGCCAGCCGCATGACCGCCTCCGGAGAGATGTTCAACCAGCGCGGCCGTCGACCGTATGCTTCGCTGAACTTCGTCACCGCCCATGACGGCTTCACCCTCAACGATCTGGTGTCGTACAACGACAAGCACAACGAGGCCAACGACGAGAACAATCAGGACGGCAGCAGCAACAACCTGTCGTGGAACCACGGCGTCGAAGGCCCCACCGACGATCCCGAGATCAATGCCCTGCGCCTGCGGCAGATGCGCAACTTCTTCGCCACGCTGCTGCTGTCCCAAGGTACGCCGATGCTGGTGGCCGGCGACGAGTTCGCCCGCACCCAGAAAGGCAACAACAATGCCTATTGCCAGGACAGCGAGATCGGTTGGGTCAATTGGGACCTGAGCGAAGACGGCAAGGCGCTGCTCAAGTTCGTCAAACGCCTGATCAAGTTGCGCCTGGCCTATCCGATCCTGCGGCGCGGGCGCTTCCTGGTGGGCAATTACAACGAAGACATCGGGGTCAAGGACGTGACCTGGCTGGCCCCGGACGGCAGCGAAATGTCCAATGAGCAATGGGAAGAAGGTCACGGTCGCTGCATGGGCATACTGCTCGATGGCCGCGCCCAGGAAACCGGCATTCGCCGCAAGGGTGCCGACGCAACCCTGCTGCTGGTGGTCAACGCGCACCATGACATCGTCAACTTCCTGCTGCCGGAAGTGCCTGACGGCGGTTTCTGGACCTGCATGATCGATACCAATCAACCGTCGATTCGGGGCCAGGAACGCTTTGAGTTTGGTCGCCAATACTCGGTTACTGGCCGTTCGCTGCTGTTGTTTGAATTGCAGCATGAGGAAGAAGAGTGAAAGTGATCACCATAATATCTGTAGCAGCTGCCGAGGTGACTTTTTGCGAACCCCGACACAGCCAGGGTTAAAAAACGGCATGAGACCAAAGGCTGAGGCGACGAATAGCGTTTCATGGGCAATACTCTGACCGCGGCAATCCAGGGTTCGGAGCGCCGCACATTGCTATCTACCCGCCTTCACGGGTCTGCCAGGCTTGCGCCCTTGCAAGCATTGCGCACGACTGAGGGCCAGACAGAACAAGGATGTAGCGCCTATGAAACCGGTTTCCATCAGCGAAAACAGCTTGTCTGCGCAGATCTGGAACAGCGCCCCACAACTGGACAACATCCCCGTCATCAACACCGAAACACTGGTCCCTGCTGGAGCTCGCGCAGTGATAATCGCCCCGCATCCCGGCGATGAAGTGGTGACTTGCGGTGGCCTGCTGCAACTGTTGTGCGCCCTTGGTCATCCTCTGCAACTGATCTCGATTACCGATGGCAGCGCCAGCCATCCGGGGTCGCGACAGTGGTCAGAAAAACGCCTGAGCGTGTTCCGCCCCCAGGAAAGTGTCGAAGCCTTGCGCCGGCTCGGCTTGCCGATGCACAGCCTGAAGTGGATTCGCGGCGGCTTCACCGACAACGCTCTGGACGAGCGGGAGTCAGAATTGACCCAGTTCATCGTCCGCTACCTGCGCCCCGGCGATGTGGTATTCACCACCTGGCGCGAAGACGGCAACGTCGACCACGACGCTGTCGGCCGGGCCAGCGCCAGGGCCGCCGCCCTGGTCGGGGCGACGCTCAACGAAATACCGGTCTGGGCCTGGCACTGGCCGATGCGCGACCACGGGCAACTTCCTTGGCATCGCGCGCGCAAGCTACGCCTCGACACCTGGACTGTCGCGCGCAAAAGCCACGCCACCTATGCCTACGCCAGCCAGCTCGACGGCGAACCGGCGATCGGCATCGCCCCGCTGCTGCCACGAGTGATTCTGGAGCGCATGCGGTTGCCGTATGAAATTGTGTTTGTCTGAATGACTCGAAGAATGTTTTTTTTGTGGCGAGGGAGCTTGCTCCCGCTGGGCTGCGAAGCGGCCCCAAAATCTTTGCGACTGCTGCGCAGCCGAACGGGACGGTGCGGCGATCCGACAAGCTCCCTCGCCACAAAAGCACCCTTGCCACAAATCACGCTGAACTGCTCGCCCACGCATCAGTCGCATACATACAGCAGCCCTGATTCAGAGGAGTGAACGTGACCCACGATACCGAACGCCAAGCCGTCGAATCAGTGCCATCGAACACGCCCCCGGCGATTCGCCGACTCAGAGTACTGACGGTCAATACTCACAAGGGTTTCACCGCCCTCAACCGACGCTTCATCCTCCCGGAACTGCGCGAAGCGGTACGCAGTACGTCGGCGGACCTGGTGTTTCTGCAGGAAGTGGTCGGTGAACACGACCGCCATTCTTCCCGTTACAACGATTGGCCACCGACCTCGCAGTACGAATTCCTGGCCGACAGTATGTGGAGCGATTTTGCTTACGGTCGCAACGCGGTCTACCCCGACGGCCATCACGGCAATGCCCTGCTGTCGAAATACCCGATCCGCGAATTTCGCAACCTCGATGTCTCGATCACTGGCCCCGAGCGGCGCGGCTTGCTGCACTGTGTGCTGGATGTGCCGGGCCATGCCGAAGTGCATGCCATTTGCGTGCACCTGAGCCTGTTGGAAAGCCATCGACAACTCCAGCTGCAGTTGCTCTGCCTGTTGCTCGAATCGTTACCCGACGACGCCCCGGTAATCATTGCCGGCGACTTCAACGACTGGCAGCTGCAAGGCAATGCCACCCTCGCCCGACGCGACTACCTGCATGAAGCATTCGAACGCCACCACGGCCGCCCGGCGAAAACGTACCCGGCACGGTTTCCCCTGCTGCGCCTGGACCGCATCTACCTGCGCAATGCCAGCAGTCATGAGCCACGCATACTCGGCTACAAGCCCTGGACGCACCTGTCGGACCATTTGCCGCTGGCGGTGGAGGTACGCCTGTAACACCGTCAAGCGACAGGCGCCAAGAACTGCTGCCTGAAGCAGAAAAAATGACAGTAATCACGTCACGGACTTGCTCATGAATTTTGCACTGTTCATCCGTCACGCAACCGATAGCCCACTACCCAATACGTCTGGATTGCACCTTTCAGGATGATTTTTCGTACAAACAACAACTTAGATCGGCGCCAATAATCAGTCACTTACAGAGTCTAAAATAGCCGCACCACTTATCGGCCATTTTCTTGACGCAGCGCCATCGGTCTTCTTAGCTAGTCCTTACTACCCCCGGAAATCCATCAGGGGCAAGCCTCCAGACACCCGTAAAACGGGCGGGTCGGACCTTGCCTCAATCCATTCGGTCGCCCCTCATTCGGGGTAGGAGAGACGCCACAGCGAGATACGCATGCGATTGCAAGGTAGACCTCCATGAGAACTTCATTCACCCCACAAGAGATAAAATTCACTTTTTGCGTTGTCTCCGGTTCACTCCTGCTGTGCTCATCCATGGAGGTGCGAGCGTCGTCTGCCGAGGACGAAACAACGCCCTGGTACAGCCAGCAACTGCCGACAATTACCTTGCCCTTCGGCTTGGCCACGTATCCCGACCGCTTACGCGTCAACTCAGACTTACCCAGCTCACGCCTGACGATCGAAGACGCCGCGCCCCTGGCCTGGGACCACGCCTATGGCCCGACGTCGCGGCAGGCCCAAACCGATTATCTGGCCCAGGGCACGATCCCCGGAGCCAGCGAATTCAAAGGCCCGGCGCTCCTGACCGTGCAAAGCAACAGCGGTAGTACCCAACGGGTCGGACTGATCGGCGGCACCGCTCAATTCCAGGGCAACGACAACGGCCTGCTGACCAGCCGCGCCCTCGCCGACCCCAGCCACGACACGCTCAACCTTCAAGGCCAAAGCCTTGGTGCCTACTGGAGCCTGACCGGGCCGCAAGGCTGGCACGTCGACTTGACGGCCAGCGGCGGCCGGGTCAGCGGTTTTAGCCGCAACGACCAGGGCGTGCGACAAACCACCGAAGGCAGCGCGATGACAGTGTCGGTGGAAGGTGGTTTCCCGATTGGCCTGAGCGAAAACTGGGTGGTTGAACCCCAAGCGCAGTTGATCAATCAACGCATCACGCTGGATACGCCGTATGCCGGGTCAGGCAACGCCTCGTCCAGCGACCTGACGTCCTGGAGCGGACGGGTCGGTGCACGCTTGAAAGGCAGTTACGATATCAATGGCTTGCCGGTCGAACCCTATGTGCGGACCAACGTGTGGCATACGGTGTACACCGGCAACACCGTGAGCCTGGATCAGGTCGACAAAATCAGCAGCAGCCGCAATTCATCGACAGTGGACGTAGGCCTGGGGTTGGTGGCCAGGGTGACGCCTTTGGTCAGCCTGTATATCAGCGCCGATTACAGCAGCAATGTGGATGACAATGATTTGAACGGGTTGATTGGCAGCCTCGGGGTGCGGATGCGGTGGTAAAAAGATCAAAAGATCGCAGCCTTCGGCAGCTCCTACAGTTCAGCGTTGTCCCGCCCACCTGGGACGGCCCCGATCCCGTAGGAGCTGGCGAAGCCTGCGATCTTTTCGATCACCCCTCCGGCCGCAAAATCAACACCGCCAACGGCGGCAAATTCAACACCAGGGAAAGTGCCTGCCCATGGCTCGGTTCTTCCTCGGTGAACACCCCGCCACCGTTACCGTAATTGGACCCGGCATAGGTGTCGGCGTCGCTGTTGATCAACTCGACCCAGCGCCCGGCAAACGGCACGCCGACGCGGTAGGACTGACGCGGCACCGGGGTGAAGTTGGCCACCACCAATACCGGCCTGCCCTCCTTGCTCCAGCGTAGCCAGGCATAAACGCTGTTGATCGCGTCGTCGCCGATCAACCACTGGAAGCCCTGCGGTACATCGTCCTGATCGTGCAGGGCCGGCTCTTCGCGATACAACCGATTCAAGTCGCCGACCAGTTTGCGCACACCCTGGTGTTCCGGATATTGCAGCAAGTACCAGTCCAACTGCTGATCGTGATTCCATTCGCGCCACTGGCCGAACTCGCAGCCCATGAACAACAGTTTCTTGCCCGGATGGGTCCACATGAAGCTCAGGTAAGCCCGCAGGTTGGCAAATTTCTGCCAGCGATCGCCGGGCATTTTGTCGATCAGCGAATGCTTGCCGTGCACCACTTCGTCGTGGGAAATCGGCAGGATGAAACGCTCGGACCAGGCATACACCAGGCCGAAACTCAGCTCATTGTGATGATGGGCGCGGTACACCGGATCCTGCTGAATGTAATGCAGCGAATCGTGCATCCAGCCCATGTTCCACTTATAAGCAAAACCCAGCCCGCCCTGTTGCGTGCTCTGGCTGACACCCGGCCACGCGGTGGATTCCTCGGCAATCACCAGTGCACCCGGCGCTTCCAGGGCCACAACGTCGTTGAGATGGCGCAGGAAATCGATGGCCTCCAGATTCTCCCGACCGCCGTGACGGTTGGGCACCCACTCGCCAGCCTTGCGCGAGTAATCGCGATACAGCATCGACGCCACTGCGTCGACCCGCAGTCCATCGACATGGAAATGCTTGAGCCAGTGCAGCGCCGACGCCAGCATGTAGCCGTGCACCTCGGTGCGGCCCAGGTTGTAGATCAGCGTGTCCCAGTCCTGGTGAAAGCCCTCCATCGGGTTGCCGTATTCGTACAACGCGGTGCCGTCGAACTGCGCCAGGCCATGGACATCGGTCGGGAAATGCGCCGGCACCCAATCAAGGATCACGCCGATTTCGGCCTGGTGACAGGCGTTGACGAAAGCGGCAAATTCATCCGGCGAGCCGTAACGGGCGCTCGGGGCGAATTGCGACAACAGTTGATAACCCCACGAACCACCGAACGGATGTTCCATGATCGGCATCAATTCGATGTGAGTGAAACCCAGCTCTTTCACATACGGAATCAGCCGCTCGGCCAGCTCGGGCCAGGTGTACTGACGGGCGACTTCGCCCAGGTCATCCAGTTCGCATTGCCAGGAACCGGCATGCAACTCATAGATCGACAGCGGTGCACTGGTTCGCTGACGCTCGCTGCGGGACTGCATCCAGTCCTGGTCCTGCCAGTCGACTTTCAGTGGCGAGGCGACTTTTGATGCGGTGTCCGGAGGCAGCGCGGTGGCCAGGGCCATCGGGTCGGCCTTGAGCGGCAGAATGCCGTGGGCGCCGAGGATTTCGTATTTGTAGGCTTCCCCCGCTTGCAGGCGCGGAATGAACAACTCCCAGACACCGGAAGGATGACGCAGGCGCATCGGATGCCGACGACCGTCCCAGACGTTGAAATCGCCGACCACCGAGACCCTTCTGGCATTCGGTGCCCACACGGCGAAACGCACGCCATCCGCGCCATCGACCGTCTTCAGCTGTGCGCCGAGGCAACCGCTCAGGTCGCGGTGATTACCCTCGGCGAACAGGTACAAGTCCATCTCACCGAGTAACGGACCAAAGCTGTAGGGGTCTTCGGCCAGTTGCTCGCCGCCGGCCCAACGGGTTCGCAACAAATAGGGCCGTGCCTGTTCGAAATGACCGACGAACAGCCCCGGGGTTTGGGTGGCCTCAAGGCTGCCGAGTTCTTCTCCGGAGGCCTTGTCCACCACTTGCACACTCAAGGCATCCGGCAGATAGGCCCGAATGAATTGCCCGCCGGCGCCATCACCGTGCGGGCCGAGAATTGAGAAGGGATCCTGATGTTCGGCGCGTACCAATGCGTCGATGTCCCGCGCCTTGGGCAGCAGCGCCTCTTTAACGTGCCCCTGTTCCTTGTTCGAGAAACTCATGACTACTCTCCACCAAGATCGGAAAAGGGTTTAAGCCCACTCAATAATCCATATAAACCGTGTAAAGGCACCGGTAGCCAGGTGGGGCGATTTTCCGCCTCATAGGCCACTTCATAAGCCGCCTTCTCCAGCCCGAACAACGCCAGCGCAGCGTCCTCGCCTTCGGGATCTTGCCATGCATGAGCAAGACTAGCTGCCGCCAGCCGATAAGCGTCGACAAATGATTGTCGCGCCTCTTTCAAATAGCGATCGGCGACCCGTTGACGCGCCGCCTGGGCATCCGCCGTGTTGTCGACGTTGTGTACATTGATCGCCATCGCCGCGGCGTAATCGAAGGAGCGCAACACGCCGCTGACGTCTTTATAGGGGCTGTGTTTACCGCGGCGCTCACGCAGCGGCCGCGCGGGTTCACCCTCAAAATCGATCAGGTAGGCATCGCCCTTGATCACCAGCACTTGCCCCAGGTGCAAGTCACCGTGGACGCGAATGCGCAGACCACCGGCCGCTTTCTTACCCAGTTCCTGAACATGGCTGAGGATGGCTTTTTTGTTGTCCAGCAATCGGCTGACCAACGTCTGGTCCGCCGCGCTCAGTTCTGTTTGATGTTGCTTGAGCAGCTTCAGCGCGTGCTCCAGTTGCGCCGCTACATCCTTGGCCGAGGCCAGCGCCTCTTTCTGGCTGGTGATTTGTGGCGCGAAGTCTCGGTTGGCGCTTGGGGTCGCCAGTACCTGATGCATCTCCCCCAGGCGCTGGCCGAGCATGCCGGCAAAATCCTTCAGCTCGCCGAGGGCGTTGTAGTGCTGTTCCTGTTCGGAGACGGCATCGGCGAGTTCGTCGCGAAGCGCCCGTTCGAGGTTGTTCTGGGTCCATTCCCACGCATCGCCCTGATTGCTCAAGTAACCTTGGGCGATCATCAACAGCGTGTCCTCGCCCGCCGCATCGCGACGAATCACCGCCCCCAGCAGCGGCGAAATATTTTTGAAACCTGCGTGGGTCAGGTACGCGCTCATTTCCAGTTCCGGATGCACACCAGACGCGACCTTGCGGATCAACTTCAACACCAGACTGGCGCCGATCACTACCGAACTGTTGGATTGCTCGGCAGACAGGTAACGCACTTCCGACTCGGCGCTCAGCCCCAGTTTGGCCAATTCGTCGGTTGGCTCGAAACGGATCTCGCCACCGTCCGACGGCAGCACCGTGCTGGCCAGCAACCCCTGCAACACCGCATGAACAAAGCTGTCGAGGCTGAAGGCGTCGGTGATCAGGCCGACCTGGCGACCGCGCCGGACCCTGGCCAGCGCCAATTGCTGCGGCAACGCCGCGCCAACCTGTTCCTCGGAAATAAAGCCGAATGGCAACTGATAGCGGCTGGTCTGGCCAGCGCTGGTGACGTCGATTTCACTCAACAGCACTGGATGCTGCGGGTCGCCGAAGCGCACGCCGTAAGCGAGATTGACGCTGTCGATGGTGCCGTCCTTACCGGCGAACCAGCGGCGATTCTGCAACCAGCTCGGCAAAATACCCTGCTCCAGCGAGTGCCGGGACGGCGCTTCGAGCAGCTCTTCCATGCGCTTCATCAGCACCAGGGTGGTGAAATCCGGCAGGCTTTGCGCCGGCTCCACGTGCCAGCTCGGCATCTGGTTCTCCGCCGCCAGGCCGAACCAATAGAAGCCGTAAGGCGCCAGCGTCAACAGGAAATTCAACTGGCCGATCGGCGGAAACGCATTGCCGCCGAGCATCTCCACCGGGACCATGCCGACATACGCCGACAAATCCAGCTCCGCCGCTTGCGCGCTGCGGGACACGTTGGCCACGCACAAAATGATCTCGTGCTTGCCGTCCGCGCCGGTGAATTCGCGGGTATAGGCCAGAATCCGTCGATTGCTCGGCGACAGCATCTTCAGCGTGCCGCGACCGAAGGCCTTGGACTGCTTGCGTATCGCGAGCATGCGCCGGGTCCAGTTCAACAATGAATGAGGATCACCGGCCTGGGTTTCGACGTTAACCGACAGATAGCCGTATTGCGGGTCCATGATCGGCGGCAACACCAGGCTGGCCGGATCGGCGCGGGAAAAGCCGCCGTTACGGTCGATTGACCATTGCATCGGCGTGCGCACACCGTCGCGGTCGCCGAGGTAGATGTTGTCACCCATGCCGATTTCATCGCCGTAATACAGGGTCGGCGTGCCGGGCATCGACAGCAACAGACTGTTGAGCAGCTCCACGCGACGACGATCGCGCTCCATCAATGGCGCCAGACGCCGGCGAATCCCCAGGTTGATCCGCGCCCGACGGTCGGCCGCATAGTAGTTCCACAGGTAATCGCGCTCCTTGTCGGTGACCATTTCCAGGGTCAGTTCATCGTGGTTGCGCAGGAAAATCGCCCACTGGCAGTTGGCAGGGATTTCCGGTGTCTGGCGCAGAATGTCGGTAATCGGGAAACGATCTTCCTGGGCCAGCGCCATGTACATGCGCGGCATCAGCGGGAAGTGAAACGCCATGTGGCATTCGTCGCCGTTCTGGCCTTTGGCGTCGGTGTTTCCAAAATACAACTGAGTGTCTTCCGGCCACTGATTGGCCTCGGCCAGCAGCATGCGATCGGGGTAATTGGCGTCGATTTCGGCGCGGATCTGCTTGAGGACGTCGTGGGTCTCGGGGAGGTTTTCGTTGTTGGTGCCGTCGCGCTCGATCAGGTAAGGGATCGCGTCCAGCCGCAGGCCGTCGATGCCCATGTCGAGCCAGTAGCGCATCACCGACAGCACCGCTTTCATCACTTGCGGGTTGTCGAAATTCAGGTCCGGCTGGTGGGAATAGAAGCGGTGCCAGAAGTACTGACCGGCCACCGGGTCCCAGGTCCAGTTGGACTTCTCGGTGTCGAGAAAGATGATGCGGGTGCCGTCGTATTTCTGATCGTCATCAGACCAGACGTAGAAGTCGCGGGCCGCCGAGCCGGGCTTGGCCTTGCGCGCGCGCTGGAACCACGGGTGCTGGTCCGAGGTGTGGTTGATGACCAGTTCGGTAATCACCCGCAAGCCACGTTCGTGGGCCTCGGCAATGAAACGCTTGGCATCGGCCAGAGTGCCGTAGTCGGGGTGCACGCCCCGGTATTCGGCGATGTCATAGCCATCGTCGCGTCGTGGCGAGGGGTAGAACGGCAACAGCCAGATGGTGTTGACGCCCAGATCGGCAATGTAATCGAGTTTGGCGATAAGGCCGGGAAAGTCGCCGATTCCGTCATTGTTGGAGTCGAAAAAAGACTTAACGTGAACCTGGTAGATCACCGCATCCTTGTACCAGAGCGGGTCTTTGATGAAGGTGGCAGACCTGGGTTTCTTCGCCATTTGAAACTCCTGTTGAATTCGAATAAAACCGCCGGACCTGTGGCGAGGGAGCTTGCTCCCGCTCGGCTGCGAAGCAGTCGTAAAACCTGCAAATGAGGTGTGACTGACATATTGTCTGGGGCCGCTGCGCGACCCAGCGGGAGCAAGCTCCCTCGCCACAAAAGCCCACTTGCCACAGTCAAGAAGCGGTAATCCGCCAAATCCCGAACGGCAGATGCCACGGTTCGAACCGCATGAACTGGTACTTGCCGTGCCAGGTCCAGCGGTGGCCGTTCATCAAGTCTTCGCCCTGGGTGCTGGCATCGTCGGGCAGGCCCATTTCCCACAGCGGCAATTCGAAATTCGCTTCCTGGACGTTATGTGGATCGAGGCTGACCGCCACCAGAATGAAATTGCTGCCATCCACGCTGCGTTTGCCGAAGTACAGAATGTTGTCGTTCCAGGCGTTGTAGACCTTCAGGCCCAGGTGCGTGTGCAGCGCCGGGTTCTGCCGGCGGATGCGGTTGAGCTGGGCGATTTCGGCAATGATGTTGCCCGGCGCGGTGAAGTCCCGTGGGCGAATCTCGTACTTCTCGGAATTGAGGTACTCCTCCTTACCCGGCACCGGCGCCGCTTCACACAGTTCGAAACCCGAATACATGCCCCACAAGCCAGAGCCCATGGTCGCCAGCGCGGCACGAATCAGAAAACCGGCGCGCCCGGATTCATGCAGGAACGCCGGGTTGATGTCCGGTGTATTGACGAAGAAATTCGGTCGGTAGCATTCGCGCCACGGCGACTCGTTGAGTTCGGTGAAATAGGTCGCCAGTTCGGTCTTGGTGTTGCGCCAGGTGAAATAGGTGTAGCTCTGGGAGTAACCGACCTTGCCCAGACGCGCCATCATCGCCGGCGTGGTAAAGGCTTCCGCCAAAAAAATCACCTCGGGGTACAGCGCCCGCACATCGGCGATCAACCACTGCCAGAACGGCAACGGTTTGGTGTGGGGGTTATCAACGCGAAACAGCTTCACGCCCTCCTCGACCCAACCCACCACGATGTCTCGCAACTCGATCCACAGACTGGGAATCGCTTCCACGGCATAGAAGTCGACGTTGACAATGTCCTGGTACTTCTTCGGCGGGTTCTCGGCGTATTTGATCGTGCCGTCCGGCCGCCAGTTGAACCAGCCCGGATGCTGTTTGAGCCACGGGTGATCCTGGGAACACTGAATCGCGAAGTCGAGGGCCACTTCCAGCCCGTGCTCGGCCGCCGCCGCGACGAGCCGGCGAAAATCTTCGCGGCTGCCCAGTTCCGAGTGAATCGCCTCATGCCCGCCTTCTTCGCTGCCGATGGCGTAAGGACTGCCCGGGTCGTCGGGGCCGGCGGTCAGCGAGTTATTCGGGCCTTTGCGGAAGCTGCGGCCGATCGGGTGGATCGGCGTGAAGTACAGCACGTCGAACCCCATATCCTGGATCATCGCCAGCCGCGTATGCACATCGTTGAAGGTGCCGTGCCGGGCCGGGTCATCGGTGATCGAGCGCGGGAACAATTCATACCAACTGGCGAACTGCGCCAACTCCCGCTCCACGTCCACCGGAAATTCAGGACTCAGGCTCACGAAGGGACGATGATCGGCCTGGGCCATCAAGTCCGCGCTGCGTTGGTGCAAAAACAAGGCGACCTGCTCGGTTTCGAGCAGACCGGACAACTCATGGTGCAACGCCGCCAGTTGTTCGCTCAGTTGGCCTTCGCTGCGTTCGGCCGCCTGCTGCACATGAGTGCGCCCTTCCTGCAGCTCCAGGCTGACTGAGACGCCGGCCATGTGCTTTTTTTCCAGCTCATAACAAAAGCTGGCGTACTGATCGATCCACGCTTCAAGGCAGAACACATAGCGGCCCTGCTTCTCGACACGGAACTGGCCCTGCCAGCCGTTATTGCCCAGCTCGACCATCACCTCGCTCTGCCAGGTATCGTCGCCCTCGGCACGCCAACGAATGCGCACGGCCAGTTTGTCGTGACCGTCGGCAAACACTTTGCTGGTCACCACCACGTCCTGACCGACCACGGCTTTAACGGCGAATTGCCCGCCATCGAGGGTCGGCATGGTGTTTTCAATCACGATACGCGGCAGCAGTAACGCCTGGGACAGCGGTATATGCGGGTTGTAGCTCAGTTCTGTGGGTTTTTCAGCGGTCATCGAGCATCTCTCCTTACGCCCCAAGGACGCTCTTGTGCCTGGTCATCACTCACACGAAGCGATCTGCCCCGAGATGAACTCAAGGGTATGAACACACATAAGTTCCGAGCCACAGGCGCCGGCAAAGTTCAGAGGGATTTGCCAGGTCCTTCGGGGAATCGAATCCTTCGGGCACGGGTCAACCAACTTAAGCACGACTCACGCCATCTATCGGTTGCACAGAACAATCACCGGCCAATGCGTCCTAACACTTAATGAATCCGCAAAAAAGGCCTCCTCCATGACCGTGCGAATCGAAAACCAGACCTGCTTCTTCATCACCGAGGACAGCGAAGAAATTCGCCTTTGCCCTGATATCACCATAATCACTGACGAGGAAAA
This sequence comes from Pseudomonas sp. Pseusp11, assembly GCF_047304405.1. Classification (NCBI taxonomy): domain Bacteria; kingdom Pseudomonadati; phylum Pseudomonadota; class Gammaproteobacteria; order Pseudomonadales; family Pseudomonadaceae; genus Pseudomonas; species Pseudomonas sp. Pseusp11. The sequence continues at coordinate 70,225 of NZ_JBGLZF010000027.1, forward strand.
ATCCATGTCGGCAGTGGACTTCGACGGCCGGCGTTTCTACATCACCGAAGCAGAAGCCGACGCATTGACCGTAGCAGGCGCCGTGGACGGTCGCCGGCATTTGAAGGCAACGAACAGTGATTCGGTGATTTGACTGACCCGCATCAACACACCCCGCCAGCGCCTGACATAGGTACTTGCAGCCCGCCCTTGCGGGTGCATCAAGTTGTCGCAGGCGGGTGTGGGCAATCCATCTGATCCGCTTTTTATTGCGCTAGCTGAGTCTGTTATGCAAACAGATCGCTGGTCATAGTGCTCAGGCCTGATGGAGGCTGATGAGCGAAAGACCATGAGCGATAGAATCCCCGTCCGAACCGTTGAACCTGCCTCGTTTATAAAAAACAATGAGCCTTCGCGTCCAAAGATGAAGGCCAAGTCCAGCGACAACCTGATCCACACCCGCAGCTTCACCGGCCTGTTCCGCACCCTGCGCATGAGCGGCGCGGGGTTTCTGTTTCTGCTGTTCTTCGGCACGGTATGGCTGAACTGGGGCGGCCGCCAGGCGGTGCTCTGGGACCTGTCCGAAAGCAAATTCCACATCTTCGGCGCGACCTTCTGGCCCCAGGATTTCATCCTGCTGTCGGCGCTGCTGATCATCGCCGCCTTCGGTCTGTTTGCGATCACCGTGTTCGCAGGCCGGGTCTGGTGCGGTTACACCTGCCCCCAGAGCTCCTGGACCTGGATCTTCATGTGGTGCGAGAAGATCACCGAAGGCGAGCGCAACCAGCGGATCAAGCTGCAAGCCGCGCCCTGGGGCCTGAACAAACTGCTCCGCCGCTCGGCCAAACACACCTTGTGGCTGGCGATCAGCCTGCTCACCGGCCTGACCTTTGTCGGCTACTTCACACCGATCCGGCCCCTGGCCGAAGAGCTGCTGACTTTGCAAATCGGCGGTGTCAGCCTGTTCTGGGTGCTGTTTTTCACCGGCGCCACTTACATCAACGCCGGCTGGCTACGTGAAGCCGTGTGCATGCACATGTGCCCGTATGCGCGGTTCCAGAGCGTGATGTTCGACAAGGACACCCTGACCATTTCCTACGACGTGGCTCGCGGCGAAAACCGTGGCCCGCGCAAACGTGAAGTGAAACCCGCCGAGGTCGGACTGGGCGATTGCATCGACTGTCAGGTGTGCGTCCAGGTTTGCCCGACCGGCATCGACATCCGCGATGGCTTGCAGATGGAATGCATCGGTTGCGCCGCATGCATCGACGCCTGCGATTCGATCATGGACAAAATGGGTTACGACCGAGGGCTGATCAGCTACACCTCGGAGCATCAATTGCAGGGTGGCAAGACCCACCTGCTGCGCCCGCGCCTGATCGGTTACACCGCGGTGCTGTTGGTGATGATCGGCGCCTTCGCCCTGGCCCTGGTGGAACGGCCGATGGTCTCGCTGGACGTGAGCAAGGACCGTGGCCTGTTCCGCGAGAACAGTGAAGGCCAGATCGAAAACATCTATAGCCTGAAGGTCATCAACAAGACCCAGCAACGTCAGGATTACCGTCTGACGCTGGTCGATGACGACGGCTTCCAGTTGCAAGGCAAGACCGAACTGAGCCTGGCCCCCGGTGAAATTGTCGATGTGCCGGTGTCGGTGGCGATGACCACGGAACGGCCAAGCAGCAGCTCGCAGACGATCAGTTTCAAAATTGTCGACAGCGATGAGCCGGACATCTATAGCGTGGCCAAGAGCCGGTTTGTTGCACCGATGAACCGCTGAGCCTTTAAGATGCAATCCTTTGTCCTGTGGCGAGGGGGCTTGCCCCCGTTCGGCTGCGAAGCAGTCGCAAAACCAGACAACTCGGTATGTCTGAAAAATGTAGGGGGCCGCTTCGCGACCCAACGGGGGCGAGCCCCCTCGCCACAAAATGCACAATTCACTAACCGGGCACTCGATGAAACGCTACGAAAAATTCGCCGACGACATCGCTGAACTGATCCGCTCCGGCGTACTTGGCCCCGGCCATCGGGTGCCGTCGGTACGCTACGCCAGCCAGACCTACGGCGTCAGCCCGTCCACGGTGTTCCAGGCCTATTACCTGCTCGAACGTCGTGGCCTGATCCGCGCGCGACCGCGTTCCGGCTACTTCGTCAATGCGCATGCACCAAGCCCGTTCTCGGAGCCGGTGATCAGCAGCCAGGTCAACGAGTCCACCGAAGTCGACGTCAGCGAACTGGTGTTCTCAGTGCTGGACTCGATCAAGGACCCGACCACAGTACCCTTCGGCTCGGCCTTCCCCAGCCCCACGCTGTTCCCGCTGCAGCGCTTGTCCCGCTCGCTGGCCAGTGCTTCCCGGGAGATGGACCCGCGCATGGTGGTCACCGACATGTCGCCGGGCAACCCGCAACTGCGTCGGCAAATCGCCCTGCGCTACATGGTCGGCGGGCTGATGCTGCCGATGGAAGAACTGCTGATCACCAACGGTGCGCTGGAAGCGCTGAACCTGTGCCTGCAAGCCGTCACCGAGCCTGGCGATCTGGTGGCCATCGAAGCCCCGGCGTTTTACGCCAGCCTGCAAGTGCTGGAACGGCTGAAGCTCAAAGCCGTGGAAATCCCCGTCCACCCGCGAGACGGCATCGACCTCGGCGTACTCGCCCAGACCCTGGAACGGCACCCGATCAAGGCCTGCTGGTGCATGACAAGTTTCCAGAACCCCATGGGCGCGACCATGCCCGAGGCGAAGAAACAGGAACTGGTGGAGTTGTTGCGCAGCCATCAGGTGCCGCTGATCGAGGATGACGTCTACGCCGAGCTCTATTACGGCCAACAGGCGCCGAAACCGGCCAAGGCGTTCGACACCGAAGGGCTGGTGATGCATTGCGGTTCGTTCGCCAAGAGCCTGGCCCCCGGCTACCGCATCGGCTGGGTCGCCGCCGGGCGCTATGCGCAGAAAATCGAACGGCTGAAACTCATGACCTCGCTGTGCGCTTCGATGCCTGCCCAGGCCGCCATCGCCGATTACCTGCAACACGGCGGCTACGACCGGCACCTGCGCAAACTGCGTTACGCCCTGGAAGAACAGCAAAGTGCCATGCTCGCCGCCATCGCCCGCTACTTCCCGGCCCAGACCCGCGTCAGTCAACCGGCCGGCGGTTACTTCCTGTGGCTGGAACTGCCACCGCAGATGGATTCGTTGAAGTTGTTCCAGATGGCATTAGCGCAGGGGATCAGCATTGCACCGGGGCCGATTTTTTCACCGACCCAGCGGTTCAGGAATTGTATTCGGTTGAATTACGGCAGCCCGTGGACCGAGGATTCGGAGAAGGCGATGGAGACGTTGGGGCGGATTGTCAGGTCCTTTTAACAGCGCCCACAGGCGCGTAGGAGCTGCCGAAGGCTGCGATCTTTTGATCTTGCTCCTGATCTTTACCGCCCCCCACCCAAATCAACAAACGTCCCGGTCGCATACGACGCCTTATCCGACAACAACCACACAATCGCCTCCGCCACTTCATCCGGCCGCCCACCGCGTGCCATCGGAATCGCCGATTCCAGCTTGCTGACCCGGTCCGGATCGCCGCTCAATGCATGGAAATCGGTGTAGATGTAACCCGGACGCACCGCATTGACGCGAATCCCCTCGCCCGCCACTTCCTTGGACAGGCCGATGGTGAAGGTGTCCAGCGCCCCCTTTGACGCGGCGTAATCCACGTACTCGTTGGGTGAGCCCAAACGCGAGGCGACCGAGGAGACGTTGACGATGCTGCCGCCCTGCCCGCCGTGTTTGGGCGACATGCGCAAAATCGCGTGTTTGGCGCAGAGGATCGGAGCCAGGACGTTGGTCTTGAGGATTTTCAGAATGCGGAATTCCGACATTTCGTCGATCCGCGACTTTTGCCCGACGGTGCCGGCGTTGTTCACCAGCGCGGTGACCCGGCCCAGTTCGGTGTCCACCCGATGAAACAGTGCGATCACTTCGTCTTCGATGCTGACGTCGGCGCGCACGGCGATAGCTTGGGCGCCGCGAGCGCGGACTTGCTCCAGCACACTGAGCGCCGCCTGTTCGTCGGACTGATAGTTGATGCAGATCCGATAACCTTGCTCGGCGGCCAACAGGGCCGTGGCGGCACCGATTCCGCGGCTGCCGCCGGTGATGACGATGACTTTGTCCATGCAGGCTTTCCCCCGTTCCAAGCGTAAGCAGTCGGGGCCAAGAATAACCGCCATTGGCGGGTTTTGCATGGGTCCACATCAAGGGGCATGGTACATCTTGTAGCAGCTGCCGAGCCTGCGAGGCTGCGTTCGGCGGCGAAGCCGTCGTGAAATGGGCTATCGCGGTGTGTCGGCACAACCTTGCATGTAGGGTTTACGACGGCTTCGCCGCCGAACGCAGCCTCGCAGGCTCGGCAGCTGCTACAGGTACGACGTCCCCAACCTGTTCCGCTCGGTGAATGTCGACCATGAAGCGATCGGCCGGTAGCGGGTGCCCGAGCAGGTAGCCCTGCAACGAGTCGCAGCCCAGCTGGGTCAGGAAGTCCTGCTGGACACCGGTTTCCACCCCTTCGGCGACGATCCGCAGGCCCAGCGCCTGGCCCAGGGCGACGATGGCCGAGACAATGGCCGCGTCGTCACTATCGTGCTCCAGATCGCGGACGAAACCCCGGTCGATCTTCAGCTCATTAGCCGGCAGGCGCTTGAGGTACATCAAGCTCGAATAGCCGGTACCGAAGTCATCGATGGACAGGTCGACGCCCATTTCCGACAGCTCCTGCAACACCGTCATGCTCGCATCGGCGTCGCTCATGGCGGTGGTTTCGGTGATTTCCAGGGTCAGGCTGTTGGCCGGCAGATGATGGGTGGCCAGGGCTTTGGCAACGCTCTGCACCAGCCCCGCATGGCAGAATTGCAAGGCCGAGAGGTTCACCGCGATACGCCAATCGGTGTAACCGAGCACGTACCACTCGCGCATCTGCCGGCAGGCTTCGTTGAGCACCCACTCGCCAATCGGAATGATCAGCCCGGTCTTCTCCGCAAGGTCAATGAACGTGTCCGGCTGCAGCAGGCCCAGGGTCGGATGCTCCCAGCGCAGCAACGCCTCGGCGCCCACCGGTCGGCCATGACCGGCGTCGAATTTGGGCTGGTAATAAAGTTTGAACTGTTGCTGGTCGACGGCACTGCGCAAGTCCTGGAGCAATTGCAGCTGTTTGCGCGCGTTGCTGTTCATCGAGGCGTCGAAGAAGCGATGACCGTTTTTCCCGGCGCCTTTGGCGTGGTACATCGCGGCATCGGCGTTCATCAGCAACTCATCGGCCGTCTGACCGTTGCCCGGATAGAGCGCGATGCCGACACTGGCGGAAATCTGCAAGTCATGTTCTGCGACCCGGAACGAGCGCGCAATCAACCCGACCTGACGCTCCGCCAGGCTCAGCGCATCGTTCGGCTCGTTCAGGCGCACCAGCAACACGAACTCGTCGCCGCCGATCCGCGCCAGGGTGTCCTGGCTACGCAGGTCTTCGCGCAGGCGCAGTGCAACTTCGCGCAATAGCTGGTCGCCCATGTGATGGCCAAACGCATCGTTGACCGGTTTGAAGCCGTCCAGATCAATGAACATCAACGCAAAACAGCCGCCCTGCTCCTGCACTTTCGACATGGCCTGATCGATACGGTCGGCCAGCAACATGCGGTTGGGCAAACCGGTCAGGGTATCGTGCAGGGCCAGCTGAGTGAGTTCGCGGTTGGCCACGGTCAGCGAATGGGCGAGGTCCGCGGTGCGAGCCTCCAGGCGGGCATCGAGGATCGATGTCAGCAAGGCGATGCTCAGTATCGCCAAGGTGGTGATCAGCACCAGGCTGTCCAGCCCCTTGCCGTTCAAGCCGCTGACCGCCGCACCACAGAAACTGCCGACGGCAAAGCGCGCCGCGGCCATGCCGGTATAGTGCATGCCGACGATGGCGATACCCATGATGACTGCAGCACCCGCACGGAACAGGCGAACATGCGGCGTGTGCTGGCGCAGGCGGAAAGCAATCCATAACGCCGCGCCCGACGCGCCGACGGCAATCAGCAGCGACGCGCCAAACAGCGTCGGGTCGTAATCGATGCCCGGCTGCATGCGCATGGCGGCCATGCCGGTGTAATGCATGGCGCTGATACCAGCGCCCATGACCAGTGCGCCGAACGCCAGTTGCCAGGCCGGCAGCCGTGGCTGACTGACCAGCCACAGAGCAAAACCACAGGACAGGACCGCGATCAACAGCGACAGCGCCGTGAGGGTGGTGTCGTAGCCCAGGTCGATTGGCAATGTGAACGCAAGCATGCCGATGAAATGCATCGACCACACGCCGATGCCCATCGCAAAAGCGCCGCCCGCCGTCCATAAATGCACCGCTCGGCCCTTCGCCGTGGCGATGCGTCCGGTGAGGTCAAGCGCGGTATAAGAGGCCAGTATCGCCACGCACAGCGATATGAAAACCAGCGTAAGGGAATAACTACCAATGAGCATGGGATTTCTCGCAACAGCCCCCGCCATACTGTGTTTGTTCTCGGGGAGCAAAGCCGGCGATTGTACTGATTCCGCGGACGAACGCACTCACAAAGTAATCAAAAGGCCACCAAGATGATTGTGGCGAGGGAGCTTGCTCCCGCTGGACGGCGAAGCCGTCCCAAAGATGCTCACGCGTACATTCAGACAAAACGGATCAATCGGTTTGCGACTGCTTCGCAGCCGAGCGGGAGCAAGCTCCCTCGCCACAGGGACGGGGTTATTGCTTGTCGCTCACCTGAAGCTGCCCGTCCCACCCACCGCCCAGCGCAGCAATCAATTGCACGCTGGCAATCAACCGACTCTGCAACAAGTTCAGCACGTTGCGTTCGTTGTTCAACGCCGTGGCCTGAACCACCACCACATCCAGATAAGCGATCAACCCGGCCTTGTACTGGTTCTGGGTCAAGCGAAGGGACTCGCGCGCCGCATCCAGAGCTTCCTGGCGCACGACCGCTTCGTCTTCCAGCACCTTGAGCTGCACCAGGTAATTTTCTACCTCGCGAAAACCATCGAGCACGGTCTGGCGGTACTTGGCGACAGTCTCGTCGTAAGCCGCTTCACTGCGATCGACTTCGGCCGAGCGCTGCCCGCCGTCGAACAGGGTCATGGCCAGTTGCGGCCCGACCGACCAGAAACGGTTCGGCAGGCTGATCCAGTTGGCGTAAGTGCTACTGCTATAACCGCCGTTCATGTTCAGGGTAAGGTCCGGGTAATAGGCAGCTTTGGCCACGCCGATGTTGGCGTTGGCGGCCATCACCGAGCGCTCGGCGGAGGCGATGTCCGGACGGCGTTCCAGCAACTGTGAAGGCAGGCTCAGCGGCACTTGAGGCAACGCCGGAATGTCTTTGGTTTCGGCCAGGCTGAATTCGGCCGGCGGCAGGCCGGTCAGCACGGCGATGGCGTTCTCGAACTGCGCGCGCTGCCAGATCAGGTCGACCATCTCCGCCTGAGTGGTTTTGAGCTGAGTGGTGGCCTGGGCCACCGCATCCTTGCCGGAGACGCCGGCGCGGTACTGGTTTTCGGTCATTTTCAGCGAGCGCTGATAGGCCTCGACTGTCGCTTCCAGCAGGCGTTTCTGTTCGTCGATCACCCGAAGTTGCAGGTAGTTCTGCACCAGTTCCGATTGCTGGCTCAGGCGCATCGCCGCCAGGTCGGCAAAGCTCGCCTGGGCATTGGCCGTGTCGGCTTCCAGGCCTCGGCGCAATTTGCCCCAGATGTCGGCTTCCCAACTGACCCCGGCCTGTGCCGAATAAGTGTCACGGATACCGCTGGACGAACTGCTCAGGCTCGAACTGCTGCTGCCGGTGCCCTGGCTGGAGCGGTTCTTGCTGACGGTCAGGTCCACCGTCGGGAAAAATGCCCCCCGGGCACTGCGCACCAAGGCCTGGGCCTGACGGTACTGGGCCTCGGACTGGGCAACGGTCTGGTTGGCGCTGTTAAGCTTTTCGATCAGGCCGTTGAGCTGCTGATCGCCATACAGCTCCCACCAGGCACCGCGCGCCAACGAGTCGCTGGGGTTGGCCTGACGCCAGCCGGCCGCCTCTTTGTACTGCGCAGGTGCGGCGGTTTGCGGGCGCTGGTAATCCGGGCCGATGGCGCAGGCGCTGAGCATTGCCACGCACAGCGACAAGCTCAGCAAACGCGAGCCTCGGGCCGTGATCAGCGGTGCAGCCAGGTTGAGAAGCGAACGGTCAGTCATAGCGGAGTTTCCAGAGCAGCATCGGTACGCACCCCACGCCAGCGGTTGAAACGATGGCGCAGTTTGTCGAGATAGAGGTAAACCACCGGGGTGGTGTAAAGGGTCAGCACCTGGCTGAAGACCAGCCCGCCGATGATGGTCAGGCCCAGCGGCTGACGCATTTCCGCCCCTTCGGCGCGGCTCAGCAGCAACGGCAAGGCACCGAGGATCGCCGCCAGGGTGGTCATCAGAATCGGTCGCAGCCGTTGCAGGCAGGCGCTGCGGATCGATTCCAGCGGCTCCAGGCCCTGGTGCCGTTCCAGTTGCAGCGCCAGGTCGATCATCAGAATGGCGTTTTTCTTCACAACGCCAATCAACAGGAACAGCCCCAACAAGGAGATCAGGCTGAACTCACCGCCCAGCACATAGATCGACAGCAGCGCGCCGACCCCGGCCGACGGTAAGGTCGAAAGAATGGTCAGCGGATGAATGTAGCTTTCATACAGCACACCCAGCACCAGATACACCGCGACCAGCGCGCCGAGAATCATCCACGGCTGGCTCTTCTGTGCGGCGGCGAAGGCGTCGGCGGTGCCGGCCATTTTCGCGATCACGTCTTCCGGCAGGCCGACCTTGGCAATCGCTCGTTCGATGGCTGCCGAGCCCTGCTCCACCGTCACCCCTTCGGCCATGTCGAAGGCGATGCTTTCCGAAGCGAACTGGCCTTCGTGGCTGACCCGGTCGTTTTCCAGGCTGCTCTCATAGTGGGCGATGGTCGACAACGGAATTCGCGCGCCGTCGGCAGTGATCACTTTGACCTGGTTCAGGGTGACCGGGTCCTGGGCGTATTTCGGATTGACCTCCATCACCACCTGATATTGGTTGAGGCTGTCGTAGATCGTCGAAATCTGCCGCTGGCTATAGGCGTTGTTCAGCACCGCCGTGACCATGTTCATGTCCACGCCCAGCCGCTTGGCCTGATCGCGATCGACGATCAGCGTCACTTGCTGGGCGCCACGGCCTTCGCGGGCGTCGATCGCCGTCAGCTCAGGCAGGGCCTTGAAGGCGGCAACGACTTTCGGATACCACTCGCGTAACGCACCGAGATCGCCACTTTGCAGGATGTAGGAGTACTGCGAGGTGGTTTGCTCGCGACCGCCGCCGAATTGCAGGTCCTGGTCGGCCATCAGCATCAACTGCGCACCGGGCACCTTGGGCATTTCCTTGCGCAAACGCTCGATGACTTTCTGCGCGGACAGGTTGCGTTCCTTGATCGGCTTGAGCCGCACCAGCATGAACGCGTTATTGGTGCCGTTGTTGCCACCGATGAACCCTGCAACGCTTTGCACCGCCTCGTCCTTCAACACCGCGCGGCGGAAGGTTTCCATCTTCGGCTGCATCACGCTGAACGACAGGCCATTATCGCCGCGCACAAAACCGATCAGCTGGCCGGTGTCTTGCTGGGGAAGAAAGGTTTTAGGAACAACAACATACAGCATAATGTTTACGCCAATCGTCACGAACAGACTGAGCAAGGTCAGTCGGCGGTGACGCAGCACCCAGTCGAGGCTGGTGGCGTATTTGCCGACCATCCACTCATTGGCCCGCTGGCTCCAGCGTTGCAGACGGTTTTCCTGCCCCGGCGTATGCGGCTTGAGCCAGCGCGCACAAAGCATTGGCGTCAGCGTCAGCGACACCAGCAACGACACCACGATAGCCGCCGCCAGGGTGATGGAAAACTCGCGGAACAGGCTTTCGATGATCCCGCCCATGAACAGGATCGACAGGAACACCGCCACCAGCGAGACGTTCATCGACAGCAGCGTGAAGCCGACTTCCTGCGCCCCGAGGTACGCGGCCTTCATCGGCGGAACGCCCTTGTCGATGTGTCGGGAAATGTTCTCCAGCACCACGATGGCATCGTCCACTACCAGCCCGGTGGCCAGAATCAGCGCCATCAGCGACAGGTTGTTCAGGGAGAACCCATAGAGGTACATCACCGCAAACGTACCCACCAACGATACTGGCACCGCCAGGGTCGGGATCAGCGAGGCGCGAAAGTTACCGAGGAACAGGAACACCACCAGAATCACCAGCGCCACGGCAATCAGCAGGGTCATTTCCGCTTCGTGCAGGGTGGCCTTGATCACCGGCGAACGGTCCATCGCCAGGTTCAGCTTGACGCTGGCCGGCAGCACCGCCTGCAATGCCGGCAACTGCGCCTTGATCTCGTTGACCGTCTCGATGATGTTGGCGCCGGCCTGGCGGTTGATCACCAGCAACACCGCTGCGTCGTCATTGAAGAACCCGCTGTTATAGCGGTCCTCGACGCTGTCGCTGACCTTGGCCACATCCTTCAATCGCAGGGCCGCGCCGTCTGCGTAGTGAATGATCAGCGACTCGTAATCCTTGGCCTTTTCCAGCTGATCGTTGGCCTGGACCTGCCACAGCCGCTGGCCGTCTTCGACCGAGCCCTTGGGCCGGCGCACGTTGGCGTTGGCGATGGTGGTACGCACATCGTCCAGCGCCACGCCGTACTGGTTGAGCGCCTGGGGTTCGAGTTCGATGCGCACCGCCGGCAACGAACTGCCGCCGATCTGCACTTCACCTACGCCCTGCACCTGGGACAGGCTCTGGGACAGAATGGTCGAGGCCAAGTCGTAGAGCTGGCCTTTTTCCAGTACATCCGAGGTCAGCGACAGCACCATGATCGGCGCTTGCGATGGGTTGACCTTCTTGTAGGTCGGCATGCTGCGCATCCCGCTCGGCAGCAGGTTGCGCGAGGCGTTGATCGCCGCCTGCACTTCCCGCGCCGCGCCGTTGATGTCGCGGTCCAGGTCGAACTGCAGAATCACCCGGGTCGAGCCCTGGCTGGAGCGGCTGCTCATGGTGTTGACCCCGGCGATGGTGCCGAAGGAACGCTCCAGCGGCGTGGCCACGGTTGAGGCCATGACCTCTGGGCTCGCTCCAGGCAGACTGGCCTGAACCACGATCACCGGAAAATCCATCTGCGGCAGGGGCGATACCGGCAACAGGCCGAAGCTCACGCCGCCCAGCAGCATGATCGCCAGGCTCAGCAACATCGTCGCGACCGGGCGCTTGATGAAAGGTCCGGACAGGTTCATGGCTGCTCTACCGGGTCCACGGACTGGGCCTTACGACCCCAGCGCCGCCCGAGGCGGTCGAAGTACAGGTAAATGACAGGCGTGGTAAACAGCGTCAGCACCTGACTCACCAGCAAGCCACCGACCATCACCAGACCCAAAGGCTGGCGCAACTCCGCGCCGGAACCGGTGGCGAGCATCAGTGGCACCGCGCCGAACAATGCCGCCAGGGTGGTCATCAGAATCGGCCGGAAGCGCAGCAGCGCCGCCTGATAGATCGCAGCCTGCGGGTCCATGCCCTGATTACGTTCAGCCTCGAGGGCGAAGTCGATCATCATGATCGCGTTCTTTTTCACGATACCGATCAGCAAGATGATGCCGATGATCGCGATCATCCCCAGGTCATTACCGCTCAACAGCAGCGCCAGCAAGGCGCCGACCGCCGCCGAGGGCAAGGTCGAGAGGATGGTGATCGGGTGAATGTAGCTCTCGTAGAGCACGCCGAGCACGATGTACATGGTCACCACCGCCGCCAGAATCAGCAGCAAAGTGCTCGACAGCGACGCCTGGAATGCTTCGGCCGCGCCCTGGAACTGGGTCTGCACGCCAATCGGCATACCGATGTCTTTCTGCACCTGATCGATGATCTGCACCGCATGCCCCAACGCCACGCCGGGCGCCAGGTTGAACGACATCATCACCGCCGGGAACTGGCCGATGTGGGTGATCGCCAGTTGCGCCTGACGCTCCTCGACATGCGCCAGGCTGGACAGGCGCACTTGCCCGCCATCGGTGGTCTTGACGTGAATCTGGTTCAGCGCATCGGGGCCGATCTTCTCGCCGGACTGCGATTGCAGCACCACGCGGTACTGGCTGGCCTGGGTGTATATGGTGGAAATCTGCCGCTGGCCGAAGGCGTCGTAGAGCGCATCGGTGATGTTCGACACCGATACGCCAACCCGCGACGCCGCATCGCGGTCGATCACCAGATAAACCTGCAAACCTTTGTCCTGCAAATCGCTGGCAACATCGGTCAGTTCCGGTCGTTGCGCCAGGGCTTCGACCAGACGCCCGCTCCACAGGTTGAGCAACTCGGCATCCGGCGACGACATGCTGAACTGGTACTGCGTACGGCTGACCCGATCTTCAATGGTCAGGTCCTGCACCGGCTGCATGAACAGGCGAATGCCAACCAGCTTGTCCAGCTCCGGTTGCAAGCGGGCAATGACTTGGGTGGCGCTCAGGTTGCGGTGGCTGTGGGACTTGAGGTTGATCAGTAACCGACCGCTATTAAGCGTCGAGTTGTCGCCATCGACCCCGATGTAGGACGACAGGCTCTCGACCGCAGGGTCAGCCAGAATCACCTTGGCCAACTCCTGCTGGCGCTCGCTCATCGCCGCGAAGGAAATCGACTGCGGCGCCTCGGAAATCCCCTGGATCACCCCGGTGTCCTGCACCGGGAAGAACCCCTTGGGCACCACCATGTACAGGAATACGGTCAATGCCAGGGTGCCGATGGCAACCAGCAAGGTCAGCGGCTGATGCTTGAGCACCCACTGCAACTTGCGCCCGTAGGCGGCGATCATCCAGTCGATGGTCGCGCCACTGGAGCGGTAGAACCAGCCCTGATCTTTTTCCTTGGGCTCACGCTTGAGCAACCGCGCGCACATCATCGGCGTCAGGGTCAGGGACACCACCAGCGAAATCAGGATCGCCACCGCCAACGTGATCGCGAACTCGCGGAACAAACGCCCCACCACATCGGCCATGAACAGCAACGGAATCAGCACCGCGATCAACGACAGGGTCAGGGAAATCAGGGTGAAGCCGATCTGCTTGGCGCCCTTGAGCGCCGCTTGCAGCGGGCTGTCGCCCTCTTCGATGAAGCGGGAAATGTTCTCCAGCATGACGATCGCATCATCCACCACGAAACCGGTGGCGATGGTCAGCGCCATCAGGGTCAGGTTGTTGACCGAAAACCCGGCGAGGTACATCACGCCGAAGGTGCCGATCAACGACAGCGGCACCGCCACCGACGGAATGATCGTGGCACTGGCCCGCCGCAGGAACAGGAACGTGACCATCACCACCAGGGCGATGGCGATCAGCAGTTCGTGTTGCACATCGGTGACCGAAGCGCGGATGGTCTGGGTGCGATCGGTGAGCACCGTGACGTCGAGGCCGGCCGGCAGGTTGTCGGTGATGCTCGGCAGCAAGGCCTTGATCCGGTCGACCACCTCGATGACGTTGGCGCCAGGCTGACGCTGGATGTTCAGCAGCACGGCCTGGTTTTCATTGGCCCATGCCGCCAGGCGTTCGTTCTCGGCGCCGTCGACGATCTCCGCCACATCCTTGAGCCGCAACGGCGCGCCGTTTTTATAGGCCAGAATCAGGTTGGCGTAGTCCTTGGGTGACGTCAGCTGGTCGTTGGCGTCGAGCATCGACACCCGGGTCGGGCCGTCGAAGTTGCCCTTGGGCTGGTTGACGTTGGAGGCACCGATCAAGGTGCGCACATCCGACAGGTTCAGGCCGTTGGCCGCCAGGGCCTCGGGGTTGACCTTGATCCGCACCGCCTGACGCTGACCGCCGGCAATAGTGACCATGCCGACGCCGCTGATCTGGGCGATTTTCTGCGCCATACGGGTGTCGACCAAGTCATTGAGCTTGGGCAGCAGCATGGTTTTAGAGGTGATGGCCAGGGTCAGCACCGGGGTATCCGCCGGGTTGACCTTGTTGTACACCGGCGGCGCCGGCAAATCCTTGGGCAGCAAATTGGTCGCGGCGTTGATCGCGGCCTGCACTTGCTGCTCGGCGACGTCCATATTGATGTCGAGGCTGAACCGCAGGGTCAACACCGAGGCACCGCCGGAACTGGTCGAGGCCATCTGGGTCAGGCCGGGCATCTGGCCGAACTGACGTTCCAGCGGCGCGGTCACGGCGCTGGTCATGACATCCGGGCTGGCGCCGGGATAGAGCGTCATGACGCGGATGGTCGGGTAATCGACCTGGGGCAATGCCGACACCGGCAGCAGCCGATAAGCGATCACACCGGCCAGAATAATGGCCAGCATGCTCAGGGTCGTGGCGACCGGGCGAAGGATGAACGGCCGCGAGATGTTCATGCGCCGCCCTTTTTCGCCTTGTCGGTGGTCGCCGGCTCGCCTGGGGTCGCCGCCGATTTGCCTTGCAGATGTTCGGTCGGAGTGGTCGGTACATCCTTGCTGTCGTTGACCACTTCCACTTCGCTGCCGTCCTTCAGGCGGTCGGTGCCTTCCAGCACCACCCGATCACCGATGGCCAGGCCTTCGGTGATCACGGTGTTTTCCCCGTCACTGGCGCCGACTTTCAACTGGCGGATGGTGACCTTCTTGTCGCCGTCCAGCGCATAGACGAATGTGCCGTTGGTGCCGAACTGGATCGCCGCCGAGGGTGCAAGCACCACATCTTTAAGGGTATCGGCCAGCAGGTGCACGTTGACGAACTGATTCGGGAACAGCGCTTGATCGCGGTTCTCGTAGCGGGCCTTGAATTTCAGGGTGCCGGTGGTGACGTCGATCTGGTTATCGAGGCTCTGCAACACGCCGGTGGCCTGCAATTGGGTGTCGCCGCGGTCCCAGGCTTCGGCGGGCAGCTTGGCGCCGGTGCGATAGCGGGTCAGCACGGTGTCCAGGCTATTTTCCGGCAAGGTAAACGCCACGCTGATCGGCTGGGTCTGGGTGATGATCACCAGCGCCGTGGTGTCGTTGGCCGCCACAAGGTTGCCGACGTCCAGCTGCCGCAGGCCCACACGCCCGGTGATCGGAGCGCGGATCTTGGTGAATTCGAGATTGAGCTTGGCGTCGTTGACCGCCGCCTGATTGGTCTTGACCGTGCCCTGATACTGGGCGACCAGCGCTTCGGCGGTGTCCAGGGTTTGCTTGGCGATACTGTCTTCGCGGTACAGGCCACGATAACGCTCGACGTCGACCTGGGCGTTTTTCAATTGCGCCTGATTCTGCAGCAAGGTGCCTTCGGCCTGGAGCAAGGCATTCTGATAAGGACGTGGATCGATCTCGGCCAGCAGGTCACCCGCCTTGACCATCTGCCCTTCTTCGAAATAGACCTTGACCAGTTCGCCACCGACGCGGCTGCGCACATTGATGGTGTTCAGCGCCGTGACCGTGCCCAGCGCCTTGTAATACAGCGGAAAATCGCCTTTGACCACCGGCGCCACGCGCACCGGAACCGGCCCCGTCGCCCCGCCGAATCCCGGAC
>NZ_JBGLZF010000028.1:0-78631 GCF_047304405.1 Pseudomonas sp. Pseusp11
GGGGGGCAATGGGGGTTTGGGGGGGTCGGGGTACCCCAATAACCCGCGGTTATTCGGGGGGCGGGGGTGGTTGCCCCGGGGGGGCTGCGAAGCAGCCCCAACCCAGGCGACACCAACTTCCCAGACAAAACCCACTTACCGGATGACGACTGCTGCGCAGCCGAGCGCGAGCAAGCTCCCTCGCCACAACAGCATGTCTCTGCGTTAACCGAGGTTAGTCCGGCGGTTTATCAGCAAACCCGCGCATCCCCGCGCCAAGTTGGCTAAAATGCCGGCCTTTTCCACCTACACCGCTGGAACCGCCGTGAGCAAAGAATCCGATCGCCTTTTCGCCCAGCCTTTGGCCCAGGTGCCTGACTTCGCCTTTAACGAGGACGTGGTGCGGGTGTTCCCGGACATGATCAAGCGCTCGGTGCCGGGTTATCCGACCATCGTTGAAAACCTCGGCGTGCTCGCCGCGCAATTCGCTCAGCCAAACAGCGTGCTCTACGATTTGGGTTCGTCGCTGGGCGCTGTGACCCAGGCCTTGCGCCGCCACGTGCGTACCGACGGCTGCCGCGTCATTGCTGTGGATAACTCCGCGGCCATGGTCGAGCGTTGCCGCGAATACCTCAACGGCCAGGACTCGATGTTCCAGGAGTTGCTGCCGGTGGAAGTGATCGAAGGCGACATCCTTGCCCTGGAATTTCAGCCAGCCTCGGTGGTGGCGCTGAACTTCACCCTGCAATTCATCGCCCCGGACCAGCGCACCGCGCTGCTCGCGCGTATCCGCCAATCGTTGCTGCCCGGTGGCGCGCTGATTTTGTCGGAGAAGCTGCGCTTCAACGACCCCGAAGAACACGCGTTGCTCACTGACCTGCACGTGGCCTTCAAACGCGCCAACGGCTACAGCGAACTGGAAATCGCCCAGAAGCGCAGCGCCATCGAAAATGTCATGAAGCCCGACAGCCTCGAAGAACATCGCGAACGCCTGTTGGCCGCCGGTTTCTCGAAAGTCGTGCCGTGGTTCCAGTGTCTTAACTTTGCCTCGTTGATTGCCTTGCCATGATTGATTTGTCCCCCCTCGCCCGCCGTCTGTCCGGTACTCCGCTGGCCGAATGGGCCAACACCCTGCAAGTGCAACTCGACAAGAAAATGGAAAAAGGTCACGGCGACCTGGAGCGCTGGCAGAGCGCACTGGATGCGTTGCCGAAGATCCAGCCGAGCGAAGTCGACTTGTTGAACGGCCTTAAACTGGACACCGATTGCGACGATGAAACCCGCGCGCAAATGCGCACCGCGCTGATGGGCTTGTCACCTTGGCGTAAAGGGCCGTTTGACCTGTTCGGCGTGCATGTCGACACCGAATGGCGCTCGGACTGGAAGTGGTCCCGGGTGGCTCCACATCTGGACCTGAAGGGCAAACGCATCCTCGATGTCGGCTGCGGCAACGGCTATTACATGTGGCGCATGCTCGGCGCCGGGGCCGACAGCGTGATCGGCGTCGACCCCAACTGGCTGTTCTTCTGCCAGTTCCAGGCGGTGCAGCGTTACCTGTCCGAACCCAATGCCTGGCACCTGCCCTTCCCTTTCGAAGACCTGCCGCCGAACCTGGAAGGGTTCGACACAGTGTTTTCCATGGGCGTGTTTTACCACCGCCGGTCGCCGATCGAGCATTTGCTGGCGCTGAAGGATTGCCTGGTCAAGGGTGGTGAATTGGTGCTGGAGACGCTGGTAATCGAAGGCGATCAACAGCAGGTATTGGTGCCGGAAGACCGTTACGCGCAGATGCGTAATGTCTGGTTCCTGCCGTCGGTGCCGGCGCTGGAACTGTGGTTGCGTCGCGCCGGGTTCAGCGATGTGCGTTGCGTGGATGTGAGCATGACCACGGTCGAGGAACAACGCGGGACGGAGTGGATGAAGTATCAGTCGTTGAGCGATTTCCTTGATCCGGATGATCACAGCAAAACGATCGAAGGGCTGCCGGCGCCGATGCGTGCGGTGATTGTTGCCCGCAAGTAAAAGCTTCGCGGGCAAGGCGGCCTACCTGTCGCCGCCTAATCCGCTGGCTTGGCCCTACGGGCCTTGAAGAATTCGCTCAACACTGCCCCGCACTCCTCGGCCAACACCCCGCCTTCGTACAGCACCCGGTGATTCAAAAAGCCCTGGGTAAAAAACTGCCCCTGGCTCTGCACAATTCCGGCCTTGGGCTCCAGCGCGCCATACACCACCCGCGCAATCCGCGAATGCACGATCAGCCCGGCGCACATGCTGCACGGCTCCAGCGTCACGTAAAGCGTACTGCCCGGCAGGCGATAGTTGCTGGCGGCCTGGGCGGCGGCGCGGATCGCGACCATCTCGGCGTGGGCGCTGGGGTCATTGCCGCTGATCGGGCAATTGAAACCGCGCCCGATGATTTCACCGTCCTGCACCAGCACAGCACCCACCGGCACTTCACCCAGCGCCGCGCCTTCGGCGGCGAGGGCCAGGGCTTCGCGCATGAAATCACGATCACGGCTGCGGTCGATAATCGCCGCGGGGCGTATCTGACGCATCACGCCACCTCGATGGCGGCCATCAGGCCGGTTTCCATGTGGTCGATCACATGGCAGTGGAACATCCAGACGCCCGGGTTATCCGCCACCAGCGCCACTTGCGCACGCTCGTTCTTGCCCAACAGGTAAGTGTCGGTGAAGTACGGGATAACCTTGTGCCGGTTCGAAGAAATAACCTTGAAGCTCATGCCGTGCAAATGGACCGGGTGCTGATACTGAGTCATGTTTTTCAATTCGAAAATATAGCTTTTGCCCTTTTCGAGCTTGGCAATCGGTCGGTCGGCGCAGGTCTTGTCGGTGATGTCCCAGGCCTTGCCGTTGATCTGCCACAGGCTGGGCGGCTTGCCGTTGTCGACGTTGACCGACACCGAGCCCACCCATTCAAAATTGAAGTTGAGTTTCTCGGCATTGGCCAGGTCCGGCTCGGCCACCGGGTTGGCGGGCAGCGCTGGCGGCCATTCGGTCGGCGCGTCGGTATTGGCCACTGAGCGCAAGGTGCCCAGGCGTACCGGACCGTTTCGCAGCGACAGTTCTTCGCCGGCCGGCGGAGCCTTGATTGCCAGGCAAATGCGCATGCCCGGGCCCAGCCAGTATTCCTTGCCCAATGGACGTGGCTCGATGGGATTGCCGTCCAGCGCGTAGATCTGCGCTTCGACGCCGGGGATGTTGAGGCGATAAGTCAGGGTGTTGTCGAGGTTGAGCAGGCGTACGCGGGTGATCTGCCCGGCAGGCAAGTCGATCACCGCTTGCGAGACGCCATTGATGGTCGACAGGCGCCCGGCCGTACCGCCACGGGCCGCTTCGCGAGGAATGCTGAACGGCACGAAAGCACCGATTTCATCGACATGCCAGCTCTTGAGGCTCAAGGTCTTTTCGTACTTGAAACCGGTGGGCTCGCGCTCTTCGATAATCAGCGGACCGACCAGCCCGCGACCGAGTTCTTCGCTGCTGTTCACGTGCGGGTGATACCAGTAGCTGCCGGCGTCGGGCACGCGGAATTTGTAGTCGAAGTATTCGCCCGGCAGTACCGGCAATTGCGACACGTAAGGCACGCCGTCCATTTCCAGCGGCAGGCGGATGCCGTGCCAGTGAATGGTCGTCGCCACCGGCAGGTGGTTGATAAAGCGCACCCGCAGCCATTCACCCTGACGCACACGCAATTCAGTGCCCGGCGCCGAGGGGCCGAACGCCCAGGCCTCGGTCTTGTGCCCGGATACCAGCTCGACATCCAGCGGAGCGGCGATCAGCTCATAGTCATGGCCGGCCTCAGCGTCGGCCATCTTGCCCAGCCAGTAACGCGACGCGCCACCGGCCCCCACGCCAACCACCACAAGACCGGCCAGACCACCGAGTATTTGTCGACGGGTAAAGGACATGAACTCAACTACCTCACGTATCAGCCACAGGCGCGGTGCCTGCAAAAGGCGAATACGATACACCTGCGGTTGAGAAACAGTAAGGGCAACCTAGGGACGCACATCACCTGTGGCGAGGGAGCTTGCTCCCGCTGGGCTGCGGAGCGGCCCTAAAATCAGCAATCCGGTTTTGTCAGGCAGACCGCGGTGTTTGGTTTGGCGACTGCTTCGCAGTCGACCGTGGCGATGCGGCGGTCCGACGAGCCCCCTCGCCACAGAGTCTTGTAGTGGTCCCAGGTTTCTGGGGCTGCTGCGCAGCCCAGCGGGAGCAAGCTCCCTCGCCACAAGAGCAAGATCAAAAGATCGCAGCCTTCGGGGGCTGCATCGCGACCCAACGGGGCGATGCGGCGGTCCGACAAGCCCCTCACCACAAAGCTCCGGTTATGGCTGCAAACCGGTGAGCAGATGCACCACTCCACCGTCCAGCATCATCACGCCTGGCACTCCAGCCGCCGTCAACGCCTGCCGATCCATCCGCGCCACATCCCGTAACTCCACCCGCATCCTGGTCAGCGCCACGGGCTGATGTGACTTGAGGTTATCCGCACCGCCCAGTGCGGCCACGACATTTGGTGCCAACCCGGAAACGGCTTGAGTCACCGCTTTCGGCTCATCCACCACCAGGTCCGGGGTCAACGCTTTCCAGAACGCCCGCTGCATTTTCTCGAACATGCTCAGTTCTCCAGAACCAGTGAAGTATCGACCGTGGCCTCGTGGTGCAGCCGCAATGCCTCGCGTACCTGCTCGGCACTTTCCAGCCCCAGCACCTGCTGGGCGATAGCCTGACAGTCCAGCAGGTCCACTTCGCGAACCGCCGCCTTGATCGCCGGAATCAACGGCACGCTCACCGACAGCTCATCCACGCCAAGCCCCAGCAACAACGGCACCGCCAGATGTTCCGAAGCCAGGGCGCCACACACCCCAACCCATTTGCCATGGGCATGGGCGGCTTTCACGGTACCGGCGATCAAGCGCAGCACCGACGGATGAAAGCTGTCAGCCTGGCTGGCCAGCCGCGGGTGATCGCGGTCCATGGCCAGGGTGTACTGGGTCAGGTCGTTGGTGCCGATGGAGAAGAAATCCACCTCGGGCGCAAACAGATCAGCCATCAGCGCCGCTGCCGGTACTTCGATCATGATCCCCAGTTTCGGCAGTTCCGTGAGCCCTGCTGCCAGCGCTTCCTCTTCAAGCAGCTGACGGGCCAGCCGCAACTCCGACAACTGCGTGACCATCGGCAACATGATGTGCAAGCGAGCCAGCCCGGCGCTACTCAGGATCGCCTTGAACTGATCGCGCAGCAGCTGCGGACGCTCCAGGCACAAACGAATGCCGCGCATACCCAAAAACGGGTTGGTTTCGCGGTCCATCGGCACGTAGGCCAATGGTTTGTCACCGCCGACATCCAGGGTCCGCACCACCAGGTTACGCGCCGGCCCCAATGCTCGGGCGATGGCGCTGTAGGTGGACGCTTGCTCGTCATGGCTCGGCGCATGGTTGCGATCCAGATACAGAAACTCCGAACGCAACAGACCGACGCCCTCGCCGCCCAGCGTCATGGCCTGTTCGGCTTCGGCCAGCGAAGCGATGTTGGCGGTGATTTCAACGTGATGACCATCGCGGGTACAGGCAGCCAGCGCGGCATTTTCCAATTCATATTGCCGGCGTTTCTTTTGTCGCTGACGATTGGCTTGCAACTGCTCGATGGCGGCCAGCTCGGGATCCAGCTGCAACTCGCCCTGGTCGGCATCGAGCAAAACCCGGGTGCCATTGGCCAGTGCCAGCACCTGAACCGGCAAACCGCAGATCGCCGGCAAGCCGAAGGCCCGGGCGAGAATCGCCACGTGGCTGGTGGCACCACCGCCGACCGTCGCGAACCCCAGCACCTTGCGCGTGTCCAGGCCAGCTGTCTGGGAGGGCGTCAGTTGCTCGGCAATCAGAATCGCCCCTTCCGGCAACTCCATCGCCTGATCCTCTACGCCGAGAATCAACTTGAGCACCCGTTGACCAACGTCGGCCAAATCCGCTGCCCGTTCGGCCAGCAAGGCATTGCCCAGTTTTTTGAACAAGGCGGCCGTCGATTCGGTGGCCGCCCGCCAGGCGAAACCGGCGCTTTTGCCGGCGTCGATCAGTGCCAGGGCCTGATCCAGCAGGCTTGGGTCTTCGAGCAGTTCCTGATGCGCCTTGAAGATATCTGCCTGGGCATCACCCGAGGCCTGCTCACGCAACTGCTGCAGGTCCAGGACCGCCGTCGCCAACGCCTGGGACAGGTGCTCACGCTCAACTTGTGCGCCCCGACCGGATTCAATGACTTCAAGGGTCTGCTGCGCAATCTGCACCACCTGACCAAAAGCCGACCCTGCCGATGCACAGACGCCGCGCAGCACCTTCAGCGATGAGGCTTCAGCGGCAACCGGCTCAACCTCTGCCATCACCGTCACGGCTTCCCCGCAACCTGCGGCCAACAACTCGGCCAGGGTCTTGATCGCTACTTCGGCATCCGCGCCCGCCGCGCTGACCTGCACAATGTCGCCGTGAGCGGTCTGCAACGCCATGATCGCCACCAGGGATTTGGCGTTCGCGCTGTCCTGCTGTTTATGCAGGTAAATACTCGCCGAAAAACCTTTCGCTGCCTGGGCAAACACCGCCGCAGGGCGGGCGTGCAAACCATTGAGATTGGGCAGCGTCAGCGGTTTGGAGAACAGTGCCTCGCCCTCCTCCGGCTCATCGGCCGCTACTTCAGACGGATTCAAACTCAGCAGCAACTGACCACTTTCCACTACGCCCGCTTCAGGCGTCAGCCAAGTGAACGGCTCACCGCTGACCACCAACATCAAGGTCAACAAACTGCGGGCGTTCAAGGCAATGTAATCGGCATCGAACTCAATCAGCTCTTGCCCCACCTCAACCCGCTGACCTTCCTCCACCAACCGGGTGAAGCCCTTGCCGGCCAGGTTCACAGTGTCGAGGCCAATGTGCATCAACACCTGCACGCCGTTGTCGTCGGTGATGCTGATGGCATGCCCGCTGGCCTGCACATTGCTGATCACTCCAGCCAGCGGCGCGCACAAGGTGGACGAGGTCGGGTCGATGCACAGACCGTCACCGATCACACGACTGGAAAACACCTGATCGGGCACTTGGTCCAGCGGCATCAGCACGCCGGACAAGGGTGCCAGCAGTTGCAATTGTTGGGGTGTGGCCATGACGTCACCTGCTGTTTTGTTCTTTGAAGTGCCGATGGAGCGCGAGGCCCCGACAGCATCGCTTATTTCCACCAATACTCGACCTGCAATCCGACGTTCGAACCGTGCCGCGCCGTGCCGAAGGCGCCGGTGTCGGATAACGCCGAACCCGCCGCCAGTTCATTGGCCGCCCGTTTGGCCGCCTCGTTCCAGCTGGCATAGGTGTAATACAGACGCACTTCCGGGCGCGCCCAGAAATCCGGGCCCTTGGGTGACCAGGTCGGAGCGATGGTGAACTTGCTCAGTTTGCGCGTGCCGCCTGTGGCCTCGACCTGATCGTGGCCCAGCTCGGTCACCAGTTTGATTTGCTCGGTGATCGCATAGGCCGGGCGAATCCCGAGGGAAATCCAGTTCTGGTCAGCGCCGTCGGGGCGAATGTCCTTCTGATAAACCGCCTCGACCTGCCCGCCGAAGCGCGGCGTCACTTGCCAGTCGAAGAATTCCACCACGCGATAGCTTTTACTGCTGTCGTCCAGCTTCACGTTACCGGTATAGCCCAACCCCGTGCCGGGGCCTTCGCCGTACTGAAAGGCCAGTTTGTTCTTGCCGCCCAGAAAGCCCTTCTGCACATGCTGGGTGGTGATCGCCCAGCCACGGTGAGCGTCACGGCTGTCGGGTTTGTCGATGTAACTCAGACCGAACTCCAGCTCACCGCCAGGGTTGGTGTTGAAACCGGCGACGTTGAAATCGTGACGGTTGATGTAGTCCTTCTGGTACAGGTTGTCCTTGCGCGAGAAGGCGTAGCTGTACTTCAGATCGCCGATCAGCACGTCTTCGATACCACCGCCGGTGGCGCTCTGGTTCCAGTAGTAGAAGTCGGAAATATGAATGTCGTTCCGTTTGTAGTAACGCCGACCGGCCCACAGCGAACCACCATTGAGGCTGGGCATGTTCGACCATTGCGCATACAGCTGCGGCATACGCACCGAGCCGTTGTCGCCGTTGAACGTCAGGTCCTTGTCGTACTGGTTATACAGCGATGCCATGCCGTCGACGCTGAGCACCGAACCATCGTCCAGGGTGTACAGATCCTGGCGCAATTCAAGTTCAGCGTACTGCTCACATTCGTTACCCAAGCGGTATTTGGTCTGCGCTCCCGGTAGCTGGAAACACTGCTGTTTACCGCTGTTAACCGAGGTCCCGACGCCGCTGCGCAAGTAGCCGGCGAATTCCAGCGCCTGGGCTGACAGTGGTAGTGCCAGGCACACGCCCGCCGCTACAAGACTGCGATTTATTGTTGTTTTCAAGAACCACCTCATTATTTTTATTGTGTGATGCAGCAAAACCGGCGCGCAAAACTCCCCCGCGCAGTGTTCTGCGTGTTGTTCGAAACAGTGTTTTTAAATGTTGGTCAGGTGCAGAACGAACGACTCATAGGGCCGTAAAAAGACCTGCCGATGTCGTGGCGGACAGTCCGGGTAATTGCTGATCACCAGGCGTTGTGCCATCGCTTCGCTGATCACCTCCGGCGGCAGTTCAACTTCGCACGGTGTGCCATAAAAGTTGTTCAGCACCAGCAAACGCTCACCATTGCCTTCACGCACGTACGCCCAGATTTGCCTGTGTTCAGGCAACAACTGCCGGTACACGCCATCGGACATCAGCGCTTCACTGCGGCGCAGGGCAATCAGCTGACGGTAGTGATGCAGCACCGAATCCGGGTCGTCGAGTTGGTGGGCGACGTTGATTTGCGCGGCATTGGCCGGCACTCCGATCCACGGCTCGACAGCGCTGAAACCGGCGTTCGGCTCGGCGCTCCAGTGCATCGGCGTGCGACTGTTGTCCCGGGACTTCTGCATGATCGCCGCCATGTTGTCGGCGTCGCTGGCACCGGCCTCGCGCTTGAGCCGGAAGATGTTCAGAGTCTCGACATCGCGGTACTGATCGATGTGATCGAACCCCGGATTGGTCATGCCCAGCTCTTCACCTTGATACACAAACGGCGTTCCCTGGAGGAAATGCAACGCGGTGCCGAGCATCTTCGCCGACACCACCCGATGCTCGCCGTCATCACCAAACCGCGAAACCACCCGCGGCTGGTCGTGGTTACACCAGAACAGCGCGTTCCAGCCACCGCCGGCCTGCATGCCGGTCTGCCAGTCGGAGAGGATGCGCTTGAGTTCGAGGAAATCGAAATCGGCGCGAATCCACTTTTGCAGGTTCGGGTAATCAACCTTCAAGTGATGAAAGTTGAAGGTCATCGACAGCTCTTTCGACTCCGGCCGCGAGTAGCGAATGCAGTGTTCCAGACTGGTGGACGACATCTCGCCGACGTTGATCAGGTCATGACCTTCGAACACTTCGCGGTGCATCTGCTGCAAGTACTCATGGACGTTCGGGCCATCGGTATAAAAGCGTCGACCGTCAGTGTTGTCCTCAGGGAAATCCGCCGGTTTGGAAATCAGGTTGATCACATCCAGACGGAAACCGCCCACGCCTTTGTCGCGCCAGAACCGCATCATCTTGAAGACTTCAGCGCGCACCCTGGGGTTGTCCCAGTTCAGGTCGGCCTGCGTGTGATCGAACAAGTGCAGGTAATACTGGCCGGTCTGGGCTTCGTACTCCCAGGCCGAGCCGCCGAACTTGGATTCCCAGTTATTCGGCTGGTCGCGCCAGATATAGAAGTCGCGGTAAGGGCTATCGAGGCTGCAGCGGGCCTGCTGGAACCAGGTGTGTTCGATCGAGGTGTGGTTGACCACGATGTCGAGCATCAGCTTGATCCCGCGCTTGGCGGCTTCGGCAATCAGCAACTCGCAGTCAGCCATGGTCCCGTAACTCGGGTCGATGGCGTAGTAATCGCTGATGTCGTAACCGTTGTCACGCTGGGGCGAACGCAGGAACGGCGTAATCCACAGGCAATCGACACCCAGCCAGTGCAGGTAATCGAGCTTGGCCACGACGCCGAGCAAATCCCCCGTGGGGTTGCCGGCGTGGCTGTGAAAACTCTTCGGGTAGATCTGGTAGATCACCGAACGTTGCCAGTCTTGCATGGCGGGTTCCTTTTTGAATATGTACGGGCGAATGCGATCTATCAGGCGACCCGATACCCAGGCCGGACAATCTTCATGCTCAACCCGCAGGTCAGAACAAACGGCACGACCATGGCAATCACCATTCCGATCACGAACATCGGAATGAACTGCGGGATGATCGAGATGAAACCGGGCAAGCCGCCAACGCCGATCGCCGAGGCCTGGACCTTGTTCAGCGACAGGAAGATGCAGCCCAGGGCCGAGCCGGTCAGGGCCGCATAGAACGGAAACTTGTAGCGCAGGTTGACCCCGAACATGGCCGGTTCGGTGATGCCGAAGTAGGCGGAAATTGCCGAGGTCGAGGCCATGCTTTTGTCCCGCACATTGCGGGTCATGTAGAACACTCCCAGTGCCGCGCTGCCCTGGGCGAGGTTGGACATGACGATCATCGGCCAGATGAACGTGCCGCCCTGGGTGGAGATCAGTTGCAGGTCGACTGCGAGAAACATGTGGTGCATGCCGGTGATCACCAGTGGTGCGTAGAGCAGGCCGAAAATCGCCCCGCCAACCATCGGCGCCAGGTCGAACAGGGTGACTACGCCTTCAGTGATGAGAATCCCCAGATGGCGGGTCACCGGACCAATCACCGCCAGCGCCAGCACACCGGTGACGACGATGGTGGTGATCGGCACCACCAGCAACTGCACCGCATTAGGCACCCGTGCCCGCAGCCATTTTTCGATGACGCTCATCACATAGGCCGCCAGCAGTATCGGCAGGATTTGCCCCTGATAACCGACTTTCTCGATCTGGAACACACCGAGGATGTCGAAGTACGGCAAGCTCTGCCCCTCAAGCCCGGCCACCGCTTTGCCGTAGTTCCAGGCGTTGAGCAGATCCGGGTGCACCAGCATCAGGCCGAGCACAATGCCGAGGATTTCGCTGCCGCCAAAGCGCTTTGCCGCCGACCAGCCCACCAGCGCCGGAAGGAACACGAAGGACGTGTTGGCCATCAGGTTGATCAGGCTCCAGAGCCCGTCAAGCTTCGGATAGGCGTCCAGCAGGGTCTTGCCCTCGATGAACATGCCCTTGGCGCCGAGCAGGTTGTTGATGCCCATCAGCAGGCCGGCAATGATCAGCGCCGGGAGAATCGGCATGAACACGTCGGAAAACACCCGCACCAATCGCTGCATGGCGTTGATCTTGTCGGCGCTTTTCTGTTTGACGTCGGCGATGGTCGAGACGGCGAGACCGGTCTGTCGGCGCAGCTCGGCGTAGACCTTTTCCACTTCGCCAGGGCCGATCACCACCTGGAACAGGCCGCCGGTATAGAACGAGCCCTTGACCAGATCGATCTGGTTCAGCGTGGCGCTGTTGACCAGGCTCGGGTCCTTGAGGGCCAAGCGCAGCCGTGTGACGCAATGCGCGGCCTGCTCGAGGTTGTCGCTGCCACCGAGGCTGTGCAGCAGCTCGGTGACGATGTTCGGATAGTCATGGCTCATGCTTGTTCTTCCGCTGTAGTTTTTTGTTATTGGCAGCACGCCGAAGCGAAAAATACTCGTCTGTACGAGTTAAAGCAACAACTCGTACAGACGAGTTTGATTTTGTTTATCCTGAACCCGACAGGCGGCGATATTTCCTACCTCCGAAGTCAAAGAAACCCAAAGCCGCATGGACAAACCCCTACCCTGCCCTTAAGGTTCAAAACCTTGAGCACAACGCGGCACAGAGCCATCCCCATGAGTAAATACAACCAGATCTACAGCGATCTGCTTGCCAGCATCACCACCGAACGTCTGGAACGCGGCGCCCGATTGCCTTCCGAAACCGAACTGATGGACAGCTATCAAGCCAGTCGCGGCACCGTGCGCAAGGCCATCGAGCAATTGCAGGAGCGTGGCTTCGCCCAGAAAGTCCACGGCAAAGGCACCTTCGTGCTGTCCACCAACCCGATCGAGTTTCAACTAGGCGGCATCGTCAGCTTCCAGGAAACCTACCCGCGACTGGGCAACGACGTCAGCACCGAAGTGGTCGAGTTCACCCAGATTCCCCTCGAAGGCCCGCTGCTCGAACACATCAAGGCCGAAGAGGGTAGCCTGATCACCCGGATCAAACGCGTGCGGCGGATCGACGGCAAACGCGTGATCCTGGACATCAACCATTTCGTCAGCGACGTGATTCCCGGCTTGTCCCGCGACATCGCCGAGCACTCGATCTACGCCTTCATCGAGCAAACCCTGCAACTGCAAATCGCCTACGCCCAGCGCACCATCGAAGCGGTGCCCCGCAGCAAGGACGACCAGCAACACCTGGACCTCGACGGCCAGAGCCATGTGATTGTGGTCAGCAACCAGACCTTCCTGCAGGACGGTCGTCAATTCGAATACACCGAATCGCGGCATACCCTCGACAAGTTCTACTTTTCGGACGTGGCCCGGCGCTGACCCTACCTTCTTATCAATCACGTTTGGGCATAACTATGTAGTGCACTTGCTTTGACTAAATGGGTAATCCTCACGGCCCATTTCTCAAGGAGCGAGAGCATGCCTGTTGATCAGAGTACTGAAGCGTTACCCAATGCTGCCG
Source organism: Pseudomonas sp. Pseusp11 (assembly GCF_047304405.1). NCBI lineage: Bacteria > Pseudomonadati > Pseudomonadota > Gammaproteobacteria > Pseudomonadales > Pseudomonadaceae > Pseudomonas > Pseudomonas sp. Pseusp11. The sequence continues at coordinate 12,750 of NZ_JBGLZF010000028.1, forward strand.
ACAAGGAACAGCTTAAAACGATTGCCCCCGTCATCGTCGCTGCCTGCCCGGGCCTGCAAGAAGAAGCCCATGCGGTGGCCAGCGAAATACTGAAAAAACATGGCATCACCGACAGAGACCCGGATCAGGTCTGGTGGCATCGTTTTGACAATACCTCGGTCAGTAACGACCAGACATTCCTGGGGTGGGAACACTACCCAAAACCCATTGAGTCATTGACCTTGACGCAGCTGGTCATTCACCGATACCGCGTTACCGATCAAGACGACGCCCTCGAGCTGAACGGTAATGGCGGCTTTTACTCCGAAGATGCAAACGCCAGCATTTTCAACGAAACCAATGAAGTGCGGATGTACCCCAGCAAGGTCCTCGCGGACCTGTGGGAGATGAGCCTCAGTGACCGCTACCTGAACAAACTGAATGCCTTCTGGACCACTCATTTCGATGACTTCCGGACCTTGGCCAAATGCAATTACCTCACCAAAGCCGTCGAGGCTCGGCAAAACGGCCAACTGGAAGAAGAAGATTTTCAGACTGTCGTCAGGGCCGTCGTCAGTGAACCAGTCTGGCCGATCACCTTGGCAACGTTGCAGGCCGAATCCGCCGCCCCTACAGGTATCACCATGTGCGCCCTGGATGTAGCTGGACATGTCGCAACCGATATTTTGCGCATTGTTGCCGGCAACGGTAGGCAGATCACCTACGTTCCCGGCGCGCCGCAAGCCTTTCACGTGCACCCGACACCGACGGATATGCACTGGTGGATGCTGCTTCAAATGAACGAAGAGCAAGCCCGCAGCGAATTCATGACCCATTTCCCGCTGTCGGTACGCAAGGAAGTCCACGACAACATCACCCCGCTGATGAATCAGTTGGTCGGCACCTGGGGTAAATACGATCACCACTTGATCAATCAGAAAAACATCACTATCAGCGGCGATGCGTTCATCTGGCAGAGCCGGGCCGTCCAGGGTTCGATGCTGGAAGAGATTGATCTGTCGCTCGTGTCCAATGGCCAAATGCGCAAACAGCTTTGGCTGGGTTATCTAACTGTCGGCCTGCACGTTTTCGGTCCATTGGCCATACTCGGCTGGCCTATCGCGTTGCCGGTGATCGGGGCCAGCATCGCGGCAATGGGCTTGAACATCGACAAAGCGGTCAATGGCAATACGGCGGCGGAACGCAAGGCCGGTATCATCGGCGCGGTACTCGATGGCATTAATACCCTGTTCAACATCCCGCTGCTCAAGGAAGTCAGCGTATTGGAGGAAGCGGGCGCTTCGGTCGACGCGGCCGAAGCGGCTGAGATGGCGGATCTGAGGGCCTCCGCTAATCCTGATAAACCTGTCGGCGCGCAAGCCCCACAAGCGTCCGATGATTCGCAGGGGATAATTCGTCAACTTGAAGAGTTCACTCCCCTGCCGAAGGAGTCCGGGCAATCTGTTGAAGTACCGGAACACTGGCAAAGCAATGAGATTCTGGAAAGTCAGGCCCCTCTCGCCACAAGCGGCAAGTTCCAGGGCATCCACTCGCTGGAATCCAACCCTTCTACCGCCATCCTGATGAATGACCAGGCTTACTACGTGCGGTACGAAGCCGACGTTAACGGCGGCGGCACGTGGGCTATCATCGATCCGGAAAATCCATTCGCCTCGACTGGGTCAATTCCGGTACGCCTGAATGCCGAAGGTGAATGGGAGTTGGCACCAAACGCCGGCTTGAAAGGAGGCGGGAAGGATCTCGTCAAACCCGTTCCAGGAACCTCCCAGGGGACCACTCACTCTGCGCCCGAACTTCGCAGCCCCTTGACGAAATACGATACCTCCAATGGGCAGTCAATGAACTTCCTGGCGTTGGGCAAGCAAGAGACGCATATCAAAATCGTTTATCTTCCCGACGGAAGTATCAAAGGTGTGTCCACTTACGAACGTTTTGTCGCCGAACATCGCGCTGCACTCATAGCGGATGCACGCACATTCCATTCCCCAAGAGACTTCTTTGCCTCATTGCCTGCACGCCCAGTGCAACCCGTCATCACGCCATCTGTGACCGTCCCGGAACTCATTCAAAAAGTATTCGATAGCTCACCTGGCCTGGTCATTGGTGAAAGTCAGGATCGCGTTGCCAGCATGCGGTTTCTCATCGAAAACATGCAGACGCTGGCCCGACAAGACGTCAAGACGATCTATATGCATCGTCTGCTCAACGACTTTAATCAGGTCGACCTGGATGCCTTCGCTAAAACCGGGAAGATGCACGGCATGCTGGAAAAGTACCTGAACCAGCTGGCAAGCAATTCTTCCGGGCAGTTCACTCCAATTGAAGTCGTAAAAACAGCTCGTCAGTACGGCATTCGAATCCAGGCTACCGATTGCCTTGCCAGTTACAGATACGAAGGTGCCCCCTTGGGCGGTGTCAGGGAGCAAGCTATCAAGAACTACCTTACCCACACCATTATCCAGACCAATGAAGCCTACAACGGCCCCGGAAAATGGGTGGTGCTGACCGGCCAGGAAAACACCAACACCTTCGGGGGCATTGCCGGCATCAGCGAAATGGAAGGAGGTATCGGAGTGCGAATTGAGGAAGTCAGCCCTGACCAGAGTCTGCACATCGAAATAGACAATGGCATAGAGGTAGGACGTGATGTTCCTCCAACCCAACCGCAAATGCGTGGCGACTTTGACACCTTGTATGCCGACATAAACCTGCAAATGCCAACACCGATCCTTCAACGAACACCCGACGAAATCGATCGGCTCCTGTTCCGCCAGGGCATGTTCACCATCGGAAAATCAAACGAAATCTGGACGTTGATTCATCGCAGCAGGACCAACCAGATTGTGCGGACAATGATTGAGCGAACCGGGGACGGCCGCTTTCTGATCAACCGTCCCGCCTGGGCCGATGTGCATCAGGTCAACTACCCGAATCTGATCAGCCTTGCGCGAGCGCTCAGCCGCATGGGCATGGTACTCGAGGGGCGACTACCTGTGTAATCAGACAACCTCGGAGCCTGATACGCAAAAGGCCCTGTAAACTCGCGTTCACAGGGCCTTTCAGGGACTACCGACGATCAGTCAGACCGGGATCACTCCCACTCAATCGTCGCCGGCGGCTTGCTCGACACGTCATAAGTGACGCGGGAGATACCTTCGATTTCATTGATGATGCGGCCGCTGACGGTTTCCAGCAGTTCGTAAGGCAGGTGTGCCCAACGCGCGGTCATGAAGTCGATGGTTTCCACGGCACGCAGGGCAACGACCCAGGCGTAACGACGGCCATCGCCGACCACGCCAACCGATTTCACCGGCTGGAACACCACGAACGCCTGGCTGACCTTGTGGTACCAGTCGGCCTTGCGCAGTTCTTCGATGAAGATGTGGTCGGCGCGACGCAGCAGGTCGGCGTATTCCTTCTTCACTTCACCGAGGATCCGCACGCCCAGGCCCGGGCCCGGGAACGGGTGACGGTAGACCATGTCGTACGGCAGGCCCAGCTCCAGGCCCAGACGACGGACTTCGTCCTTGAACAGCTCGCGCAGCGGTTCAACCAGCTTGAGGTTCATTTCTTCCGGCAGGCCGCCCACGTTGTGGTGCGACTTGATCACGTGCGCCTTGCCGCTTTTCGCGCCAGCCGACTCGATCACGTCCGGGTAGATGGTGCCCTGGGCCAGGTACTTGATGTTGTCCAGCTTGCAGGATTCGGCATCGAACACGTCGATGAAGGTACGGCCGATGATCTTGCGCTTCTTCTCCGGGTCCGACTCGCCCGCCAGGTTACCGAGGAACTGCTCTTCGGCGTTGGCGCGGATCACTTTAACGCCCATGTTCTCGGCGAACATGGCCATCACTTGCTCGCCTTCGTGCAGACGCAGCAGGCCGTTGTCGACGAAGACGCAGGTCAGTTGGTCGCCAATGGCTTTGTGCAGCAGCGCGGCAACCACCGAGGAGTCCACGCCGCCGGACAGGCCGAGCAGTACGTTGTCGGTGCCGACCTGAGCGCGGACCTGGGCGATGGCGTCTTCAGCGATTTTCGACGGTGTCCACAGCGCTTCACACTCGCAGATATCGAGAATGAAGCGCGACAGGATGCGACCGCCTTGCTTGGTGTGGGTCACTTCCGGGTGGAACTGCACGCCGTAATAACGACGCTCATCGCTGAACATACCGGCGATCGGGCAGCTTGGGGTGCTGGCCAGGATGTGGAAGTCTTCCGGCATCTTGGTGACCTTGTCACCGTGGCTCATCCACACGTCGAGGCCGAACAGGCCATCGGCGTCGATGTGGTCTTCGATGCCGTCGAGCAGGCGGCTCTTGCCGACCACATCGACACGGGCGTAACCGAACTCACGCAGGTCGGAACCTTCAACCTTGCCGCCCAGTTGCTCGGCCATGGTCTGCATGCCGTAGCAGATACCGAAGACTGGCACGCCCAGGTCAAACACCGCTTGCGGGCAGCGTGGGCTGTTGGCTTCGTGCACGGACTCGGGGCCGCCGGCGAGAATCACGCCTTTTGGAGCGAATTCGCGAATGGCTTCCTCGTCCATGTCGAACGGATGCAGTTCGCAGTAAACACCGATTTCACGCACGCGGCGGGCGATCAGTTGGGTGTACTGGGAACCGAAATCGAGGATCAGGATGCGGTGAGCGTGAATGTCGAGGGCCATGATTCAGTCTCGTCTAAGTAATTCAGAAACAGTCGTGATTCAGAAACAACTCGGGGCTGAATAGAACAGCCCCGGTTGCTTAACGATTTGCTTGAAGCCTCAACCTACGCGGTAGTTTGGCGCTTCTTTGGTGATCTGTACGTCGTGAACGTGGGACTCGGCCATGCCAGCGCCGGTGATCCGCACGAACTCAGGCTTGGTGCGCATTTCTTCGATGTCGGCGCTGCCGGTGTAACCCATCGAGGAACGCAGGCCGCCCATCAGTTGATGGATGATGGCGCTCAGGGTGCCCTTGTAAGGAACACGCCCTTCGATACCTTCCGGAACCAGCTTCTCGGCACCCGCGGAGGAGTCCTGGAAGTAACGGTCGGAGGAACCTTGAGCCTGGGACATGGCGCCCAGCGAACCCATGCCGCGATAAGCCTTGTACGAACGGCCCTGGAACAGTTCGATCTCGCCCGGCGCTTCTTCGGTACCGGCGAACATCGAGCCCATCATCACGCAGGAGGCACCGGCTACGATGGCCTTGGACAGGTCACCGGAGAAACGGATGCCGCCGTCGGCGATCAACGGAACGCCTGTGCCTTCAAGGGCGGCGGCGACGTTGGCGATGGCACTGATTTGCGGGACGCCGACACCGGCGACGATACGGGTGGTGCAGATCGAGCCTGGGCCGATACCGACCTTGACTGCGTCAGCGCCGGCTTCGGCCAGGGCCTTGGCGGCAGCGCCGGTGGCGATGTTGCCGCCGATGACCTGCACTTCAGGGAAGTTCTGCTTGACCCAGCGAACGCGGTCGATCACGCCTTTGGAGTGGCCGTGGGCAGTGTCGACCACCACCACGTCCACGCCGGCGTTGACCAGGGCGGCTACGCGGTCACCGGTGTCTTTACCGGTACCGACTGCAGCGCCAACGCGCAGACGACCTTGATCGTCCTTGCTGGCCAGCGGGTAAGCCTTGGCTTTTTCGATGTCGTTGACGGTCATCATGCCTTTGAGGGCGAATTTGTCGTCGACGATCAGCACGCGCTCGATGCGGTGCTTGTGCAGCAATTCACGCACATCGTTCTTGTTGGCGCCTTCCTTGACCGTGACCAGACGCTCTTTGGGCGTCATCACTTCACGGACACTGATGTCCAGACGGTTTTCGAAGCGCACGTCACGGGAAGTGACGATGCCGACCAGGTCGCCATCGTGCAGTACCGGAACGCCGGAGATGTTGTGCAGGCGGGTCAGTTCGAACAGATCACGAACCGTGGCATCAGCCTCGATGGTGATCGGGTCCTTGACGACGCCGGCTTCGAACTTCTTGACCTTGCGCACTTCGGCAGCTTGCTGCTCGATGGTCATGTTCTTGTGGATGATGCCGATGCCACCTTCCTGAGCCATGGCGATTGCCAGACGGGCTTCAGTAACGGTGTCCATAGCGGCGGAAACCAGTGGAATATTCAGCTCGATGCCACGGGTAAGGCGGGTCTTGAGACTGACTTCGTTAGGAAGCACCTCGGAATAACCGGGCACTAGGAGAATGTCGTCGAATGTCAGAGCTTCTTGGCTGATACGCAGCATCGCGGGGGCTCCCGAGCGGGAAAATGGAAGCGCGCCATTATAGTCAGACACCCCCTCGGGTTCAATGTAAAACTCTGTCTATTATTGGCATTACTGACATACGGAGAAACATTGTCCCCCGTAGGGGACCGACGCCGGCATTTAGAGTTCGACTTTGACCCAACTCACGGGCTGATCCAGCCAATCGGCAAACTCATCGATAAAGTCCTGCTTGAACCCGGCCTCGAGCCAATTGTTGAAGATGAACCCCAGGTTGGAAAAGCCGCATTCCTGCAAAAACAGAAAGCCGTTGATGTCGTCTTCATGCCCGCATTCAGGGCAGGTGAAGTTATCGGTGCGCCCCGGCATCCAGTCTTCCAGGCTTTCGAACAGCGCTTCGCCGATCTCCTTGCGGCACTCGGCGCAGCCGGCTTCTTCGAGGAAGCCCTTGGCCGGCGTATAGATGCAACGCTTGGTGATGATCTCCAGGCCATTGATCGACTCGCCAAACGGCAGCGCTTCAGGGTGCAGGACCACGGAGCGGGCGCCGTCGGCGATGGCGTGGGCCATGTGATTGCCGGTGCGGCCACAGGTGGTCAGCTCTTCTTTAATGATGTTCTTGCGCACCAGCCACCGCACGACCGCCCGGGCCCGGGGTTCGTGTACCGGCAGTGTGGAGATTTTCGGGACAATGATGCTTTGCGAATTCATGGTGCAAGCCTACTGCGTCAAATGGATGTTGCTGCGGTGCGCCGATTGTCAGGGCGGCCGGCAGCTTAATCCCTGACGAAATCCGGTCAAGTACTCAAATAACGCCCGATCAAGGCAATCCCGCTGGCCAGCACCAGCCAGGTCACCAGCCGCACGAAGGCCTCGCGGGACAATTTCATGGTCAATCGTCGGCCGATCCACAGCCCCAGTGCCATCGCCGGCAACAAACACAGCGCCAACACCAACAAGGGTAGCTCGGCATACACACCGGCGACGGCAAACAGGCTCAAACGCACCACGGTGCTGCAACTGATCAACGCACTCTGGGTGGCCCGGGCCCCGTCCTTGGGCAACCGACTGTTCAAATAGATCGCATACAAAAAACCACCACTGCCAAACAGCGCCCCGAACATCCCGCCCACCGTGCCCATCGGCACCGCCCAACCGGCGGATAATTGCCTCGGACGGGTTTTAATCCACAGGCTGTAAATCGCATAGGCGCTGATAAACAGCCCCATCAACAGCAGCAATACATCGGATTTCAGGTTCAGCAGAAAAATCACCCCCAACGTGCAACCCACCGCCATGCACGGCAGCAGTCGCAGCAATTCGGACCGCTCTACATCTCGGCGCGAGGGCAGCAGATTGCCGAACGCGGCGACGAAATCCAGCAGCACCAGCAGCGGCACGATTTTCGACAGTGGCATGAACAGAATCAGAATCGGCCCCGCCACCAGCGCGGTGCCAAAACCGGCAATGCCGAACACGATGTAGGCCAGGGCAACACCCAATCCGATCACCAACCAATCCACCACACCCCACGGCCATTGGCTCAACAACTCCAGCACATTCATCGACACGGCTTCCTTTTATTCCTGTGATGACTTTAGCCAGCGCCGGACGTTGCGACTAATATCTTCAAAATCGTTCACCCATCTCAAAAAGGCATACCTGGTGCTTTCAATCCGCCAATTGCGTTACTTCGTGGAAATCGCCGAGAGCGGCAGCTTCAGCGCAGCGGCCGAACGACTGTTTATTGCTCAGTCAGCCTTGAGCCGGCAGATCAAGGACATGGAAACCCGCCTGCAAACGCCGCTGTTCGAACGAACCGCCCGCCAGCCCCGCCTGACGGCAGCGGGTGAAGCCTTTTTGCCTCGGGCCAGAAACCTGCTGAACGAACTGACCAAGGCCAGCGAGATGGCTACTCAAGTGGGCAGCGGTCAACTGGGCGTTTTGCGCCTGAGCCATTCCAGCACCGTGCCGATGAGCGGTCGACTGCTGCGCGGTATCAGTGTTTATCTGGATCAGCATGCCGGTGTGTCGATGGACATCGTCAAGCTGTCCTCCGAGGCACAACTGGAAGAATTGGCCGAAGGTCGCCTTGATGTGGGGCTGTTGCGTCTGCCGGTGCTGCGTCAGCGTGAAGGGGTGCAGATTGTTCCGCTGTACAGCGAGCGTCTGTTGCTGGCGGTGCCGCCGAATCATCGGCTGGCTGTGGATAAGTCCACGCACGGCATCGATCTGGCACAGTTGAAGGATGAAGCGTTTATTTCCATCCCTCATCCACAGCGTGGCGGCCTGAGCTATCTATCTGCCGAGTTGTGCATGCGCCAAGGGTTCTTTCCCAAGGCGGCGCGGGTGGTGTCGCGCAAAACCACGCAACTGCAATTGATCCAGGCCGGGTTCGGCATCGCGCTGTTACCGGAATCGATGCAGGACATCGCGCCACCGGACATCCATTTTCTCCCCTTGGCCGATCCGGATTGCCACAGCACCGTCGCCCTCGCCTGCCGGCAGAGTCCCACGACGCTGGTTCAGCAATTCATCGAACACTTCACTCGATCGACGTAGGAGCTGCCGAAGGCTGCGATCTTTTGATCTTGATTTGCGGCGGAACTGGAATTGCTGAAGATCAAAAGATCGCAGGCTGCGCCAGCTCCTACGGGACTTGCGTGCATCCGCTCGATCACCGATGTACTCGGTCAACAGGGGATCGTGCATTGCGCAGGAGATTGCCTTTATCATGCGCCCCATGATTAAAGATCCCTTTGCAAGACTCGGCCTGGACCGGGAAGTCCTGACTGTCAGCCAGCTCAACGGCCGCGCGCGGGTGTTGCTCGAAGACGTGTTCAGCAACATCTGGGTCGAAGGCGAAATCTCCAACCTCGCCCGCCCGGCGTCCGGCCATGTGTATTTCACCCTCAAGGACAGCGGCGCCCAGGTGCGTTGCGCACTGTTCCGGCAGAACGCGGCACGGGTTCGCCAGGCGCTGAAGGATGGCCTGGCGGTCAAGGTTCGCGGCAAGGTTTCGCTGTTTGAAGGCCGTGGTGACTACCAACTGATTCTCGACACCGTGGAGCCGGCCGGTGATGGCGCCCTGCGTCTGGCCTTCGATGCTTTGAAGGAAAAACTCAGCGCCGAAGGCCTGTTCAGTGCCGAGCGCAAAGTGCCATTGCCGGCGCACCCGCAACGCATCGGCATCATCAGTTCACCCACCGGTGCGGTGATCCGCGACATCATCAGTGTGTTCCGCCGCCGTGCGCCGCAGGTGCAACTGACGCTGATCCCCACCGCCGTGCAAGGCCGCGAAGCCACCGCGCAGATTGTCCGAGCACTGAAACTGGCGGATGCCCGAGGTTTCGACGCATTGATCCTGGCCCGTGGCGGCGGCTCGCTGGAAGACCTCTGGTGTTTCAACGAAGAAGCCGTAGCCCGCGCCGTGGATGCTTGCGTGACGCCGATTGTCAGTGCCGTCGGCCACGAAACCGACGTGTCGATCAGTGACTTTGTCGCCGACGTCCGCGCCCCGACGCCATCCGCCGCCGCCGAACTGCTCGCGCCGGATTCCAGCGACCTGGTGCGTCGGGTCGAAAGCCTGCACCGACGACTGGTGATGCGCATGCGTGACCGCTTGATGCGCGATCGGCTGCGCCTGGAAGGCATCTCTCGCCGCTTGCGCCATCCTGGCGAACGCCTGCGTCAGCAAGCGCAACGCCTGGATGATCTGGACATGCGTCTGCGCCGCGCCTTCGAACGTAGCCTCAACACCCGTCGCGAACGCTTGATCCGTCTGGAAACCCGCCTCGCCGGGCAACATCCGGGGCGGCAATTGGCGATGCTGCGCCAACGCCTCGACAGCCTCGCCGAGCGCCTGCCCCGGGCCATGCGCGAAGGGCTTAAATCCCGTCGTCTGCAACTGCAAAGTCAGATGCAGACGCTGCATGTGGTCAGCCCGTTGGCGACCCTCGCTCGTGGCTACAGCATTCTGCTGGACGAGCGCGGCAACGCGATCCGCAGCGCCGCGCAAACCCACACCGGCCAGCGCCTGAAAGCCAAACTCGGCGACGGCGAACTGCAAGTGCGGGTCGAAGACAATCACCTGACGCCTGTCACCCTTTCTTTACTGGATTGATCCATGCCGCGTTTTTTCGCTCCGCTGCTGTTGCTGTGCCTGACCTTCAACGCCCACGCCGACAGTTACATCACCCGTCTGTTGAACAAACCGGTGCCGGGCGGCGTGGCCGTGGTGGATCTGGGCGGCTCCGCCCAGGCACCGAAAGCCAGTTATCAAGGCAAACCCGTATTGGTGGTCAAGGAGCAGAACAACTGGCTGGCCATCGTCGGCGTGCCGCTGACGGTCAAACCGGGCAGCCAGTCGCTGAGCAGCGGTGGTCGCAACCTGAGCTTCACCGTCGGCAACAAGAAATACCCGGAACAGCACATCACCCTGAAGAATACGCAACAGGTCAATCCGAACCCGGCGAATCTCAAGCGTATCGAAGGCGAATTGGCCGAGCAGATTCAGGCTTACCGCAGCTTCAGCCCGAATACTCCGAGCAACCTGTTGCTGGACAAACCGGTCAATGGGCCGTTGTCGAGCAAGTTCGGGGTGCGCCGCTTCTTCAATGGCGAAGAACGCAATCCCCACGCGGGCCTCGACTTTGCAGTGCCTGCCGGCACGCCGATTAAAACCCCGGCCGCCGGTAAGGTGATCCTGATCGGGAATTACTTCTTCAACGGAAACACGGTGTTCGTCGACCACGGCCAGGGCTTTATCAGCATGTTCTGCCACATGTCGAAGATCGACGTGAAAGTCGGCCAGCAACTGGCGCGTGGTGACGTGGTCGGGAAAGTCGGCTCAACTGGCCGCGCGACCGGGCCGCATATGCACTGGAACGTCAGCCTGAACGATGCGCGGGTGGACCCGGCGATTTTCATTGGTGCGTTTCAGCCATAAGCAGTGGTTGAGGCTGATGGCCTCTTCGCGGGCGAGCCCGCGAAGACGGCCTGAGCATCACCGAAACTCGCAAATAAACCGAACACTCCCAACCCACTCAACCCTCTTCTATCGATTGCGCATGGCTGAGACACTGCGCAAGCAACAAAACGATCCAGCTTCCTACGAGCAATAAAATCTCGCAAAATCCTGCTTTTCGAGGATTCCTCTCAAAGTTTTTCGACTGCTTGCCATCCTTTCCCCCCGCGGTTAGGGTTGAAGGCATGAAAACCTCTCACACCCTCATTCAGCTCCGCCAGCACCGCAGCCTGTGCCTCGTCAGTGCACGACTGCCAGGCTGAATCGCGGTGCCTCGTCTGATGCTTTACCAGAACATTTGATCCACCGGCAGGCCGCCTTTTTTCGGCCCACACAATAAGGATTTTCCAATGAGCATGCTCAAAGACCCGTCTTCGAAATACCGCGCGTTCCCGACCATCAACCTGCCGGACCGCACCTGGCCATCGAAGACCATCGACGTCGCGCCGATCTGGTGCAGCTCGGACCTTCGTGACGGCAACCAGTCGCTGATCGAGCCTATGGACGCGGTCAAGAAGCTGCGTTTCTGGAAGACCCTGGTATCCGTTGGCGTGAAAGAAATCGAAGCCTCCTTCCCGGCCGCTTCGCAAACCGACTTCGACTTCGTGCGTACCCTGATCGAAGACGGCCACATCCCGGACGACACCACCATTCAGGTGCTGACCCAGGGCCGTGAAGACTTGATCGCGCGCACCTTTGAATCCCTGCGCGGTGCCAAGAAGGCCATCGTTCACCTGTACAACGCGACCTCCCCTTCCTTCCGCCGCATTGTCTTCAACCAGGACAAGGACGGGATCAAGGCCATCGCCGTGAACGCCGCCAAGCTGTTCGTCAAATATGCCGCACAGCAGCCGGACACCGAGTGGACCTTCGAATACTCGCCAGAAACCTTCAGCGCCACCGAACTGGAATTCGCCAAGGAAGTCTGCGACGCGGTGATCGAGGTGTGGAACCCGACGCCTGAGCACAAGGTGATCCTCAACCTGCCCGCCACCGTCGAATGCGCCACCCCGAACATCTATGCCGACCAGATCGAATGGTTCGGCCGTCACATCAACCGTCGTGACAGCGTGATCATCAGCCTGCACACCCACAACGACCGTGGCACCGGCGTGGCCGCCACCGAGCTGGGCCTGATGGCCGGCGCCGACCGTGTCGAAGGCTGCCTGTTTGGCAACGGCGAGCGTACCGGTAACGTCGATCTCGTCACCGTGGCATTGAACCTCTATACCCAGGGCGTCGATCCTGAGCTGGACTTCTCCGACATCGATGGCGTGCGTAAAGTCGTTGAAGAGTGCAACCAGATTGCGGTGCACCCACGTCACCCGTACGTCGGCGACCTGGTTCACACCGCGTTCTCCGGCTCGCACCAGGATGCAATCCGCAAGGGCTTCGCCCAGCAGCAACCGGACGCCTTGTGGGAAGTGCCGTACCTGCCGATCGACCCGGCCGACATTGGCCGTAGCTACGAGGCGGTGATTCGCGTCAACAGCCAGTCAGGCAAGGGCGGTATCGCTTACCTGCTGGAACAGGAATACGGCATCAGCTTGCCGCGTCGCATGCAGATCGAGTTCAGCCAGGTCGTGCAGCGTGAAACCGATCGCCTGGGCCTGGAGATGACCGCCCAGCAGATCCACGCGCTGCTGCACAGCGAGTACTTGCAGGCCAACACCCCGTACGCGCTGGTCAGCCATCGCTTGCAGGAAGAAAACGGTCACAGCGCCGTGGAAGTCGAAGTGTCCAGCAAAGGTCAGGGCGAAACCAACCTGCACTGGCGCGGCAAGGGCAACGGTGCCCTGGAAGCACTGGTGGCCGGCCTGCCGATCCCGGTGGAAATCATGGACTACAACGAACACGCCATCGGCGCGGGCACCAATGCCAAGGCCGCGGCCTACATTGAATTGCGGGTGAATGGTGAGCGTGCGGTACATGGCGTCGGCATCGACGAAAACATCACCACCGCCAGCTTCAAGGCCCTGTTCAGCGCACTGAACCGCTCCCTGAGCCAGCCGGAAGCGAAAGCGGCGTAAGCTTCGCTGAAAATGCAAAAGGCCCCGGGGTGAAAACCTCGGGGCCTTTTTTTGTGCTCAACGATCGGTCAGGTGAACTCGAAGGTATCCGCATCCAGATTCGCCGGGAACCGTGTGCGATAAGCCGCCAGTTCCGCCGCGTCCAGCACGACCTTGAACACGCCATCGGCATCGCCTGCGCTGAGCAACGTCTCACCCTGAAAATCCAGGACCTGACTGTCACCGGTATACGCAAAGCCTTTGCCATCGGTACCGATACGGTTCACCGCCGCCACATAGCAGAGGTTTTCGATCGCCCGTGCCGGCAGCAATCGGTTCCAGTGCTGACGCCGTGCGCCCGGCCAGTTGGCGGTGTACAGCAGCAAGTCAGTGTCTTGCGGGTCGCGACTCCAGACCGGGAAGCGCAGGTCGTAGCAAATCAGCGGCCGCACTCGCCAGCCCTTCAATTCGAACTGCACCTGACGCTCGCCCGGGGTGTAGTGGTTGTTCTCGCCCGCCATGCGGAACAGATGACGTTTGTCGTAGTGCCACACCTCCCCGTCCGGCCGTGCCCACAACAGACGGTTGCGATGGCTGCCGTCAGCCGCCTGGACGATGATGCTGCCGGTCACCACCGCGCCCAGCTTCGCTGCCTGAGCCCGCATCCATTTACTGGTGGGGCCATTTTCCGGCTCGGCGAGGGTTTCCGATTCCATGGAGAAACCGGTGGTGAACATCTCCGGCAGGATGATCAGGTCCGCGCCGCGAGCCTGTTCCAGCAACGGCTCGAAATGCTCCAGATTGGCCTGACGATCGTGCCAGGCCAGGGTGGTCTGGATCAGCGCAAGATTCAGATTGGGCAGAGTACTCAAATCACGCATAGTTTTGCCGCTGCTTCACGCAGGGTCTCCTCGCGCTTGGCAAAGCACAGACGCACGAGGCGCTGGCCTTCAGGTGGAGTCTGGTAGAACACCGAGATCGGAATGCTCGCGACGCCATGCTCGCGGGTCATCCACAGCGCCATCTCGACGTCATTGAGGTCCGGGCGAATCTGCGAGTAATCGACCAACTGGAAATAAGTACCGGCCACGCGGGTAAAACTGAAGCGCGACGGCGTCAGCAGATCGCAGAACAGATCGCGCTTGGCCTGATAGAAGCCCGGCAGCTCTTCGACGTGTTCCGGGTGCTCGGCCATGTAATCGGCCAACGCGTACTGCAACGGCGTCACGCCGCAGAAACTGACGTACTGGTGCACCTTGCGCAGCTCCGCGCTAAGGGCCGGCGGCGCCACGACATAGCCGGTTTTCCAACCGGTGACGTGATACGTCTTGCCGAACGAACTGACCACGAAAGCGCGCTGATACAGCTCTTCATGGGCCAATACGCTGGCGTGAGGCACGCCGTCGAACACCAAGTGTTCGTAGACTTCGTCGCTGATCACATAGATGTCGCGGTCGCGGATCAACGCCGCCAACTGATCCAGCTCGGCACGGCTGATCAGCGCACCGCTTGGGTTGTGCGGGGTATTGAGGATGATCATCCGCGTGCGCGGGCTCAGGGCTTCGGCGAGCTTCTGGAAGTCGATGGCGAAGTCCTTCAGGCCGAGTTGCACATGCACACAGCGACCACCGGCCAGCTCGACCGAGGGCTCGTAGCTGTCGTAGCACGGATCGAACACGATCACTTCATCGCCGCTGTGGATCACCGCCTGAATCGCACAGAAGATCGCCTGGGTGGCGCCGGGGGTGACCGTCACTTCGCTGTCGGCATCAACATGCGCGCCGTAGCTGCGAGCGATCTTCGCCGCGATCTGCTGACGCAACGCCGGCAAACCGGTCATCGGCGAATACTGGTTGTGGCCACTGGCGATATGCCGACCGACCGCATCGCGCAGGGCCTGCGGGCCGTCGAAATCGGGAAAACCCTGGGACAGGTTGATCGCCCCGGTTTGCGCCGCGAGCTGAGACATCTGCGTGAAGATAGTGATGCCGACATTCGGCAGCTTACTGGTGATCATCGGTGATTCCCTGGGCTACACCCGGCTCTAACGGCGGCACGGGAGAGCCCGAGGATAGCCCAAACGACGCCCATAAAAAAAGGTGCTCTGGTGAGCACCCTTCTTATCACCGCCCCCTGTAGGAGCTGCCGCAGGCTGCGATCTTTTCAGCCATCACACAAGCCAGGATCAAAAGATCGCAGGCTTCGCCAGCTCCTACAAAAGCGGTTGATCATTCCCACGCGAGGATGTGGAAATGATCACCTGGATCAGCGCTTGTCGCGGCGCTTCTTGTCGGCCTTTTTGTGGTGCGACATCAAACGACGCTTCTTGTTGACCTGACGGTCGGTGAGCGAGTTCTTGTTGCCTTCGTACGGGTTCTCGCCGCCCTTGAACTCGATGCGGATCGGCGTACCGACCAGCTTGAGCACACGACGGTAAGTGTTTTCCAGGTAACGGACGTAAGACTTCGGCACCTTCTCGATCTGGTTACCGTGGATCACAATGATCGGCGGGTTCGCACCACCCAAGTGGGCATAACGCAGCTTGATCCGGCGGTTGTTGACCATCGGTGGCGCGTGCTCGCCGACAGCATCTTCCAGAATCTGGGTCAGGCGGTTGGTCGGCCAGCGGGTGACCGCAGACTTGAACGAGTTCTGTACCGACGCGTAGAGATTGCCTACGCCAGTGCCGTGCAGGGCCGAGATGAAGTGGATGTCGGCGAAGTCGACGAAGAACAGTCGACGTTGCAGCTCAACCTTCACGAAGTCGCGCTCGCTCGGCGTCATGCCGTCCCACTTGTTGATCGCGATCACCAACGCACGACCTGCTTCAAGGGCAAAACCCAGCAGGTTGAGGTCGTGGTCCACCACGCCTTCGCGGGCGTCCATCACGAAGATCACCACGTTGGCGTCTTTGATCGCCTGCAGGGTTTTGACCACGGAGAACTTTTCCACTTCTTCGTGGATCTTGCCGCGCTTGCGCACACCAGCGGTATCGATCAGCGTGTACTTCTCGTCGTTACGCTCAAACGGGATGTAGATACTGTCGCGGGTAGTACCAGGCTGGTCATACACGATCACCCGGTCTTCACCGAGCATGCGGTTGACCAGGGTCGACTTGCCGACGTTCGGACGGCCGATGATGGCGATCTTGATACCGTCTTTTTCGCTTGGGCCAGGAATGCGCTTGGCTTCCTCACCTTCGGCAACGATCTCTTCCTCTTCGCCTTCTTGCGGTTCTTCTTCGTCTTTCGGGAAGTCGCTCAGGGCGATTTCCAGCATCTGGGTGATGCCACGACCATGGGCACCGGCGATCGGGATCGCGTGGCCCATGCCCAACGGGGCGAATTCGGCGCGGGCCATTTCAGGGTCGATGTTGTCGACCTTGTTGGCGACCACGTAGGAACGCTTGTTACGCTTGCGCAAGTGCTCGGCGATCATCTGGTCGGCGGCGGTAAAACCGGCCTTGGCATCTACCAGGAACAGAACGACATCCGCTTCTTCAATGGCCAGCAGCGACTGCTCGGCCATTTTTTCGTCCATACCGTGCTCGTCACCGGAGATACCGCCAGTGTCGACCAGAATGTAGGAACGCCCTTGCCACTTGGCCTCACCGTATTGGCGATCACGGGTCAGACCGGACAAGTCGCCGACGATGGCGTCGCGAGTCCTGGTCAGGCGGTTGAACAAGGTGGACTTGCCGACGTTCGGTCGGCCCACCAGGGCGATTACGGGAACCATGCGGCTCTCCACTTCGTTATTTCAGAAAATACAAAAGCCGCTGCGAGGCAGCGGCTGGTGCTCGGGGCAGCGCTTGAAAGCGCTGCGAGCCTTGCAGAACAAGGCCGCTTGGGGGTTAAACCCCAAGCATAGTCTTTACTTGATGGTCAGGGCTTCCAGTTTGCCGCTGTTGCCATACACATAAATCGTGTCACCCACCACCAGCGGACGGGCACGCAGGCCGTCGCTGTCGATGCGCTCGCGGCCGACGAAACGACCGTCCACCTGACTCAGCAGGTGCAGGTAACCTTCCAGGTCACCGACTGCAACGTAGCTGGAGAACACTTCCGGAGCCGACAGTTGACGGCGGGCCAGCGAATCGTTGCTCCACAACGCAGTGGTGGAACGTTCGTCGACACCTTCAACAGTGCCCGAAGACAGGCTCACGTAGACGCTGCCAAAACCCTGGGCGACGCCGGCATAGCTGGAAGCATCACGCTGCCAGAGCTGACGACCGCTTTCCAGGTCCAGCGCCGCGACGCGACCCTGGTAGCTGGCGACATACAGTGTACCGCCGGACAGCAGCAAGCCACCGTCGATATCGACCACACGCTCCAGCTCCGAACGACCCTGTGGAATCGCTACACGCTGTTCCCAAACCGGCACGCCGTTGGACACATCAAGAGCAACCACTTTACCGGTCGACAGGCCAGCCACCGCGAGGCGGTTGGTGACGATCGGTGCGCTGGTGCCGCGCAGGGTCAGGACCGCTGGCGTGCTGTCATACAACCAGCGCTGGTTGCCGGTAGAGGCATCCAGACCGATCAGACGGTCATCCTGGGTCTGAACCACAACAACGTCACCGTTGGTGGCCGGTGGTGCGAGAACTTCGCTGGTCACGCGAGCGCGCCATTTCTCTTCACCGCTGCTGGCATCCAGGGCAACGATTTCCCCCTTGAGCGTGCCGATCATGACCAGACCGTAACCCACGCCAACGGCGCCGGAGACAGGCAGTTCGAGATCTTTCTTCCACTTGACGTCGCCATTGCTGCGATCCATCGCCATCACCACACCGGTGACGTCGGCGGCATAGATGGTATCGCCATCGATCGCCGGAACCAGCATGTTGTAGGTTTCGCCCTGACCGTTACCGATCGAACGACTCCACTGCTTGTGCAGAACCACTTCTTCTTTGAAGTCGGTCAGCTCGGCCGGTGGCAACTCTTTTTTGCTGTTGCTGCTGCAACCCGCGGCCAGAATGGCCAGAGCCAGCAATGCTGCATGTTTCCAACGGATCACGTCACGCATCCCCTTTGGCCAGGTCGTCCAGCTTGATTTGTAGGCCACCTACCGCCGCTTCATCCGACAGTGCCGCCTTGGCTTTTTGATACGCAGCGTTCGCTTCGTCGGTACGACCCAGTTGCACCAGCAAGTCGCCCTTGAGTTCTTCGCGAGTGGCCAGGAAGGCCTTGTCGGCATCGCCTTCGAGCAGTTTCAGGGCTTCATCGACCTTGTTCTGCGCGGCCAGCACCTGCGCCAGGCGCTGACGGGCGATTTCACCCAGTGCCGGGTTGGCCGGTTTGTCGACAATGGCTTTCAGCTCGCTGGCTGCGTCGTCCAGCTTGCCGCTGTCGACCGCAACTTTCGCCACGAACAGGCTGCCGTATTGCGCGTAAGCAGTGCCGCCGAACTCGCTGTTGAGCTTGCCGGCCAGTTCCGAAACACGTGCAGCATCAGGCTTGCCGTCAGGCGTCAGCGTGGTTTCCAGCAATTGCTGGTAGAGAATCGAGGCGCCTTGCGACTGATTGCTCTGATACTTGTGAAAGGCCTGCCAGCCGAACACGATGACCAGCGCCAACAGACCGCCGGTAACCAGGGGCTTGCCGTTGCGTGTCCACCACTCCTTCAACTCCGCCACATGTTCGTCTTCGGTACTCGACACCCCAATACTCCTTAATCGCTAAATCGGCTGTTTGACAGCTTCAACCCTGCACGACGCAGGTGGCCAGGTGTGCAGCAAGCGCATCCCAGGCAATGCTTTGTTGTTCGCCCTGGCCACGCAGGGGTTTGAAACCTACCACTTGCTGGGCCATTTCGTCGTCACCGAGGATCAATGCGTACAGCGCACCGCTCTTGTCGGCTTTCTTGAACTGGCTTTTGAAGCTGCCGCCCCCGGCATTGATTTGCAGGCGCAGGTTGGGCAGTTGATCACGAACACGCTCGCTCAGGGTCAGACCGGCCAGCTCGGCGGCTTCACCGAAGGCGCAGAGGTAGACGTCGACCTGACGGGAGATCTCTTCGGGGATCTGCTCCAGGGTTTCAAGCAGCAGCACCAGACGCTCGATGCCCATGGCGAAACCGACGCCCGGGGTCGGCTTGCCGCCCATCTGCTCCACCAGACCGTCGTAACGACCACCGGCACATACCGTGCCCTGGGCGCCCAATTGGTCGGTGACCCATTCGAATACGGTCTTGCTGTAGTAATCCAGCCCGCGAACCAGCTTCGGGTTGATCACATAAGGAATGCCGGCGGCGTCCAGGCGAGCCTTGAGGCCCTCGAAGTGCACGCGGGATTCTTCGTCGAGGTAGTCGGCCATTTTCGGCGCGTCGGCCAGCACCGCTTGAGTGTCGGCGTTCTTGGTATCCAGGACCCGCAGCGGGTTGGTCTTCAGACGGCGCTGGCTGTCTTCGTCCAGTTGATCCAGGCGAGCGGTCAGGTACTCGACCAGTGCTTCGCGATAACGACCACGGGATTCGGCAGTGCCCAGGCTGTTGAGTTCGAGCTTGACCGCATCGCGGATACCCAGCTCGCCCCACAGGCGCCAGGTCAGCACGATCAACTCGGCGTCGATGTCCGGACCGTCGAGGTTGAAGACTTCACAACCAATCTGGTGGAACTGGCGATAACGGCCTTTCTGCGGACGTTCGTGGCGGAACATCGGGCCGATGTACCAGAGCTTCTGCACCTGGCCGCCGCCGGTAATACCGTGTTCGAGCACCGCACGCACGCAGGCCGCTGTGCCTTCAGGGCGCAGGGTCAGGGAATCGCCGTTGCGGTCTTCGAAGGTGTACATCTCTTTTTCGACGATGTCGGTCACTTCACCGATGGAGCGCTTGAACAGCTCGGTGAACTCGACGATCGGCATGCGGATCTGCTTGTAACCGTAGTTATCCAGCAAACGCGAAACGGTGCCCTCGAAATGACGCCACAGGGGAGTCTGTTCGGGCAGGATGTCGTTCATGCCACGAATGGCTTGCAGAGACTTGCTCACTTTAAATCCTTAAATTCGTTCGGCTCTTTAGTCAGGCTCAGCCGCGAGCGATTACAGCCGCGTCGGCTTCGACCTTTTCGGCCGCTTTCTGGCGGATCAAGCGTTCAAGCTCATCCACCAGATTGTCATTCGTCAGTTTCTGCGACGGCTTGCCGTCGATGTAAATCAGGTTTGGCGTGCCGCCGGTCAAGCCGATATGGGCTTCCTTGGCTTCGCCCGGCCCGTTGACCACGCAACCGATTACCGCGACATCCAGCGGCACCAGCAAGTCTTCGAGGCGCCCTTCCAGCTCGTTCATGGTTTTGACCACATCGAAGTTCTGCCGCGAGCAACTCGGGCAGGCGATGAAGTTGATGCCACGGGAACGCAGGTGCAGGGATTTGAGAATGTCGTAGCCGACTTTCACTTCCTCGACCGGGTCGGCCGCCAACGAGATGCGAATAGTATCGCCAATCCCTTCGGCGAGCAGCATACCGAGGCCCACGGCGGATTTCACTGTGCCTGAACGCAAACCACCGGCTTCGGTGATGCCCAGGTGCAAAGGCTGGACGATTTCCTTGGCCAGCAAACGGTAGGCTTCAACAGCCATGAACACGTCGGAGGCTTTTACGCTGACCTTGAAATCCTGGAAATTCAGGCGTTCGAGGTGTTCGACGTGACGCAGGGCGGACTCGACCAGCGCGGCCGGAGTCGGCTCGCCATATTTCTTTTGCAGGTCTTTTTCCAGGGAACCGGCGTTCACGCCGATACGGATTGGAATCCCGCGATCACGGGCGGCATCGACCACCGCACGTACGCGGTCTTCACGACCGATGTTGCCCGGGTTGATGCGCAGGCAATCGACACCCAGTTCGGCTACGCGCAGAGCGATCCTGTAGTCGAAGTGGATGTCAGCCACCAACGGCACCTTGACCAGTTGCTTGATCTTGCCGAAGGCTTCGGCGGCGTCCATGTCCGGCACCGAAACCCGAACGATATCGACGCCAGCGGCTTCCAGACGATTGATCTGGGCCACGGTGGCGGCCACGTCATTGGTATCGCTGTTGGTCATGCTCTGCACAGCGATGGGCGCATCGCCGCCAACAGGCACGTTACCGACCCAGATTTTCCGGGATTCGCGACGCTTGATTGGAGATTCGCCGTGCATGACTTATTGACCTAACTTCAGGCGAGCAGTCTCGCCACTGGTGAACGGAGCGACATCAACCACCTGCCCGTTGTAGCTGACCTGCGCGCCACGGGCGAAGCCCAGACGCACGGCAAAGGGCGGCTTGCCGCTGACGGAAACACTTTCGCCTTTACGCTTGAGACCACTCAACAGCACTTTACCCGTGCCGTCGGTCACTTGAGTCCAGCAATCGGCGGTGAATTGCAGTTGAACCTGGCCCTGGCCCGCAACCGGAGCTGCTGGAGCAGCAGCTGCAACGGCCGGCGCAATCGGAGCCGTCGCAACCGCTGCGGGTACTGCGGCAGCAACTGGCGCCGCCGGTGTCGCGACAACTGGAGCAGTAGTGTGGGCCGGAGCCGCAGGTGTTGCTACCGGGGCTGCTGGAGTGGGTGTTGGCGCCGGCGCACTTGCTTCGGCGTTGGCAGGCTCCTCAGCCTGCGGCAACGCCAGAGGCGTTTCACCTTCAGACTCACCTTGCGCAACCGCCTGGTCTTCCGGCTCGTCCAGCGGATGAATCTGGGTGGTGCCATCGGCGCCTTCGACTTCAACGTGTTCCGGAGCCAGGCTGACCAGGTCCTTGGTGCGCAATGAAGTTTGATCCTGCCACCAGACAAAACCACCACCAATCACCGCGATCAGCAACAGCAGGCTGACAATTCGCAAAATGGTGTGGGAAACCCGAACCGGCTCTTCGATACGCCCCAGGCTGTGGACGTTGCTGCCCTGGGAGTCGGTGCCGGTGGATTGGTCGAACTGCTGAACCAGAACAGCCTGGTCCATGCCCAGCAATTTGGCGTACGCGCGAATATAGCCACGAGCAAAGGTGTGGCCAGGCAGCTTGTCAAAAGCGCCGGCTTCCAGATTACTCAGGGAATTGACGGTGAGGTTGAGCTTGAGGGCCACTTCGGCCAGCGACCAGCCATTGCTTTCGCGGGCCTGGCGCAAAGTCTCACCGGGGTTAACGCGATTCGCTGCTACAACTTCGGGATGCGCCGCTTTCATCATTGCTCCGACAGGTATTGCTGATATTCCGGCGTACCGGGATAGAGTCGTTTTAATTGCAGGCCATAACTGG
The DNA here is from genome assembly GCF_047304405.1 of Pseudomonas sp. Pseusp11. NCBI lineage: Bacteria > Pseudomonadati > Pseudomonadota > Gammaproteobacteria > Pseudomonadales > Pseudomonadaceae > Pseudomonas > Pseudomonas sp. Pseusp11. The sequence goes on from NZ_JBGLZF010000028.1 coordinate 35,234, forward strand.
CGGCCTTGTCGCGATCTTCAAACACTTTTGCCAGTCGAACGCCGAGCAATAGACTACGTGCATTTTGCTCGGTGAGCAGGCTAAAACGATCGTAATAGTCACGCGCGGGCACATAATGCCTGTCTTCGAATGACAACTCAGCCATTTCCAGCAAGGCACGTGGCTGTTGGCGGTTCAAACGCAGGGCTTTTTCCAGTTGCTGGCGAGCCAGGTCGCGCTGACCCAGCTTTGAAGCGGTCATGCCGAGGTTCTCGAAAACCCGCGAACGCTCAGGATACAGAGTATCGGCGGCCGCCTGCTCAAAGCGCTCGTACGCCTCTTTGTAACGTTTTTCTTCGAACAGAAAACTGCCGTAGTTATTCAGGATTCGCGCATCGGCGGGACGGGAGGACAGCGCCTTGCGAAAATGCTGATCGGCCAGTTCCGGCTCCATCTCGGCCTGGAACACCAGCCCCAACGCCGCGTTGGCGTCAGCATCCGAGTCATCCAGTTCCAACGCCTTCTTCAGCGGGACCTTGGCACGCTCGGTCATGCCCTGCTGCAAGTACCCCAGGCCCAGTTGCACGTAGGCGGCACGCGCCTCATCACGGCCCTTGCTGGTCTTCATCGGGTTGAAATCGCCCGACAGGACACAACCAGCACAAAGGCTGGCCAACAGCACAAGCAGCGCGAAGCGCAGGGACATAGAGATCCTCTCTTAATTATTGTTCGCAGCGTTTTGCGGCATATCGTTGTCGGCGCTCAACTCACGCACGGCGATATAACGTTCGCTGCGACGGGTGCGATCCAGCACCTGCCCTACCAATTGGCCACACGCGGCATCAATGTCTTCACCGCGGGTGGTACGCACGGTGACGTTGAAGCCAGCATGGTGAAGCTGATCCTGGAAACGACGAATCGCATTGTTGCTCGGACGCTCGTAACCGGAGTGCGGGAACGGGTTGAACGGAATCAGGTTGATCTTGCACGGAACGTTCTTGAGCAACTCGATCATTTCGACCGCGTGTTCGACCTTGTCGTTGATGTCCTTGAGCAAGGTGTACTCGATGGTCAGTACGCGCTTTTCGCCCAGGGACGACATGTAGCGCTGACACGATTCCAGCAGCATCTTAAGCGGATACTTCTTGTTGATCGGCACCAATTGGTTACGCAATGCGTCATTCGGTGCGTGCAGGGACAACGCCAGGGAAACATCGATGTGCTTGGACAGCTCATCGATCATCGGCACCACACCCGAAGTCGACAGGGTTACACGGCGCTTGGAAATGCCATAGCCCAGGTCATCCATCATCAGATGCATGGCGGCCACAACGTTGTCGAAGTTCAGCAGCGGCTCACCCATGCCCATCATCACCACGTTGGTGATGGCACGGTCGACGGTTGCCGGGACGCTGCCAAAGGATTTGTTGGCAATCCACACCTGGCCGATGACTTCGGCGGCGGTGAGGTTGCTATTGAAACCTTGCTTGCCGGTGGAGCAGAAACTGCAATCCAGGGCACAGCCTGCCTGGGACGAAACGCACAAGGTGCCGCGTTTGCCCTGGGGAATGTAAACGGTCTCGACGCAGCTGCCGGACGCAACGCGCACCACCCACTTACGGGTGCCGTCGCTGGAGATGTCCTCGCTGACCACTTCCGGACCACGAATTTCAGCAACAGCCTTGAGCTTTTCGCGCAAGGCCTTGCTGACGTTCGTCATGGCGTCGAAATCATCGACACCAAAGTGGTGAATCCATTTCATTACCTGACCGGCACGGAAACGCTTCTCCCCGATCGAGTCGAAGAATTTTTCCATTTCCTGTTGAGTCAGACCCAGCAGGTTGGTTTTTACAGTCGATGTAGTCATGGATTCACCTTCACTCTTAAGCCAATGCTTAGCGAGTGGTTACTTCAGTAGCTGCGAAGAAGTACGAGATTTCGCGAGCAGCAGCGGCTTCGGAGTCCGAACCGTGTACGGCGTTGGCGTCGATGGAATCAGCGAAGTCAGCGCGGATGGTGCCGGCAGCAGCTTCTTTAGGGTTGGTAGCGCCCATCAGTTCACGGTTCAGAGCGATAGCGTTTTCGCCTTCCAGAACCTGAACGACAACCGGACCGGAAATCATGAAAGCAACCAGGTCGTTGAAGAAACCACGAGCGCTGTGCTCAGCGTAGAAGCCTTCAGCTTCGGCTTTGGACAGTTGCTTCAGTTTCGAAGCTACAACGCGCAGGCCAGCTTTTTCGAAACGAGTGGTGATCTCGCCGATAACGTTTTTTGCAACAGCGTCAGGCTTGATGATGGAGAAAGTACGTTGAACAGCCATGGTGTAACTCCAGAAACGGTAATTTGCGAAAAATTAAACCCGCGAATTATACGCGGGTTCTTTGGTATTGCCTAACTGCGTACGGTGCAGACTCAGTCTGCTTCTTCGATCCAGGCCGCCTGAATGGCTTCAAGCACCTTCTCGCCACCGCGGGTCGGATCATCACTGAACTCCGGCAATGCCAGCACCCACTGGTGCAGATCGACGAAGTTCACGTAACGCGGGTCCACATCCGGCTTTGACTCAGCCAGCTGGATCGCGATTTCCAGCACATCAACCCATTTCAGGCTCATGAAAGTTCCTTGAATCAGTGCGGCGCTTCGGCTGCATGGTTGAGCGAGTATTTCGGAATTTCGACGGTCAGGTCTTCAGTCCCGACTTTTGCCTGACAGGCCAAGCGTGACTGGGCTTCCAGCCCCCAAGCCTTATCAAGATAGTCTTCCTCCAGCTCATCAGCCTCTTCCAGCGAGTCAAAACCCTCACGAACGATGCAGTGGCAAGTGGTGCAAGCGCAGACGCCGCCACAAGCGCTTTCCATCTCGATATGGTGTTCATGGGCCAGTTCGAGGATGGAGATGCCAGGCTCAGCCTCCACGACCATGCCTTCCGGGCAAAACTTCTCATGTGGCAGAAAAATGACCTGCGGCATCAATTATTCCTCGATTTCATTCAGATTGCGCCCCGCCAGAGCGGCTTTCACCGTCGAGTCCAGGCGGCGGGCAGCAAAGGCATCGGTCACTTGCGACAGACGCTTGGTCTGCTGCTCAATGGCGTAACCATCGGTGCCTTTCATCAATTCGGTCAGTTCCTGCATCTGCAATTCGATGACCATGCGTTCTTCGGCGTCGAGCAAGCGTTCGCCGTCGACATCCAGAGCACCCTGCACTGCCTCGATCAGGCGCTGGGCATCGACCTGCTGCTCACGCAATACGCGGGCGACCTTGTCGTCATTGGCGTGCTGGAACGAATCCTTGAGCATTTTGGCGATTTCGCCGTCGGTCAGGCCGTAGGACGGCTTGACCTGAATGCTGGCTTCGACACCCGAACCCAATTCGCGGGCCGAGACACTGAGCAGACCGTCGGCGTCGACCTGGAAAGTCACGCGAATCTTTGCAGCACCCGCGACCATCGCCGGAATACCGCGCAATTCGAAGCGCGCCAGGGAGCGGCAGTCGCTGATCAACTCACGCTCGCCCTGCAATACGTGGATCGCCATGGCCGACTGGCCATCTTTGTACGTGGTGAAGTCTTGGGCCCGGGCAACAGGGATGGTGGTGTTGCGCGGAATCACCTTCTCCATCAGGCCGCCCATGGTTTCCAGCCCCAGGGACAACGGAATCACGTCGAGCAACAGCAGTTCACCGCCGTCACGCTTGTTGCCGGCCAGGGTATCGGCCTGGATCGCGGCACCGATGGCCACAACTTGATCCGGGTCGATTTCGGTCAGCGGTTCGCGACCGAAGGCTTGCGCAACGGCTTCGCGAACGCGCGGCACGCGAGTCGAGCCGCCAACCATGACCACCGCGTGAACGTCTTCCAGCTCAATGCCGGAATCACGCACCGCACGACGGCAGGCTTTCAGGCTGCGAGCAACCATTGGCTCGATCAGCGCATTGAACGCTTCACGGGTCAGCCCGGCCTTCCAGTCGCCATACGCGACTTCGACGGACGAGGAGTTGGTCAGGGCTTCTTTGGCCGCACACGCGGTTTGCAGCAGATTGCGCTGCTCGCCCGGATCGAGGTCGGCCGACAGACCGGCACTCTCGATGATCCAACCAGCAATGGCGTGATCGAAGTCATCGCCACCCAAAGCGCTGTCGCCGCCGGTAGCCAGCACTTCGAACACACCGCCGGTCAGGCGCAGAATCGAAATATCGAAGGTGCCGCCGCCCAGGTCATAAATGGCAACCAGGCCTTCAGCCTGTTGATCCAGACCGTAAGCCACCGCAGCAGCGGTCGGTTCATTGAGCAAGCGCAGCACGTTCAGGCCGGCCAGCTTGGCCGCATCCTTGGTGGCTTGACGCTGAGCATCATCGAAATAGGCCGGAACGGTGATCACTGCGCCGACCAGTTCGCCACCCAAGGTCGCTTCGGCGCGCTGACGCAGCACCTTGAGGATATCGGCGGAGACTTCGACCGGGCTTTTCGGGCCTTGCACCGTGTCGATGAACGGCATGTGCGACTCGCCGTCGACAAAACGATACGGCAGCTGATCGCCCAATTGCTTGACGTCGGACAAACCACGTCCCATCAAGCGCTTGACCGACAGCACAGTGTTCAGAGGATCGGTAGCGGCAGCCAGTTTGGCCGATTCGCCGACTTCGACGCGATCGGCGTGATAGCGCACGGCAGACGGCAGGATAACCCGCCCTTGCGCGTCGGCCAGAGGCTCGGAAAGACCACTGCGCAATGCAGCGACCAGCGAATTGGTAGTGCCCAAGTCGATCCCCACAGCCAGACGACGCTGGTGCGGTTGAGGACTTTGGCCGGGTTCGGCGATCTGCAGTAGGGCCATCGTGATCAGGACTTATCTGTATATCAGGCGTGCGACCGGAGCGGCACTGGGTTAATCGTCGAGGCGCTCTTCTAACTGGCGCACTTCGTAGGTGAGCTTGTCGAGGAACTGCATGCGCCGCATCAGGCGTTCGGCCCGTTCACGTTGCGCTGCATCATTCCAGCAAGCTGCGAAGCTTTGGTTCAGTTCATCCTGAGCGGCTTTGAGGCGGCGCTTGAACGTGGCAATACCCGCCATGTCGGCGCTGTCCTGCAGATCCTCAAGCTCTTCACGCAACTCCATCTGCTGCAGAAGAAATTCCGGATCATGCACCGTGACCTCCAGCGGCAACTCGCCACCACTCAATGCGAGCAAGTATCGCGCGCGCTTGGGGGGGCTTTTGAGCGTCTGGTAGGCCTCGTTGAGGCTCGCGGATTGCTCGAGCGCCAGCCGCTGCTCGCGCTCGGAAGCGTCGGCGAAGCGGTCCGGATGAACGCCGCGCGCCAACTCACGGTAGCGCGTAGCCAGCTGATCGAGGTCCAGATTGAAACTCGGTTGCAGCTCAAATAAAGCGAAATGACAAGGAGTACCCACAATCAGCCTCAGATGTTGAAGCTTTCGCCGCAGCCACATTCACCGCGTACGTTGGGGTTGTTGAACTTGAAGCCTTCGTTCAACCCTTCCTTGACGAAATCAAGCTCGGTGCCGTCCAGGTACGCCAGGCTTTTCGGGTCGATGATCACTTTCTCGCCGTGACTTTCGAACACTTGATCGTCCGCGCCTACCTCGTCGACAAACTCCAGCACATAGGCAAGGCCGGAACAGCCCGTGGTGCGAACACCCAGACGAATCCCATCACCCTTGCCGCGCCCGTTGAGGGAGCGTCGCACGTGTTGAGCAGCCGCTTCTGTCATGCTGATAGCCATCGGTGACTCCTTACTCGTCGCCAAATCTTGAAAGTCAGATCAAGCCTTTCTTCTGCTTGTAGTCGCGAACGGCCGCCTTGATAGCGTCTTCCGCAAGTACGGAGCAGTGAATTTTCACTGGCGGCAGGGCCAGTTCTTCGGCCAGTTGAGTGTTCTTGATGGTCTCTGCTTCATCCAGAGTCTTGCCTTTCATCCACTCGGTCGCCAGGGAGCTGGAGGCGATTGCCGAACCGCAACCGTAAGTCTTGAACTTGGCGTCTTCGATGATGCCTTGCTCGTTGACCTTGATCTGCAGACGCATCACGTCGCCGCACGCCGGAGCGCCGACCATGCCGGTGCCGACATCAGGATCTTCTGCATCCATCTTGCCGACGTTGCGCGGGTTCTCGTAGTGGTCGATGACCTTTTCGCTGTAAGCCATGATTCTTAATCCTCACTCATCAGGAGTCGCTCTTGAAGCCCTGCCAATCGTGGATTCGCAGGGCCCGGTTGCGGCGACTTGAATATCAGTGTGCCGCCCACTCGATTTTCGAAATGTCGACGCCGTCTTTGTACATGTCCCACAGCGGCGACAGAGTGCGCAGCTTGGTGACGGCCTCGCAGACTTTCTGCGCGGCGTAGTCGATTTCTTCTTCGGTGGTGAAACGGCCGAAGGTGAAGCGAATCGAGCTGTGTGCCAGTTCGTCGTTGCGGCCCAGGGCGCGCAGCACGTACGAAGGCTCAAGCGATGCCGAGGTGCAGGCCGAACCCGACGAAACCGCCAGATCCTTGAGCGCCATGATCAGCGACTCGCCTTCGACGTAGTTGAAGCTCAGGTTCAGGTTGTGCGGTACGCGGGCGGTCATGCTGCCGTTGACGTACAACTCTTCCAGGCCTTCGACCTGTTTGAAGAAGCGGTCGCTCAGCGCTTTGATGCGCGCACTCTCGGCAGCCATGTCTTCCTTGGCCACACGGAACGCTTCGCCCATGCCGACGATCTGGTGAGTCGCCAGGGTGCCGGAACGCATGCCACGCTCGTGACCGCCGCCGTGCATCGTCGCTTCGATGCGCACACGCGGCTTGCGGCTGACGTACAACGCGCCGATGCCTTTAGGGCCATAGGTTTTGTGGGCAGAGAACGACATCAGGTCAACTTTCAGTTTCGACAGGTCGATCTCGACCTTGCCGGTGGACTGAGCAGCGTCGACGTGGAACAGGATGCCCCGGGAGCGGGTCAGCTCACCGATGGCAGCGATGTCGTTGATGGTGCCGATTTCGTTGTTCACGTGCATGACCGATACCAGAATGGTGTCGTCACGCAGGGCAGCTTCGACCATTTCCGGAGTGACCAGGCCATCTTCACGAGGATCGAGGTAGGTCACTTCGAAACCTTCACGTTCCAGTTGGCGCATGGTGTCGAGGACAGCCTTGTGCTCAATCTTGGTGGTGATCAGGTGTTTGCCTTTGGTGGAGTAGAAATGCGCCGCACCCTTGATTGCCAGGTTGTCGGACTCGGTGGCACCGGAGGTCCAGACGATTTCACGCGGGTCGGCGTTAACCAGGTCAGCGACCTGACGACGAGCGTTCTCGACGGACTCTTCGGCTTTCCAGCCGAACACGTGGGAACGGGACGCCGGGTTACCGAAGTTTCCGTCGACCAGCAGGCATTCACTCATCTTTTGCGCGACACGCGGATCAACCGGGGTGGTCGCAGAGTAATCAAGGTAAATCGGCAATTTCATGGACTATCTCCTAAATCAGGCTGGCTGGCGTGCCGCTAGCTCTTTGGCTGTCATTCGACGGCGGACGCTTCAATCTTGTCCAGGCGTGGCGCCTTGCTGTTGCAACGACGCTGGTCCTGACGCTGGGCTACTTCTTGCACCTCACGGCGAGTTACAAGGTCAGCCAAGCTGATACCGCTCAGAAATTCGTGAATCTGCAGGCTAAGATCGCACCACAAATGGTGAGTCAGACAGGTGTCGCCGGAATGGCAATCGCCCTGGCCCTGGCACTTGGTTGCATCGACCGATTCGTTGACCGCATCGATTACCTGGGCGACCTGGATGCCCTGCATGTCGCGGGACAATTGGTAGCCACCGCCCGGACCGCGAACACTGGACACCAGATTGCTACGGCGCAATTTGGCGAAAAGCTGCTCGAGGTAGGACAGGGAGATGCCTTGGCGCTCGGAGATATCGGCCAGGGACACCGGCCCATGCTGCGCGTGTAACGCCAGGTCAAGCATGGCGGTCACGGCGTATCGGCCTTTTGTAGTCAGTCGCATGGACAATTACCACGGAGTTCGGAATGGGGCGAGTATGCAATTCCCGAGTATTTAAGTCAACTATAAGACCTAGTGCTTTACTCAGGTTTACCCGCAAAAGAACGCGCGCATCATAGCAGGGTCTACGGCGTAATGGCACACCAACCAGCGCGGTGCAAATGCCTGAATGCGACCCTGCCGTGAATCAGCTGGCCTTGCTTTCGTCCTTGCCCTTCACACAGGCAAAGTCTTCTTCACGCAGCTCAGGCAGATCCTTGGCACAGTAATTACTGCCCAGATCCTTCAGCGCTCCACACATACCCTCCAGACGCCCATCGACCGCTTGCAAGTGATCGAGCAATTGGCCGATCGCCCGGGCCACCGGGTCCGGCATGTCTTCGCCGACTCCGTAGGCATCGAAACCGATCTTCTCGGCCATGGCCTTGCGCTTGGCATCCTGCTCATCGTCGGACTTGACGATAATCCGCCCCGGAATCCCCACCACCGTCGCACCCGGCGGAACCGCCTTGGTGACCACGGCATTGGAACCCACCTTGGCCCCGGCACCGACAGTGAATGGGCCGAGCACCTTGGCGCCCGCGCCAACCACCACGCCATCTTCCAGGGTCGGGTGACGCTTGCCCTTGTTCCAGCTGGTGCCACCGAGGGTCACGCCCTGATAAAGGGTGACGTCGTTGCCGATCTCGGCGGTCTCACCAATAACGATGCCCATGCCATGATCGATAAAGAAGCGACGACCGACCTTGGCCCCCGGATGAATCTCGATTCCGGTCAACCAGCGACCGAAGTTCGACACCAGCCGCGCCAGCCATTTCAGCTCTGCGCACCACAAGAGCGACGACAGGCGATGGATCCAGATAGCGTGCATGCCCGGATAGCAGGTCAGAACCTCGAAAGTATTACGCGCCGCCGGGTCACGATGAAAAACACTTTGGATATCTTCACGCAAACGCTCGAACATCATTAATCCTTCCGCTTTAGAAGCTCGCCACGGGCCGCCTTCTGGGTTTCCGTGAGGATGCCACGCAATATATTCATTTCCGCCCGGCTGACCGAGCTGCGTCCGTACAACCGGCGCAGACGCGCCATCAAGTGCCGTGGTTTTTCCGGGTCGAGGAATTCGATGGCCACCAGGGTTTGCTCCAGGTGCTCATAGAATCGCTCCAGCTCATCCATGGTCGCCAACTCACCACTCTTGGTGGATGCCACTTCCTCCTTCTCGACCTTGCTCGGCTGACCTTGGGCCGCCAGCCAGGACATGCGCACTTCATAGCTCAACACCTGCACCGCCGCCCCAAGGTTCAGCGAACTGAACTCAGGGTCAGATGGGATGTGCACGTGATAATGACATCGCTGCAGCTCTTCGTTGGTCAGGCCGGAATCTTCACGGCCGAACACCAATGCGATCTCGGCACCCTGCCCCGCTTCCTCGACCACCCTCACACCGCACTCACGGGGATCGAGCAGCGGCCAGGGAATGCGACGATCACGGGCGCTGGTACCCAGTACCAGATTGCAGCCGACCAAGGCATCTTCCAAGGTGGCGACGACTTGCGCGTTTTCAAGGATGTCCCCGGCGCCGGACGCACGCGCATCGGCCTCGTGGTGCGGGAACAACCGCGGCTCGACCAGCACCAGTCGCGACAGGCCCATGTTCTTCATGGCACGCGCAGCACCGCCGATATTTCCGGGATGACTGGTATTGACCAGGACGACACGAATGTTTTGCAGCAAGGGAGGCGCTCTCGAACACATTATCGGGAGCAGAATCTTACAGCTCCTCCTACCGTTAAGCCATGAAAGCGAACACCGACCTTCTCCTGTAGAAACTTTCTGATAGAATGCCCGGCTTTCTTTAACAACCTTAGGTGACACATCCATGCAGCCCATGCTGAATATCGCGCTGCGCGCCGCCCGCAGCGCCAGTGAATTGATTTTCCGCTCCATCGAGCGCCTGGATACCATCAAGGTCGACGAAAAAGACGCCAAGGATTACGTATCCGAGGTGGATCGCGCCGCCGAACAGAAAATCATCGACGCACTGCGCAAGGCCTACCCGAATCACTCGATCATGGGTGAAGAAACCGGCCTGCACGCAGGCACCGGCATCGAAGGCGAAGAATACCTGTGGATCATCGACCCACTGGACGGCACCACCAACTTCCTGCGCGGCATTCCTCACTTCGCTGTCAGCATCGCCTGCAAATACCGCGGTCGCCTGGAACATGCTGTTGTTCTGGACCCGGTTCGCCAGGAAGAATTCACCGCCAGCCGTGGTCGCGGCGCTCAACTGAACGGTCGTCGCTTGCGCGTCAGCGGCCGTACCAGCCTGGACGGCGCCCTGCTGGGCACCGGCTTCCCGTTCCGTGACGACCAGATGGACAACCTCGACAACTACCTGGGCATGTTCCGCGCCCTGGTTGGCCAGACCGCCGGCATCCGCCGCGCCGGCTCGGCAAGCCTCGACCTGGCCTACGTGGCTGCCGGCCGTTTCGACGCCTTCTGGGAGTCAGGCCTGTCCGAGTGGGACATGGCTGCAGGCGCCCTGCTGATCCAGGAAGCCGGCGGCTTGGTGAGCGACTTCACCGGCGGTCACGACTTCCTGGAGAAAGGTCACGTCGTTGCCGGCAACACCAAGTGCTTCAAGGCAGTACTGACAGCGATCCAGCCGCACCTGCCAGCTTCGCTGAAGCGCTAAGCGCCCAAGCCCAAAAAGCCGCAACACTTAAAGCAAACGCCCCGACTGGTTCGGGGCGTTTGCTTTTGTGCGAACAAGACCCCCAAGTTAAGCCATAACGCGATCAGTAGCCGCCGGCGAAGTCTGCCGCTACAGAAAGCGCGCCGCAGTTTTTTATATGCAGCCATAACGAAAAATGCCCCGTATCTTTCGATACGAGGCATTTTCTTGAAAAGCCAACCTGAGCAGGCCAGCTTTTCGGCATCGGAAGCTGGACTTAAGCCAGTTTTTCCTTGATGCGAGCTGCTTTACCGGACAGGTCACGCAGGTAGTACAGCTTGGCCTTACGTACATCACCGCGACGCTTGACAGCCATGCTGTCGATTTGCGGGCTGTAGGTCTGGAAAGTACGCTCTACGCCAACACCGTTGGAGATTTTACGAACGGTGAAAGCACTGTTTACGCCGCGGTTACGCTTGGCGATAACTACACCTTCGAACGCTTGCAGACGCGAACGATCGCCTTCCTTCACTTTCACCTGAACGACAATGGTGTCGCCCGGGGCAAAGGTAGGGATCTCTTTAGTCATCTGCTCTGCTTCGAGTGCAAGGATGATTTTGTTAGTCATGCTGTGCTCCTAAGGTAAATCGTCGGATCTACCATCGATACGTTGTTAACTATCGTCCCGCTCGCGGATGTATTCCTCGAGCAGCTTCTTCTCTTCTCCAGAAAGCGAGCGGCTTTCCAGAAGATCGACGCGTCGTTCATAGGTCCGACCAAGGGACTGCTGTAAACGCCAACGCCGGATGTGCGCGTGATTGCCACTTAGCAATACGTCGGGAACACGCTGATCCGCATACACCTCCGGTCGGGTGTAGTGCGGGCAATCCAGCAAACCATCCGTAAAGGAATCTTCCTCGGCGGAGTCCGCATGCCCTAAAGCTCCAGGCAGCAGTCGTGTAACCGCATCGATCAGGACCATCGCCGGCAGCTCGCCGCCAGACAGTACATAGTCGCCAATCGACCACTCTTCATCGACATGAGCATCAATAAAACGCTCGTCAATGCCTTCATAGCGGCCGGCAATCAGGATCAATGCATCCAGATTCGCCAACTCGCGTACCGCCGACTGAGTCAGTTGACGGCCTTGGGGGGACAGGTAAATTACCTTCGCCGCCTCCCCGGCTGCTGCCTTGGCCTGAACCAGAGCATCTTCCAGGGGCTTGATCTTCATCACCATGCCCGGACCACCGCCAAATGGGCGATCATCCACAGTGTGATGTCGATCCGTCGTGTAGTCTCGCGGATTCCAACAGGTAAGCTGCAACAGCCCCTGTTTCACCGCCCGACTGGTGATGCCGTACTCGCTGATGGCGGAGAACATCTCGGGAAACAAACTGATCACTTCTACGCGCAGGTTAGCCACGTCTAGAAGTCCGCATCCCATTCCACCTTCATCTCGCCTGCAGCAAGGTCGACAGCCAACACGCATTGCCCGGTATACGGCAACAGGCGTTCACGATCATCCAGGCTGCCAGCGCAAGGCTTGACCACCATTACATCATTGGCGCCGGTTTCCAGAAGATGATCGATTTTCCCGAACAGTTGCCCGTGAGTATCGATGACCTTCAGACCTTCCAGCTGGTACCAGTAGTACTCGCCGTCGGTCAATTCAGGGAACAGATTGCGCGGCACGCAGATCTCATAACCAGCCAGAAGACGAGCTTCTTCACGATCATCAAGACCCTTGAGCTTTGCGACCAGGAACTTGTCGTTCCCGCGCCCACTGACCAGCTCGACCTGTTTTACGTTGCCTTCGCGCTTGAGCGTCCAGGTTTTGTAGTCCAACAGGTTTTTAATCGGATCAGTAAAGGAATACACCTTCACTTCGCCGCGAACGCCGTGAACAGAATAAATCTTGCCGATAACGATCAAATCATCAGCAACAGCTGGCGTCGCGTTCATATTGCTCAGGCCGCAGCCTTAGCAGATTCCTTCAACAACTGAGCAACGCGCTCAGAAGGTTGTGCACCAACGCTCAGCCAGTAGGCTACGCGCTCTTGGTTCACGGACAGACGAACTTCTTGACCACGAGCAACAGGGTTGAAGAAACCAACCTGTTCCTTGTGCGAACCGTCACGCGGGTTGCGGCTGTCGGTTACGGTCAAGTGGTAAAACGGGCGCTTTTTGGAGCCGCCAAGGGCAAGACGGATTGTTAGCATGTGAACATCGTTCCTGTAGTCGGTGCTGCAAATCTAAATGCACAGCGGGCATAGGTGCCCGAAAGGCCGCATATTCTAAGGAATATCCGGACTTTTGCAAATGTCTTTTTCCGGCGCCTATCGGCGTGCCATCCAGATTTGCTATAGAGCCATCGTTGAAGATGGCCAGTCAGCTCCCGCCAAGTGCGGGTTTGCTGGAGATCCCACGTCCGTGTGGGTCGGCGCAGGAGCAAGCTCCTGCGCGAATTCTTTACATCTTGGGCATGCCGCCGCCGGGCAACATACCGCCCATGCCGCGCATCATTTTGGCCATTCCGCCTTTGGCGGAGAATTTCTTCATCATCTTCTGCATCTGCTTGTGCTGCTTGATCAAGCGACCGATGTCCTGCACCTGGGTGCCGGAACCCATGGCGATCCGGCGCTTGCGCGAACCACTGATCAGCTCAGGGTCGCGGCGCTCGGCCGGGGTCATGGAATTGATGATGGCTTCCATCTGCTTGAATTGCTTCTCTGCCGCGCCCTGGGCATTGCCCATCTGCGCCAGGTTCACACCACCGATATTCGGCAGTTTGTCCATGAGGCCGCCGAGACCGCCCATGTTCTTCATCTGTTGCAGCTGATCGCGGAAGTCTTCGAGGTCGAAGCCCTTGCCCTTCTTCAGCTTCTTGGCCAGTTTGTCGGCCTTGTCCTTGTCGAGGGTCGCTTCGGCCTGTTCGATCAGGCTGAGCACGTCGCCCATGCCGAGGATGCGCGAGGCGATACGCTCAGGGTGGAACGGTTCGAGCGCTTCGCTCTTCTCGCCCATACCGATGAACTTGATCGGCTTGCCGGTGATGGCACGTACCGACAGCGCGGCACCGCCACGGGCATCGCCGTCGACCTTGGTCAGGATCACACCGGTCAGCGGCAATGCATCACCGAAGGCCTTGGCCGTGTTGGCGGCGTCCTGGCCGGTCATGGCATCGACCACGAACAGGGTTTCGACCGGATTGATCGCGGCGTGCAGCGCCTTGATCTCGCCCATCATCTCTTCGTCGATATGCAAACGACCGGCGGTATCGACGATAACCACGTCGATGAATTTCAGCTTGGCTTCTTTAATAGCCGCTTGCGCGATATCGACCGGCTTCTGGCTCAGGTCGGACGGGAAGAACGTCACGCCGATGTCGTTAGCCAGGGTTTCCAGCTGCTTGATCGCCGCCGGACGGTAAACGTCCGCGGACACGACCATGACCGACTTCTTCTTGCGCTCCTTAAGGAAGCGCGCCAGTTTGCCGGCGGTGGTGGTTTTACCCGCACCCTGCAAACCGGCCATCAGAACCACGGCCGGTGGAACGGCGCTCAGGTTCAGGTCTTCGTTGGCCGCACCCATCAGGCTTTCGAGTTCGGCCTGGACGATCTTCACGAAGGCCTGGCCTGGCGTCAGGCTGCGCGACACCTCGGTGCCGACAGCGCGCTCCTTGACCGAATTGACGAAGTCTTTGACCACCGGCAAGGCGACGTCGGCCTCGAGCAACGCCATGCGCACTTCACGCAGGGTGTCTTTGATGTTGTCTTCGGTCAGCTTGGCCTTGCCGGTGACATGGCGCAGCGTCTGCGAGAGACGGTCGGTTAAGTTTTCAAACATTGCGCGATCCTTTCAGGCCCTGTGTAGACCGGGATAATGGCGGCCCAGACCGGAATCAACATGTGCTCGGCGAGCCTGCGGCGTGGGCAGGTCGCGGATTATAGCGAAGACTGCGTCTGGCGGACACCTCGCCGTCAGCTTGTATAGTCTTTCGTGCCGTATGGGTTCTATGCCAAACTCAACGCCTTTCGGGCCTGCCTAACAGGATTTATGCTCCCCTTGTCACCCAGCTTGCTTACCACTCTCGCCGCCGCCTGCTTATATGCCGCTGCGACCTTCTATCAAGGCACTCGCCTGGCCACCGGCGCCAAGGCGAACAAACGCCTGTTGGTCACGCTCGGCGTACTGGCCGTGCTGGCCCACAGTGCCAGCCTGATCAGCTATCTGCTGACTCCGGTCGGCCTGGCCCTGGACTTTTTCAGCGCCGCCAGCCTGATTGCCGCAGCGGTCATCGCCCTGACCTTGCTGGCCTGTTCACGGATTCCGGTGGAAAACCTGCTTCTATTGCTGTTCCCGCTGGGCGCCGCAACCGCGCTGCTGGCGCAGTTCGCCCCCGCCGGTACAGTGCAGATCATTGACGAAGAGCCAGGTATTCTCGCCCACATCCTCTTGTCGATCCTCGCTTACGGCATGTTCACCATCGCAGTGTTCCAGGCCTTGCTGCTGCTGGTTCAGGACCATCAGCTCAAGCACAAGCATCCGTCCGGGCTGATCAAGAACTTCCCGCCGCTGCAAACCATGGAAAGCCTGCTGTTCGGTTTCCTCTGGGCTGGCTGGAGCCTGCTGTCGCTGTCGCTGATTTCCGGCTGGCTGTTCGTCGAGAACCTGTTCGCCCAGCACCTGGTGCATAAAACCCTGCTGGCATGCCTGGCCTGGATCGTGTTCAGCGTGCTGCTCTGGGGGCGCAACCGTCTCGGCTGGCGCGGACACAAAGCCATCCGCTGGACCCTTGCCGGTTTCTGCCTGCTGATGCTGGCATATTTCGGCAGCAAGCTGGTCCGCGAATACATTCTGCACATCTGACGGGCGGCATTAATGGACGACTTGCCCATAGGGCCGATGCTTGCGGTGCTGGCCCTGCTGATTCTATGGTCGGGGCTGTTTACCGCCATCGAAGTTGCACAACAGCAGTTGCTGGCCCAACGCACAGCCTCGCGCTCCAGCGACAAACCCGTGGCCAAGCTGAGTTTTCCGCTCAATAGCCTGATCCTCTGCAATACCCTCTGCCGCGCGCTGGTGGTGGTCATCAGCACCTTGCTGGCGATTTTCACCTGGGCACAAAACGGCCCCTGGATTGCCTGCCTCGGTGCCGGCGCAGTGTTGCTGGTATTCGCCGACTACCTGCCACGCGCACTCGCCGCCCGCTATCCGGATGCCGTCCTGGCCTTGGGCAACACACTGCTCGGCATACCGTTGAAAATCGTCTATCCCGCCGCATGGCTACTCAATGGCATCAGCCAACTGCTGATGCGGCCATTCGCCCGCAAGGTCAACGTGGTGCAGCAAAGCGAAGACGAGGCACCAGCAGATCGACACGACGATCACGAACACGCGGCCTATCGCCCACTGTCAGGTATCCACGCGCTGGATAACATCACGGTCAACGATATTCTGGTGCCACGCAGCGACGTCGACGGGATCAACCTGGACGACCCCCTCGAAGAAATCATCGAGCAACTGCGCCACAACAAACGCACCCGCCTGCCGGTATTCCACAGCGACATCAACCAGGTTGAAGCGGTGCTCAACACCCGACAGATCCGTCATTTGCTGCCGGATTCAAGCCTGACCGTGGAAGCGCTGCTGGCGGCCAGTCACGAACCGTACTTCGTGCCGGAAAGCACGCCGTTGCAGCTGCAATTGCTGAACTTCCACAAGCAGCAGAGGCGCTTGGGCATGGTGGTCGACGAGTACGGGGAAGTACTGGGTATCGTGACCCTGGAAGATATTCTCGAAGAAATCGTCGGAGAGTTCGAAAGCCAGCACACCCTGGATAACCCGCACATTCACCCGCAGGCCGATGGCCGACTGGTAATTGATGGCGCAGCGTCCATCCGCGAACTGAACAAGAGCCTCGGCTGGCATTTGCCCAGCGATGGTCCGAAAACCCTCAACGGCCTGGTGACCGAGGCGCTGGAGACGATTCCGGACAGTGCGGTGTGCCTGAAGATCGGGCGATATCGGCTGGAAATTCTGGAGACGGAAGAGAATCGCGTCACACGCGTGCTGATCTGGCATACCAGCTCAGCGCCTGCCCTTTCCAAAATCTGACACGCTCCTTTGTGGCGAGGGAGCTTGCTCCCGCTGGACTGCGAAGCAGGCCCGATCACAGACAGCGCGATCACTCTGAAAGAATGCATTCAGCCGTTTGCGGCCGCTACGCGCCCGAGCGGGAGCAAGCTCCCTCGCCACAATAGCCATCGCATCCTCCAAGCCGCTTGTTGAATCATTAGCTGCCTTCCTATAATCAAGCTGCTTACCAAGCCCCGCCACACCCCGTGCTACCCGCACTCTGCGTTAAACCCACATCCCTGGGTATTCGACCATAATAATTCGCTCCACTGGGGCACATGACTGTCAGGGATAACTGCATGACGACCAGCACAACGTTCAGCGACACCACGCCAGCCCAACCGACGAACTCCGCCACCCGCGTGGCTACCGCGAGTTTCATTGGCACGGCTATCGAGTTCTATGACTTCTACGTCTATGCCACTGCCGCGGCGCTAGTGATCGGCCCGGTGTTCTTTCCGCAAACCTCCGGCACCGCGCAGATGCTGTCGGCGTTCATTACCTTCGGTATCGCCTTCCTTGCACGACCATTGGGTTCGGCGCTGTTCGGCCATTTCGGTGACCGCATCGGACGCAAATCGACACTGGTTGCCTCGCTGCTGCTGATGGGTGTGTGCACCACGCTGATTGGTGTGCTGCCGGGTTACGACAGCATTGGTGCTTGGGCGCCGATCCTGCTTTGCGTGCTGCGCTTCGGCCAGGGCCTGGGGTTGGGCGGTGAATGGGGCGGCGCCGCATTGCTGGCCACGGAGAACGCGCCCAAAGGCAAGCGAGCCTGGTTCGGCATGTTTCCGCAGCTCGGCCCATCGATCGGGTTTCTGGCGGCCAACGGCCTGTTCCTGACCCTGGCCATGAGCCTGAACGACGAGCAGTTCCGTTCGTGGGGCTGGCGGATTCCGTTCCTGCTCAGTGCCGCGCTGGTGATGGTGGGCCTGTACGTACGCCTCAAGCTCCACGAAACCCCGGTGTTCGCCAACGCCGTGGCTCGCCAGGAGCGGGTGAAGATCCCGTTGGTCGAGCTGTTCAGCCAATACTGGGCACCAATGCTGCTGGGCGCCGGGTCGATGGTGGTGTGCTATGCACTGTTCTACATCTCGACGGTGTTTTCGCTGAGTTACGGCGTGTCGACGCTCGGCTACACCCGGGAAACCTTCCTCGCCCTGCTGTGTTTCGCGGTACTGTTCATGGCGGCCGCGACACCGCTGTCGGCCTGGGCCAGTGATCGTTTCGGGCGCAAGCCGGTGCTGATCATCGGCGGCGTGCTGGCGATTCTGTCCGGATTCTTGATGGAACCGCTCCTGACCCATGGCTCGACCTGGGGCGTGGCGTTGTTCCTGTGCATCGAACTGTTTCTGATGGGCGTGACGTTTGCGCCAATGGGCGCGCTGCTGCCGGAGCTGTTTCCAACCCACGTGCGCTACACCGGCGCATCGGCTGCGTACAACCTGGGCGGCATTGTCGGCGCCTCGGCGGCACCGTTCTTTGCGCAAAAACTGGTGGCGATGGGTGGTTTGAGTTATGTCGGCGGGTATGTGTCGGGGGCGGCGGTGCTGAGCTTGATAGCGGTGCTGTGCCTGAAGGAGACGCGCAATAACGATTTGAATCGGGTTGCCTGATAGACCGCCATCGCGGGCTTGCCCGCGATGGCCCCGCCTCGGTTACAGCTCTACGACGACAGCTTGGGACGCGCGGGTCGCCTTGGCACGAGCGGCCTCGATCGACTCATCACGCGCCAACGCCACACCCATCCGCCGCTGACCATTGACCTCAGGCTTGCCGAACAGACGCAACGCAGTATCCGGCTCGCTCAAGGCTGCACCCAGGTTGGCGAAAGCAGTCTGAGTCGACTGCCCTTCCACCAGAATCACCGCCGACGCCGATGGGCCGAACTGACGGATCAATGGAATTGGCAGGCCCAGGATCGCCCGTGCGTGCAGCGCGAACTGCGACAGGTCCTGGGAAATCAGGGTCACCAGACCGGTGTCATGCGGGCGCGGCGAGACTTCGCTGAACCACACCTGATCACCCTTGATGAACAACTCGACGCCAAACAGGCCACGACCGCCCAAGGCTTCGGTGACCGCTTTGGCAACGCGCTCGGATTCCGCCAAGGCAACCGGGCTCATGGCTTGTGGCTGCCAGGATTCCTGGTAGTCGCCCTTCTCCTGACGGTGACCGACAGGCGCACAGAACGTAGTGCCGCCGACGTGACGCACGGTCAGCAGAGTGATTTCGTAGTCGAAGTCGATGAAGCCTTCAATGATCACGCGGCCTTTACCAGCGCGGCCGCCTTCTTGAGCGTAATCCCAGGCTTTCTGCACGTCATCGACGCTGCGCAGCAGGCTCTGGCCCTTGCCCGAGGAACTCATGACCGGCTTGACCACGCACGGGAAGCCTAGGTCTTCGACCGCCTTACGGTAATCCTCGAAGGTGTCGGCGAAGTGGTACGGCGATGTCGGCAGGTCCAGCTCTTCAGCGGCCAGGCGGCGGATGCCTTCGCGGTTCATGGTCAACTGTGCGGCGCGGGCAGTCGGGATCACGGTGAAACCTTCGGACTCCAGCTCCACCAGGGTCGCGGTGGCGATGGCTTCGATTTCCGGCACGATGAAGTGCGGTTTCTCGGCTTCGATCACCGCACGCAGGGCGGCGCCGTCGAGCATGTTGATCACATGGCTGCGATGGGCGACTTGCATGGCCGGCGCATTGGCGTAGCGATCCACGGCAATCACTTCAACGCCCAGGCGTTGCAGCTCGATCACCACTTCCTTGCCCAACTCACCACAGCCACACAGCAATACGCGGGTCGCGGTTGGCGACAATGGAGTTCCGATACGGGTCATCTCAGGTCCTCAAAGGAGCGGATCATCGAGGGAAGCGCGCTTCCCATGGGGAGAAAGCGCGGCATTTTACATGAACCTGAGGGTTTGGCTTCAGCTGACGACGGCCTGTTTGCGCAGGCGCCAGGCCATGGCCAACCAGACCACGGTGACGCCCGCGAACTTCGAACCCAGCGCGGTGAGGATCACGCCCGGCGTGAGCGCATCGATCATGCCAAAGAAGATGAAGGTGTCCAGCGGGATGCTCAGGGCCGAACTTATCCACAGGCGATCGTGCAACGGGCGCTTGGTGAGGCTGAACACCAGCCAGTCGATGCACTCGGACACGGCGAACGCCGTGGCACTGGCGAGAGCAATTGAGGGATCGGAGGTGACGTAAGACAGCCCCAGCGCCACCAGCATCGCCGCGATCGCGCCATGGCCGAAGCGGGTTTGCACCATGTCGCGCAGCACGAACACCAGGCCACCCCAGGCCGACCAGATGATGTCCAGGTGCGGGGCGGTGGAAAAGGCGTAATTGATCAGCACGACACTGCTGATGTAGGCGATCAGAAAGAGCATGGGACGGGGGATACCTGTCAATTTTGTGCACAGGGTACTTCATCTTCAGCGCACAGATAACCTGTGGCGAGGGAGCTTGCTCCCGCTGGGGCGCGAAGCGGCCCTGAAATCTGGGGTGGGGTGGCCTGTCAGATGGAATGTATTGGTCAATTTTGGGGCTGCTTCGCAGCCCAGCGGGAGCAAGCTCCCTCGCCACAATGCACCAAACGATTCAGGAATCGGATTTGGAAGGCAACATCCAGATCAACCCACTCGATTTCGCCCGTTCATGACACAGCCCCAACACCTTGCGCCGTTCCTCGTTGTCCATCCGGCTCCAGCGGGTGATCTCTTCCACCGTGCGCTGACACCCGGTGCAAATGTCATCCTCATCCAGCGCACAAATGCTCACGCACGGCGACGGGACCGGTCGTTCATTGGCGCTCATTGTTCCTGCTCGACCAGATCGCGGGCATAACGCTGCGAGTTGTGCACATAGTGTGCGGCGCTGGCTTCAAGCATCTTCTTCTGCGGCTCGGTCAGCTCGCGTACCACCTTGCCCGGCGAGCCCATGACCAGCGAACCGTCCGGAATTTCCTTGCCCTCACCGATCAGCGAGTTGGCGCCGATGATGCAGTTCTTGCCGATTTTCGCGCCGTTGAGGATCACCGCGTTGATGCCGATCAGGCTGTAATCGCCCACCGTGCAGCCGTGGAGCATGGCGTTGTGGCCGATGGTCACGCCGGTGCCGATGGTCAGCGGGTAGCCCATGTCGGTGTGCATCACGGTGCCGTCCTGCACGTTGCTGTTCTTGCCGATCAGGATCAATTCGTTGTCGCCACGCAACACGGCGTTGAACCAGACGTTGGCGCCCTCTTCCAGTTTGACCTTGCCCACCAGCACGGCATTGGGTGCGACCCAGCTCTGCGGATGGGTCTCGACGCGGGCGTCGCCCAGGCGGTATTTCATCTTGTTGTCCTCACGACCAGGCTGGCTCACTAGCGAAAAGCAGGATTCACGCCATACGAGCGATGGCTTCAGGTGTTGATAAAACTCTTGGGCGGTTGATGCAGGCTGATTTTCGCGTCATAGAGCAGGTTGATCAACTCGACGATCATGATCGCCGTCAACCCCCAGATCTTGTACTCGCCATAACGATAGCTCGGCACGTACCAACTGTGGCCTTGATAGTCGATGCGGTGGGTGTGCTCGCGCGGGTCCTTGCGGAAGAATTCCAGGGGCACGCTGAACACTGCGGCGATCTCGGCATCGTTGGCCAGGTATTCGACGAAATCCGGAATCACGCCGACATAGGGCGTGACCTTGATGCCGTGCAGGGAGATCAGCGGGCTCAGTGGGCCGATCACTTCGACCAGCCCCGGCGGCAGGCCGATTTCTTCTTCGGCCTCGCGCAGAGCGGTAAAGATCAGATCAGGGTCTTCAGGGTCGCGTCGACCGCCGGGAAAAGCGACTTCACCGCCATGGGTCGAGAGCCCGCTGGCGCGAAGGGTCAGGACCAGTTCCGGTTCGTCACTGCGCGTGATGGGCACCAATACCGCGGCTTCGGGGAAACGTCGGTCGGTTTCCAGCGTACGCGGTGTGTGATTGCTTACCCGGTGCAGTAGCTCGTCCAGCATGAGTCTTCTCGATCTGTGCCTTACCCTGCATCATGCACCAATCGCACCGGCCGCCCAACCCCCGAACAGCCTCATGTCGCGAAACGACAACTTGCCGACCGACACCGCTGCACGCCAAGATAGGCGCAGCATTCAGGAACCCAAGCATGAAATTTTGCAGTCAATGCGGCAACCCGGTGACCCAGCGCATTCCCGAAGGCGATTCACGCCTGCGTTTTGTCTGCGACAGCTGTCACACCATTCATTACCAGAACCCCAATATCGTCGCCGGTTGCGTGCCAACCTGGGGTTCAAAGGTGTTGCTGTGCCGTCGCGCCATCGAGCCACGGCTCGGTTACTGGACCCTGCCCGCCGGTTTCATGGAGAACGGTGAGACCATTGAACAGGCCGCGATTCGCGAAACCGCCGAAGAAGCTTGCGCCCGGGTACGTAACCTGAGCATCTATACGCTGATCGATGTGCCGCACATCAGTCAGGTGCATGTGTTCTTTCGCGCTGAGCTTGTGGATCTGGATTTTTGCGCAGGCCCCGAGAGCCTGGAAGTGCAGCTGTTCGAAGAGGCCGACATCCCTTGGGGCGAACTGGCTTTCCGCACGGTGGGCCGTACATTAGAATGCTTCTTCGCTGACCGGCGGACCGAGGTCTACCCCGTGCGGTCCGAATCGATCCCGCCACTCGCTCAGCCTGCCATCATCTAAGCACTTGTTAGTAAAAAACCATCTATAAATAAAATAGTCGCGACACCTCTTAGGGATATCGTTTCAATGCGCTGGTTGCTTGCCCTGTTTTGCTTATCGTTCGTCGCAGTCTCCCAGGCTTCCGTCGCGGCCGCCCCGGACGGCAAAGTCATCGAAAAAGTTCTGGTCCTCAAATCTGCCCATCAGTTGCAGTTGATCAACGATGGCAAGCCGTTCAAAACCTATCGCATTTCATTGGGCAAACGCCCCATTGGCCCAAAACTGATGGAAGGTGATAAACGCACCCCCGAAGGCCTTTACTGGCTGGACTGGCGCAAGACCAGCGACCGTTTCAACCTGGCGATGCACATCTCCTACCCCAACATCAGCGACTCCGCCCGCGCCCGGCGCGAAGGCGTCGAGCCTGGCGGCATGATCATGATCCACGGTACTCCAGACACCGAAGAGAACCCGGAAAACCTGTTCCACACGCTGGACTGGACCGATGGCTGCATCGCCATGCGCAACATGGACATGCGTGAAGTGTGGGGCCTGGTACCGGACGGCACGATGATAGAGATTCGTCCGTAACGACTACCTTTGGTCGCCCATCGAAAAAATAAATCAAAAGATCGCAGCCTGCGGCAGCTCCTACAGGGTAGATACCATTCCCACCTGTAGGAGCTGCCGCAGGCTGCGATCTTTGCTTTCAAAATCCCCACCTCTAATACCACTTAAAACCAAGCCCCCCTGAAGACTACCCACAAGGGCTGGTTTTGCTGCGCCCACAGCAAAGTACTGGCATTGACATGGTATTTAAGTGGTATTAATTTCGCCCCACAACCGGGCGACAACAATCCTTCATCCGCATCGGACCAAACCTACATGAACGACCTCCAGGCACTACGCCCTGACGACACCCAGCCCACGCCGCTGTACCTGCAACTGGCGCGCAATCTGGAAGCGGCGATCCACGCCGGCCAATGGAAAGCCGAGCAGGCGATGCCGTCGGAACGCAACCTCAGCGAAATGCTGGGCATCTCCCGCGTCACCGCACGCAAAGCGCTGGAAGTGCTGTTCGAGCAAGGCCTGATCCGCCGCAACCAGGGTTCCGGCACGTTCATCACGCCACGCCTGGAACAACCGCTGTCGCGCCTCTCGGGCTTCAGCGAAATGCTCCGCCTCAAGGGTTTCGTCCCCGGCTCGCAATGGCTGGAACGGGAGATCACCCCGCCGACCCACGAAGAACTGATCCGCCTCGGCCTCTCGCCCAATGACAAGGTCGCGCGGCTCAAACGCTTGCGCAAAGCCGACGACACAGTGATGGCAATCGAGATGAGCACCCTGCCCGCGTCGATCATTCCCAAGCCGCAAGCGGTAGGCGATTCCCTCTACGAATACCTCGACGGCATTGGCAAACCGGTGGTCCGCGCCCTGCAACACATTCAGGCGATCAACGCCTCCGACGAATTCGCCGCGCTGGTGGGCATCGCCCCCGGCACCGCCATGCTGCTGATGACCCGGGTCGGCTACCTGGAAGACAACACGCCGATCGAAGTCACCGACACCTATTGCCGCAACGACTACTACGACTTCGTCGCAGAGCTTCGCCGCTAGCCAAACTGCTTCGTCGTCAAGTCACGGCGCCGTTAAACCAGAGAGCTGCCCATGTCCGAAGACAACATCCTCACCGCCCACGGCTGGGTTCGTGGCCGGCTGATCCATGAGCACGGCAAGGTCGTGTCCATCGAAGGCCAGCCGTGCGATCCGGCGGACAACGACCTGCCTTACCTGCTGCCGGGTTTCATCGACCTGCACGTTCACGGCGGCGGTGGCAAAGACATCATGGAAGGCGCGCCAGCCTTCGAAACCATCACCAGAACCCACGTGCGCTTCGGCACCACGTCGCTGCTGGCGACCACCATGACCGCGCCGAGCGAAGAGATTTCCAGTGTGCTCAAAGCCGTCGGCGAGTTCTGCGAGCAGCGGCCCAAAGGCAGCGCCCGGGTACTCGGCGTGCATCTGGAGGGCCCCTACATCAACCCCGGCAAACTCGGCGCCCAACCGAATTTCGCCCACACCGCGTTGATGACCGAAGTCGAGGAATACCTGGCACTGGCGCCGATCCGGGTGATCACCATTGCCCCGGAAATCGCCGGCCACGACGGTTTGATCCGCGCCCTCAGCGCTCGCGGCGTGCGCATGCAAATCGGCCACACGCTGGGCAGTTACGAGGAAGGCGTCGCCGCGCTGGCCGCCGGTGCCAGCAGTTTCACTCACCTCTACAACGCCATGAGCCCGCTGCATCACCGCGAACCCGGCATCGTCGGCGCGGCGCTGGCCCACGCCAAATACGCCGAGCTGATTCCGGACTTGCTGCACGTGCACCCCGGTGCGATCCGCGTGGCCCTGCGTTCGATCCCGTGCCTGTATTGCGTCACCGATTCCACCGCCGCCGCCGGCATGCCCGACGGCGAATACAAGCTTGGCAGCCACACCGTGACCAAATGCCTGGGCGGCGTGCGCCTGCCCGACGGCACGCTGGCCGGCAGCACTCTGACCATGGATCAGGCTCTGCGCAATCTGGTGAAGATCGGTCTGCCGATCAGCGAAGCCTCGCAACGTCTTTCGCAATTCCCCGCCGACTACCTCGGCCTTCAAGAACGCGGGCGCCTGCAACCCGGCGCCTGGGCCGACTGCGTGCGGCTGGATCGCTCACTCACACTGACCGCCGTCATGGTCGAAGGAGAAGACATTGACTTCAAAAATGCTTGAAGAGGCGCTGTCCTCGTTCGAGGCCGTGCAAGCCCAATTACAACAACTCGACCCGCAGATGATCGAGATTGCCGGACGCCTGCGCCGTCAGCCACCGCAAGTGGTGATGACCGTGGCTCGTGGCAGCTCCGACCATGCGGCGAGCTACTTCGCTTACCTGACCATGCAGCAATTGGGCATTCCGGTGGCGTCGTTGCCCATGTCGGTGGTGACCATGCAACAAGCGCCGTTGAAGGTCAGCGGCCAGGTCGCGTTCGCCTTCTCGCAGTCGGGGCAGAGCCCGGATCTGGTGAACAGCCTGCGTCTGCTACGCAAGCGCGGCGCCCTGAGCATTTCCATGGTCAATGCCGAGAACTCGCCTTTGGAAGCGGCCTGCGAATTCAGCCTGCCGCTGTGCGCCGGCACCGAAAGCAGCGTCGCCGCGACCAAGAGTTTTATCGCCACCCTCACCGCCAGTGCCCGCCTGATCGCCCACTGGAAAGAAGATGTGCAGTTGCTGGAGGCCGGCCTTACCCTGCCGGAAGGTCTGCGCGAGGCGGCGCAACAGGACTGGAGCCTGGCCATCGATGCGTTGCGTGATTGCCAACGCTTGATGGTGATCGGCCGTGGTGCCGGTTTCGCCATCGCCCAGGAAGCGGCACTCAAGTTCAAGGAAACCTCGGCGATCCAGGCCGAAGCCTTCAGCAGCGCCGAAGTGCGGCACGGCCCGATGGCGTTGATCGACGAGAACTACCACCTGCTGATCTTCGCCCCGCGCGGTGCCGAGCAGGCCGGGTTGCTGAGCCTGGCCGCCGACATGCGTCAACGCGGCGCCCGCGTGCTGCTGGCCGCGCCGGATGACGTCGCCGAACGCGACCTGACCCTGACCCGCGCCGAACACCCGGCCCTGGACCCGATTCTGGCGATCCAGAGTTTCTACGTCATGGCCGCCGGTTTGGCCTTCGCACGTGGCATGGACCCGGACCAACCGCGCCATTTGAGCAAAGTGACGCGCACGCACTGAGTCCGACTTGAAGCTTTCCTGATGAGATCGAGCCATGCACAACAACAATAAAGAGCTGACCCTCAGCGCCCCGCTCAGCGGCCCGGTGCTCACACTCGCCAAAGTCCCGGATCCGGTGTTCGCCAGTGGCGCCATGGGCGACGGGATCGCCATCGATCCATTGAACGACACCCTGTATTCACCCTGTGAAGCGGTCGTGATCCACGTCGCCCGCACCGGTCACGCCATCACCTTGCGCGCCGATAACGGTGCCGAGTTACTGCTGCACCTGGGCCTCGATACGGTCGAGTTGCAGGGTGTCGGTTTCTCGATGCTGGTTAAGGAAGGTGCACGAGTCAGCAATGGCCAGCCGCTGCTGCGCTACGACCTGGACCAGGTCGCCCAGCAGTGCAAAAGCCTGGTCAGCCTGATGATCCTGACCAACAGCCAGGACTTTCAAGCACGACCGATTACGCTGAAATCGGTGAAGGTCGGCGATCCGTTGCTGCACGTCGTGCCGAAAGTAACCAACGGCGTGCAGATCGACATCGAGGTCGTTGGCATCGAGGTTCAAGGGCATGTTCATGTCGCCCATCGCGGTGGCTTGCACGCCCGGCCTGCGGCGCTGATCCGCCAGACTGCCCAACAGTTCAAGAGCAAATCCTGGCTGCACTTCGCCGGTAAATCGGCAGCCTGCGACAGTTTGATCGGCCTGATGGGGCTGGCTGTCGGTGAGCAGGATGAAATCCTTGTCAGTTGCCAGGGGCCGGATGCCGAAGCGGCGCTGCAAGCCCTGTTGGCCGCGTTATCCACAGCCCTGGCCGAAGACAACCACGCTGCCGCACCAACACCAATAATCCAACGCAATCGCCCCGCCGAAGCGGGCGTGCTGCACGGCGTGTGCGCGGCACCCGGTCTGGTGGGCGGGCCGTTGTTTCGTCTGAACTCGATCAGTCTTCCAGTAGATGCCGGTAATCATGAGCCGAAGCAACAACGTCACGCGCTGGACACCGCCCTGACTCAAGTACGCAGCGAAATCGACGGCACACTGGCTCAAGCGAAGAAGCACAAGAACACCGATGAGGAAGCGATCTTCACCGCGCACCTGGCATTGCTCGAAGACCCGGCGCTGCTCGATGCGGCTCATCAATCCATCGACCAAGGCATTGCCGCGACTCACGCCTGGAGTCAATCCATCGACGTGCAATGCGAGGTGCTGCTGCAACTCGGCAGCCCGTTGCTGGCCGAACGCGCCAACGACCTGCGCGACCTCAAGCAACGGGTGCTGCGTGCCCTGCTCGGCGAAGCCTGGCATTACGACGTACCGGCCGGCGCCATCGTCGCGGCCCATGAACTGACGCCGTCCGATTTGCTGCAACTGAGCCAGCAAGGGGTGGCAGGGTTGTGCATGGCCGAAGGTGGCGCGACTTCCCATGTGGCGATTCTCGCTCGCGGCAAAGGCTTGCCGTGCATGGTTGCACTGGGCTCGACGCTGCTCGATCAGGAGCAAGGTCAAGCGGTGGTGCTGGATGCCGACGGCGGTCGCCTCGAACTGATGCCGACTGCCGAGCGCCTGGCCGAGGTGCATCAGGCGCAACTCGATCATCAGCAACGTCGCGCGCTTCAACAGTTTCAGGCTCACACCCCGGCACTGACACTTGATGGTTTGCCAATCGAAGTCGCCGCCAATGTCGCTTCCAGTGCCGAGGCAGCTGATGCCCTGGCCAACGGTGCCGATGGCGTCGGTCTGCTGCGTACCGAATTCCTCTTCGTCGACCGCCAAACCGCACCGGACGAACAGGAGCAGCACGTTGCCTATCAAGCCGTGCTCGACGCCATGGGCGACAAGTCGGTGATCATCCGCACCATCGATGTCGGTGGTGATAAACAGCTCGACTATTTACCGCTCCCTGTCGAAGCGAACCCGGTGCTTGGTTTGCGCGGCATTCGTCTAGCTCAGGTGCGCCCGGAACTGCTGGATCAGCAACTGCGCGCCCTGCTGCAGGTCAGCCCGCTGTCGCGTTGCCGGATCCTGTTGCCGATGGTCACCGAAGTCGATGAGTTGCTGCACATCCGCCAGCGTCTCGACGCGTTGTGCATTGAACTCAATGTGAGTGAACGCCCGCAGCTGGGCGTGATGATCGAGGTTCCGGCCGCCGCGCTGCTGGCCGAGCAACTGGCCGAGCACGCGGACTTCCTGTCCATCGGCACCAACGACTTGTCGCAATACACCCTGGCCATGGACCGCGACCACGCTGGTCTCGCCGCCCGCGTCGATGCGATGCACCCGGCGCTGCTGCGGCTGATCGCCCAGACCTGCGCCGGTGCGGCGGTGCATAACCGTTGGGTCGGGGTCTGCGGCGCCCTCGCCTCCGATCCGTTGGCCACGCCGATATTGATTGGCCTGGGGGTCAGCGAGCTGTCGGTCAGCCCGGTGCAAATCGGTGAAATCAAGGACCGCGTGCGCCACCTCGACGCCACCGAATGCCGACGCATCAGCCAGGACCTGCTCAAGCTGAGCAGCGCCGGCGCGGTGCGTCATGCCTGTCACCAGCAATGGCCTCTGAGCTGAACAACAACGATAAGAATCCAGGGAGATCCGCCATGTACCAATACTTCATCGAAGGCCTGCAGCGCCTCGGTCGCGCACTGATGCTGCCGATCGCGATCTTGCCGATTGCCGGGTTACTGCTGCGTCTGGGCGACACTGACCTGCTGGACATCGCGATCATCCACGACGCCGGCCAGGTGATTTTCGCCAACCTGGCGCTGATCTTCGCCATCGGCATCGCGGTCGGCTTTGCCAAGGACAACAACGGCACCGCAGGCCTGGCCGGTGTCATTGGTTATCTGGTGATGATCTCCACCCTCAAGGTGCTCGATTCGAGCATCAACATGGGCATGCTGGCCGGGATCATCAGCGGCCTGATGGCGGGAGCGCTGTACAACCGCTTCAAAGACATCAAGCTGCCGGAATACCTGGCGTTCTTCGGCGGGCGGCGTTTCGTGCCGATTGTCACTGGGTTCGCGGCGGTTGGCCTCGGCGTGGTGTTCGGCTACATCTGGCCGCCAATCCAGCATGGCATCAACGGCTTCGGCACGTTGATGATGGAGAGCGGCAGCTTCGGTGCGTTCATCTTCGGCGTGTTCAACCGCTTGCTGATCGTCACCGGCCTGCACCACATCCTCAACAACATGGCGTGGTTCGTGTTCGGCAACTTCACCGACCCGACCACGGGCGCACTGGTGACCGGCGACCTGTCACGCTACTTTGCCGGCGACCCGAAAGGCGGCCAGTTCATGACCGGCATGTTCCCGATGATGATCTTCGGCCTGCCCGCCGCGTGCCTGGCGATGTACCGCAACGCCCTGCCGGAACGGCGCAAAGTCATGGGCGGGATCTTCCTGTCCATGGCCCTGACCTCGTTTTTGACCGGCGTCACCGAGCCAATCGAATTCGCCTTCATGTTCCTCGCACCGCTGCTGTTTTTGCTGCACGCGTTGCTGACGGGGCTGTCGATGGCCGTCACCAACCTGCTGAACATTCACCTGGGGTTTACCTTTTCCGGCGGTTTCATCGACATGATTCTGGGCTGGGGCGAATCCACCAACGGCTGGCGCGTGCTTCCCGTGGGGTTGGCGTATGCGGTGATCTACTACGTGGTGTTTGACTTCTGTATCCGCCGCTTCAACCTCAAGACGCCGGGGCGTGAGGATGTTCAGGCTGGCGACAAAGTTGTGGTCGCCGAGAATGAGCGCGCCGGGGCATATATCAAGGCGCTGGGCGGTGCGGAGAATTTGATCACGGTGGGTGCGTGTACGACACGGTTGCGGCTGGACATGGTTGATCGCAACAAAGCCTCGGACGCGGACTTGAAAGCGTTGGGTGCAATGGCGGTAGTGCGTCCAGGCAAGGGCGGCAGCTTGCAGGTGGTGGTCGGGCCGATGGCGGACAGCATTGCCGATGAGATTCGATTGGCGATGCCGGCTTTGGGCCGCGCGGTTATCGCCTCCCCTACCGCGGATATCGATGAGCCAAAACCTGTGGCGGTGACGAACACTGAAGCCCAACAATGGTTGAAGGCACTGGGCGGCGGCGAGAATGTGCTGCAGATGGATTGCATCGCCATGACCCGGATTCGGTTACAGCTGGCGGATGGCACGGGGTTGTCGGAAGGCCAGTTGAAAACGCTTGGTTGCCAAGGTGTCAGCCAACTTGAGGGCGGCGTTTGGCACCTGTTGATTGGTGAGAAGGCAGCGAGTTTGAGTAATGCGTTGGAGGTATTGGTCAATCGCAATGAGGTGAGTGCCAGGGTTTAGATTATTGGCGCCTGATAGTCACTCATCGCGAGCAGGCTCGCTCCCACAATGGAGCGGCATACACCCGCCCCTCACCACTCAACAGGCCGAGCGTTAGCTCGCCTGCCGCTTTTGATCTTGATTCACCCGCCCCTTCGGGAGGCTGAGCGCAGGTGTTCATCTGGGGATTGGCGCGCAGCGCCGTTCGACGCAGTCGAACACATCGCATGTAGGTTGAAGCGAAGCCAACCGTAGGGCGATGCCCCCAGATGGATACCGGAGCGAAGGAACCCCGAGCCTCAGCGAGGGGCCGGACGCTTGGGGCGAAGACCTTTGCTTCCTTTGGGGCGTTTGCCAAAGGGAGTCGCCGTAAGGGCGAAACCATAAGCAGCCGTTACCACAGCAATGGATATGTACTCAATCAACAAGAACCTGGTCGGCTCTAAGGCCGCCACGCCCTAAATCGCAGCCAATAAAAAACCCGCTGAAATCACTTCAGCGGGTTTCTCATTTCAGCGGCCAGGAAGATCAGAAATCCTCCAACCGCCATACCTCGTAAGCCGGCGTCTCATAGGGATGACTCTCTTTCAGAGCCACCACCACCGCCCGAATCAACTCATCGCTGACCACCAGCTCAACCTTCCACTCCTCAACCTGCTCGACCTGCCCAGCCTCACCCATGAACGGCTGACTGCCCTCCAGTGGACGAAACTGGCCCAAGCCAAACACTTGCCATGCACAGTGGTCATAAGCCCCGATCCGCCCGCCACCGGCGGCGAATACAGCGCTTTTGACC
Organism: Pseudomonas sp. Pseusp11; assembly: GCF_047304405.1. NCBI lineage: Bacteria > Pseudomonadati > Pseudomonadota > Gammaproteobacteria > Pseudomonadales > Pseudomonadaceae > Pseudomonas > Pseudomonas sp. Pseusp11. Next base: position 66,578 of record NZ_JBGLZF010000028.1, read on the forward strand.
ACTTCGACATGACTGGCCGGAACAAAAAAGCAGAGCTTGTACACGGCAATCAGCTCCCCGCTCTTAGTTAACCCAGACGCGAGCGTTACGGAACATACGCATCCAAGGTGCGTCTTCGTTCCAGTCTTCCGAACGCCACGAGTTCTGCACCGCGCGGAACACACGCTCCGGGTGCGGCATCATGATGGTCACGCGACCGTCGCGGCTGGTCAAACCGGTGATACCGCGCGGCGAGCCGTTCGGGTTGGCCGGGTATTTCTCGGTGACCTTGCCGTGATTGTCGACGAAACGCATCGCCACGCAACCCGACAGATCGGCTTGCAGCAAGGCTTCTTCGCTGGCGAATTCGGCATGGCCTTCACCGTGGGCGATGGCGATCGGCATGCGCGAACCGGCCATGCCCTGCAGGAAGATCGAGTTCGATTCCTGGATCTGTACCATGGCCACGCGGGCTTCGAACTGCTCGGAACGGTTACGCACGAAGTGCGGCCAGAACTCGCTGCCCGGGATCAGCTCGTGCAGGTTGGACATCATCTGGCAACCGTTGCACACGCCGAGGGTGAAGCTGTCGGTACGTTCGAAGAAGCCCTGGAAGGCATCGCGAGCGCGGCTGTTGAACAGCGCGGACTTGGCCCAGCCTTCACCGGCACCCAGTACGTCGCCGTAGGAGAAACCGCCGCAAGCGACCATGCCCTTGAAGTCGTTCAGGTCGACACGGCCGGCCAGAATGTCGCTCATGTGCACGTCGATCGCGTTGAAACCGGCACGGTCGAACGCGGCCGCCATTTCCACCTGACCGTTGACGCCCTGCTCACGCAGCACGGCAACCTGTGGGCGAATGCCTTTCTTGATGTAAGGCGCGGCGACATCCTGGTTGACGTCGTAGCTGAGCTTGACGCTCAGGCCCGGGTTGTCTTCTTCCAGCAGCACGTCGAACTCTTGTTCGGCGCAATCGGCGTTATCACGCAGACGCTGGATCTGGTAGCTGGTTTCAGCCCACTGACGTTGCAGCAGACGACGCTGACCTTCGAATACGGTATCGCCGTTGAACGTGATGCTGATCTCGCCGTTGTTCATCGGCTGACCGATTACCGAAACGCAATCGCCCAGGCCAGCGGCGCTGAACTGCGCGAGGATGTCCGCGGTGGAGTCCTGGCGAACCTGGATCACAGCGCCCAGTTCTTCGTTGAACAGGATCGCGGCGATATCGGCGGAAGTCTCTGCCAGACCGTCGAGGTTCAGGCTCAGGCCGCAGTGGCCGGCAAACGCCATTTCCACCACGCTGGTCAGCAGACCACCATCGGAACGGTCGTGGTAAGCCAGCAGGTGACCGTCGGCGTTGAGGCCCTGGATCACTGCGAAGAAGGCTTTCAGGTCTTCAGCGTCATCGACGTCCGGAGCCTGTTTGCCGAGCTTGCCGTGAACTTGAGCGAGGATCGAGGCACCCATGCGGTTCTGACCGCGACCGAGGTCGATCAGGATCAGGTCGGTGGTGCCCTTGTCCATGCGCAGTTGCGGGGTCAGGGTCTGACGGATGTCAGCCACTGGCGCGAAGCCGGTCACGATCAGCGACATCGGCGAAGTTACTGCCTTATCGACGCCTTCGTCGTTCCAGCGGGTGGCCATGGACATCGAGTCCTTGCCGACCGGAATGGTGATGCCCAGCTCAGGGCACAGCTCCATGCCGACCGCTTTCACGGTGTCGTACAGACGTGCGTCTTCACCCGGGTGACCGGCAGCGGACATCCAGTTCGCCGACAGCTTGATGTCGGAGATCTTGGCGATGCGCGAGGCGGCGATGTTGGTCAGGGTTTCGCCGATGGCCATGCGGCCCGACGCCGGAGCGTCCAGCAGTGCCAGCGGAGTGCGCTCGCCCATGGCCATGGCTTCACCGGTATAAACGTCGAAGCTGGTGGCGGTGACGGCAACGTCGGCCACCGGAACCTGCCACGGGCCGACCATCTGGTCACGGGCCACGAGGCCGGTGATGGTGCGGTCGCCGATGGTGATCAGGAAGCTTTTGCTGGCCACGGCCGGGTGATGCAGGACGCGCTCGACGCAGTTGGCGATATCGAGGGTCGACGGATCGAAATCGTCGCCCAGCTCGTTTTCACGAACCACCGAACGGTGCATGCGCGGGGCTTTGCCCAGCAGCACTTCGAGCGGCATGTCCACCGGGCTGTTGCCGAAGTGGCTGTCGGTCACGGTCAGTTGCGGCTCGGCAGTGGCTTCGCCAACTACCGCGAATGGGCAACGCTCACGCTCGCAGATCGCCTTGAAGCGTTCGAAGTCCGCCGGGCCGACTGCCAGAACATAGCGTTCCTGGGATTCGTTACTCCAGATTTCGTGCGGGGCCATGCCCGGCTCGTCGTTTGGAATGTTGCGCAGTTCGAAACGGCCACCGCGGTCGCCATCGTTGACCAGTTCCGGGAAGGCGTTGGACAGACCACCCGCGCCGACGTCATGGATGAAGCTGATCGGGTTTTTGTCGCCCAGTTGCCAGCAACGGTCGATGACTTCCTGGCAACGACGCTCCATCTCAGGGTTTTCACGTTGTACGGAAGCGAAGTCCAGGTCTGCCGAGCTGGTGCCGGTGGCCATGGAGGAAGCCGCGCCCCCACCCAGACCGATCAGCATCGCCGGGCCGCCAAGCACGATCAGCTTGGAACCAACGACGATTTCGCCTTTCTTGACGTGTTCTTCACGGATGTTGCCCATGCCGCCAGCCAGCATGATCGGCTTGTGGTAACCGCGAACTTCGTCACCATGAGGGGTGGTGATCGACTGTTCGAAGGTACGGAAGTAACCGGTCAGCGCCGGACGGCCGAATTCATTGTTGAATGCAGCGCCGCCCAACGGGCCTTCGATCATGATGTCCAGCGCGGTAACGATGCGCTCGGGTTTGCCGTACGGCACTTCCCACGGCTGTTCGAAGCCCGGGATCTGCAAGTTCGACACGGTGAAACCGGTCAGGCCAGCCTTTGGCTTGGCGCCGCGACCGGTGGCGCCTTCGTCGCGAATCTCGCCGCCACTACCGGTGGATGCGCCCGGGAACGGGGCAATCGCGGTCGGGTGGTTGTGAGTTTCGACTTTCATCAGGATATGCACCGGTTCCTGCACCGCGCCGTACTGGCGGGTTTCAGGGTCCGGGAAGAAACGGCCGGCCACGGAGCCAACGATAACCGAGGCGTTGTCCTTATAAGCCGACAGAACACCTTCGCTGTGCATCTGGTAGGTGTTCTTGATCATGCCGAACAGGCTTTTTTCCTGGCTCTGACCGTCGATGTCCCAACTCGCGTTGAAGATCTTGTGACGGCAATGCTCGGAGTTCGCCTGGGCGAACATCATCAGTTCGATGTCGTGCGGGTTGCGCTTCAAACCAAGGAAGGCGTTGACCAGATAGTCGATTTCGTCTTCGGCCAGGGCCAGGCCCAGCTCGGTGTTGGCTTTTTCCAGCGCGGCGCGACCGCCACCCAGCACGTCGATCGCGGTCAGGGGCTTGGGCTCGGCGTGGCTGAACAGGCCGGAGGCTTGTTCGAGGTTGCCCAGCACGATCTGGGTCATGCGGTCGTGCAGCGCGTCTGCGATCAGCTGCGCGTCAGCGTCGCTGAACTGGCCGGCGACGTAGAACGCGATGCCGCGCTCCAGGCGCTGGATCTTGGTCAGGCCGCAGTTGCGAGCGATGTCGCTGGCTTTACTGGACCATGGAGAAATGGTGCCGAAACGCGGCAACACCAGGAACAGACGACCAGTGGGCTCTTGTACCGGAACGCTAGGGCCGTACTTCAGAAGGCGCGCGAGCACCTGCTGTTCGTCGCCGGTCAGGACGCCGGTAACTTCGGCGAAGTGAGCGAATTCAGCATACAAGCCGCTGACAGCTGGAACCTTCTGGCTCAGTTGCTCAAGGAGTTTGCTGTGGCGAAAGGCAGAAAGGGCAGGAGCGCCGCGCAGGATCAACATCTTCGGGACAGCCTCGGGAAGGGGTGTGCTTTGAGGCCGTGCATTCTAGCCTAAACCGCCCGCGACATCACCCGAAACGGTGCGCGCGGTTGCACCCGAACGTCGGGCCGGGCATTCGGGCCGTAAACAGGTGCGCGCCGGGGGTTATTTTTTCTGTCACAAAATGCTGTTCGGGCCCATTACTGCGGGCTCCAAGCGGGTTTTTGACGCCCTAGCAGACAAGCCCTTCGCTGTCGAGATATGGCGCTCGTGGTCCTTTGCGTATACTGCGCAGATGTTTTCCCCAACGGCTTTGCGTCCGCGGTACGCCAAATGGCTGATCGCAACCGGACTCTTCCTGATGCTCAGTGGCTGTGTTGATAAACCCAACACGCTGGAGCGCGTAAAGGAGGATGGCGTGCTGCGGGTGGTTACCCGGAACAGCCCCGCCACCTACTTTCAGGATCGCAACGGTGAAACCGGCTTCGAATACGAGCTGGTGAAGCGCTTCGCCGACGATCTGGGGGTCGAGCTCAAGATCGAAACCGCCGACAACCTCGACGACCTGTTCAATCAGGTGGGCAAGCCAAATGGCCCGGTGCTGGCTGCTGCCGGCCTGGTCAGCAGCGAGGACCGCAAAAAACAGGTGCGGTTTTCCCATTCCTACCTCGAAGTCACCCCGCAGATCATCTATCGCAACGGCCAGTCGCGGCCGACCGACGCGGGCGATCTGGTCGGCAAGAAGATCATCGTGCTCAAGGGCAGCACCCACGCCGAGCAATTGGCAGAGCTGAAAAAGAAATTTCCGGGCATTGAATACGAAGAGTCCGACGCGGTTGAAGTCGTCGACCTGCTGCGCATGGTCGACGAAGGTCAGATCGACCTGACCCTGGTCGACTCCAACGAAGTGGCGATGAACCAGGTCTACTTCCCCAACGTGCGGGTCGCCTTCGACCTCGGTGATGCCAGCAACCAGAGCTGGGCGGTGGCCGCCGGCGATGACAACAGCCTGCTCAACGAAATCAACGCCTACCTCGACAAGGTGAAGAAAAACGGCACCCTGCAACGCCTCAAAGACCGCTACTACGGGCATGTCGACGTACTCGGCTACATGGGCGCCACCACCTTCGCCCAGCATTTGCAGCAGCGGTTGCCCAAGTACGAGAAGCACTTCAAGGCGTCCGCCAAGGAAGAAAAGGTCGACTGGCGTCTATTGGCGGCGATCGGTTATCAGGAATCGCTGTGGCAAGCGGCAGTCACGTCCAAGACCGGCGTGCGCGGATTGATGATGCTGACCCAGAACACGGCGCAAGCCATGGGCGTGTCCAATCGCCTGGACCCCAAGCAGAGCATCATGGGCGGCGCGAAGTACCTGGCTTACATGAAGGATCAACTGGATGAGTCGATCCAGGAACCGGATCGTACGTGGTTCGCGCTCGCAGCCTACAACGTTGGCAGCGGTCACCTGGATGACGCGCGCAAACTGACGGCCAAGGAAGGGCTGAACCCGGACAAGTGGCTGGACGTGAAGAAAATACTGCCGCGCCTGTCGCAGAAACAGTGGTACAGCAAGACTCGTTATGGCTACGCCCGTGGCGGCGAGCCGGTGCATTTCGTGGCGAACATCCGTCGCTACTACGACATCCTGACGTGGGTCACGCAGCCGCAGCTCGAAGGCACCCAGGTCGCCGAGGGCAACCTGCATGTGCCGGGGGTCGACAAGACCAAGCCGAGCCAGGAAACCCCGCAGCTTTAAATCTTCGTAACCTTCAAAGACCCCATCGCGGGCAAGCCACGCTCCCACAGGTTTTGCGTTGAATGACGACTGTGTATTCGACGCAAAACCTGTGGGAGCGTGGCTTGCCCGCGATGGCAACGCCGCCGATCTAGCCTTTCAACGCAGCAGCCAGAATCAGCGCCTTCATCTCCGACACTGCCGACTTGAACCCGACGAACAACGCATGGGCCACCAGCGCATGGCCGATGTTCAGTTCGTTGATGCCCTTGATCGCCGCCACAGCCTCGACGTTGTGATAGTGCAAACCGTGGCCGGCGTTGACGATCAGGCCTTGGGCCAGACCGAATGCCACGCCGTCGGCCACGCGCTTGAGCTCTTCAGCGACTTCGGTGGGCGTCTCGGCGTCCGCATAACGCCCGGTATGCAATTCAATGGCCGGCGCGCCGACACGGCGGGACGCTTCGATCTGCCGCTCGTCAGCGTCGATGAACAGCGACACTTCACAGCCGATCTTCGCCAGGCGATCCACCGCCGCCTTGATCCGCGCTTCCTGTCCCGCTACGTCCAGACCGCCTTCAGTGGTCAGTTCCTGACGGGTTTCCGGCACCAGGCAAACGTGCGCCGGGCGGATACGCTCGGCGAACGCCATCATTTCTTCGGTGACGCCCATTTCGAAGTTCATGCGGGTTTGCAGCACATCCTTGAGCAGCAATACGTCGCGCTCCTGAATGTGCCGGCGGTCTTCACGCAGGTGCACGGTGATGCCGTCAGCGCCCGCCTCTTCCGCGTCCAGCGCTGCCTTGACCGGATCAGGGTAACGAGTACCCCGGGCCTGACGCAGGGTGGCAACGTGGTCGATGTTCACGCCAAGAAGAATGCGATTGCTGGTGGTCACGGAAGCGCTCCTGAAAGAGGGAAAGTTCGGTGCACAGCATACCCTATGGCTTTCGAAACAACTCACGACTAACCAATGGACGCCCACCCAAGTGAACGGCCAACGCCTGACGCATCAAGCGCTTGGCGGCGGACAGCGCACCGGGCGCGGACCAGTCGGCGTCAGCCATGGCCAGCAGTTCGGTACCATTGAACAGACCCGGTTGCAGCAGATAGACCCGCTCCAGGCCCGCATCCACTTGCAAGCGATAGAGACCGTCCGGTGCGATGGGGTCGCCATGGATGTCGGTATTCAGCGCGAAGCCATAACCGAGATCATCAAGCAGTCGCCATTCGAAGGAGCGCAGCAATGGCTCCAGCGGTCGGCCTTCGGCCAAGGCAAGCAAGGTGGCGGCGTAGTGATCGAACACCGCAGGATGAGGGTCTTCGGCGGGCAGCAGGCGAATCAGCAATTCATTGAGGTAGAGGCCGCTGAACAGCGCCTCGCCGTTGAGCCAGGTGGAAACACCGGCGCTTTCCATGCGGCCGACATTTTTCAGCTCACCCCGGCCACGGAACTCGACTTCCAGCGGTACGAACGGCCGCGCCAACGTCCCGGCCTTACCCCGCGCACTGCGCAACACCGCCCGCAGCCGACCTTGCGGCGTGAGGAAATCCACCAGCGCACTGCTTTCGCGGTAGGCGCGGGAGTGCAGGACGTAGGCGGGTTGGCCGATTGGCGCGGTAGTCGACATGGTTTATTTGTGCCCGGTCAGGGATTGCAAAAAGATCGCAGCCTTCGGCAGCTCCTACGGGGTACACAAAACTCTGTAGGAGCTGCCGAAGGCTGCGATCTTTTGATCTTTGTACCTGTTACAGGTCGCCGTAACCCAGCGAACGCAAGGCGCGTTCGTCGTCGGACCAGCCGCCTTTCACCTTGACCCACAGGTTAAGCATGATCTTGGAGTCGAACAGCAGCTCCATGTCCTTGCGCGCCTCGGTGCCGATGCGCTTGATGCGCTCGCCCTTGTCGCCAATGATGATTTTCTTCTGGCCGTCACGTTCGACGAGGATCAAGGCATGGATGTGCAGGGTTTTGCCCTGCTGCTTGAACTCTTCGATTTCCACGGTGATCTGGTACGGCAGCTCGGCACCCAACTGGCGCATGATTTTTTCGCGTACCAGTTCAGCGGCAAGGAAGCGGCTGCTGCGGTCGGTGATCTGATCTTCCGGGAAGAAGTGATCGTTTTCCGGCAGGTGCTCGGCGATCACTCGCTCCAGCGTGTCGAGGTTGTGCCCGTGCTGGGCCGAGATCGGCATGATCTGCGCGTTCGGCAGCTGTTCCTGCAACCAGGTCAGATGCGGCATCAGCTCGGATTTGTCTTCGATGCGATCGGTCTTGTTCAGCGCCACGATCAGCGGGCCGGTCACATACTGAACACGCTCGAGGACCATCTGGTCTTCGTCGGTCCACTTGGTACGGTCAACCACGAAGATCACCACGTCGACGTCTTTCAACGCCGCCGAAGCGGTCTTGTTCATGTAGCGGTTCAGGGCCTTTTCGCCCCCCTTGTGCATGCCCGGGGTGTCGACGTAGATCGCCTGAACGTCGCCTTCGGTCTTGATGCCGAGCATGTTGTGGCGGGTGGTCTGCGGCTTGCGCGAGGTGATCGCCAGTTTCTGACCCAGAATGTGGTTCAGCAGCGTGGACTTGCCCACGTTGGGACGGCCGACGATGGCAACATAGCCACAGCGAGTTGCGGTTAAATCAGTCATTGCCATTCTCCACACCCAGGGCAATCAGTGCTGCGGCGGCCGCTACCTGTTCGGCAATACGACGACTCACACCCTGACCTCGGCTTTTTTCATTCAGTAAGATGATTTCACATTCGACGAAGAACGTCCGGCAATGCGGCTCACCCTGGATATCCACCACTTCGTAACGCGGCAGCTCACAACCACGGGACTGCAGGAATTCCTGCAGGCGGGTTTTCGGATCTTTGTTGGTGTCGACCAGCGTCAGACCTTCGAACTCTCCGGCCAGCCAGGCCAGCACGCGCTCGCGCGCCACCTCCATGCCGGCGTCCAGGTAGATCGCACCGATCAGCGCTTCGAGGGCATCGGCCAGAATCGACTCGCGACGGAAACCGCCGCTTTTCAACTCGCCGGAGCCCAGGCGCAGGTATTCGCCCAGGTCGAAACCACGGGCCAGTACGGCCAGGGTCTCACCTTTCACCAGGCGTGCACGCAAACGCGACAACTGGCCTTCGCGGGCCAGCGGGAAGCGATCGAACAGCGCCTCGCCGGCGACGAAGTTGAGGATGGCATCGCCGAGGAATTCCAGGCGTTCGTTGTTGCGCCCGGCAAAACTGCGGTGAGTCAGGGCCAGGACCATCAGCTCCTGATCCTTGAAGGTGTAACCGAGCTGACGCTCGAGACGGCTTAAGGAGACGCTCACGGTTTACCCACGCTGAGTTCGTGGTTGGATTCCACCGCCAGGGCCTTGATGCGGCGCAGGCTTGGGACAATTAACGCTGTGTTCAAAAATAACGTCCTGAATATCGTTGTTTTCATGCTTCTGTCGCCGATTGTGCCGACTCCAGAAATGCATTCGGCGCTGTGTTCAACAGCGCCGTGTGTGATTACTTGATCAGGCCAACCCGCGAGAAATTCGGCAGGTGACTGAGTTTGGGTTCCGGCCAGCTCATCCAGACTGCGAAGGCCTTGCCGACGATATTCTTGTCGGGAACCATGCCCAGCAGATCCTTGGGAATACTCGGGTCATCCCAGTAGCGACTGTCGTTCGAGTTGTCGCGGTTGTCGCCCATCATGAAGTAGTGCCCGGCAGGCACGGTCCACGTATGGTCCGGCGTTGCACGGTAGCGGCTCATTTCCTTGCGGATCAGGTGCTCGGCGACGCCGAGTTTTTCCTTGTAGAGCTCGGCGCTGCCCAACGTGCCCGGCTCGGAGCCGACCAGTTGTTCGGCAATCGACTCACCGTTGACGAACAGGCGCTTGTCGGCGGTGTAGCGAATCTGATCGCCCGGCAGGCCCACCACACGCTTGATGTAGTTGACATTCGGGTCGCTCGGATAGCGGAACACCATCACATCGCCGCGCTGCGGATCACCGACTTCGATGACTTTCTTGTCGATCACCGGCAGGCGGATCCCGTAAGAAAACTTGTTCACCAGAATGAAGTCGCCGACGTCCAGGGTTGGCTTCATCGAGCCGGAAGGAATCTGGAACGGTTCCACCAGGAACGAACGCAGCACCAGCACGATGAACAACACCGGGAAGAACGACTTGCCGTATTCGACCAGCAGCGGCTCTTTGTTCAGTTTCTCGACCACTACCATGTCAGCCTGGCTGACGCTCCCCTGATAGGAGTTGATGGCAGACCGGCGCCGTGGCGCCAGGAACAGCAAATCGAGCAACGCCAACAGGCCGCAGACGAACACGGCGATGACCAGCAACAGCGGGAAATTTAGTGACATAGGACCTAACTATCCAACCTGAGCACGGCAAGGAAGGCTTCTTGTGGAATTTCCACGTTACCGACCTGCTTCATGCGTTTTTTACCGGCCTTTTGCTTTTCCAGCAGCTTTTTCTTACGGCTGACGTCACCACCGTAGCATTTGGCCAATACGTTCTTTCTGAGTGCCTTGACGGTTGTACGCGCCACAATCTGACCGCCAATGGCGGCCTGGATTGCCACGTCGAACATCTGCCGCGGAATCAGGTCTTTCATCTTCTCGGTCAACTGGCGACCTTTGTAGTGCGAGTTGTCACGGTGCACGATCAGCGCCAGGGCGTCGACCTTGTCGCCGTTGATCAGCACGTCCAGTTTCACCAGGCTAGCTGATTGGTAACGATCGAAATGGTAGTCCAGAGAAGCATAGCCGCGACTGGTGGATTTCAGACGATCAAAGAAGTCCAGCACCACTTCGTTCATCGGCAGGTCGTAGGTCACTTGTACCTGGGAGCCGAGGAACAGCATATCGACCTGTACACCACGTTTTTCGATACACAGGGTAATGACGTTACCCAGGTGTTCTTGCGGCACAAGAATATTGGCGCGCACGATTGGCTCGCGCATGTCTTCGATGGCAGACAGGTCCGGCAGCTTGGACGGGTTATCGACGTAGATCGTCTCACCGGTCTTGAGCAGCAGCTCGAAGATTACCGTCGGCGCCGTGGTGATCAGGTCCAGGTTGTATTCGCGCTCCAGGCGCTCCTGGATGATTTCCATGTGCAGCATGCCGAGGAAGCCGCAACGGAAGCCGAAGCCCAGTGCGTCTGAGCTTTCCGGTGTGTATTGCAGCGACGAATCGTTGAGGGTGAGCTTTTGCAGCGCCTCGCGGAAGTCTTCGAAGTCGTCGGAGCTGACCGGGAACAAGCCCGCGTACACCTGCGGCTGAATGCGTTTGAAGCCTGGCAGCACATCGACGTCCGGCGTCGAGCTCAAGGTCAGGGTATCGCCCACTGGCGCACCGTGAATGTCTTTGATGCTGGCGATGATGAAGCCCACTTCACCGGCCTTCAGGTCGACGGTAGGGGTGTGCTTGGGGTTGAATACACCGACGCTGTCCACCAGGTGGATCTTGCCGGTGGACTTGACCAGGATCTTGTCACCCTTTTTCACCCGACCGTGGCGCACACGAACCAGGGAAACAACGCCCAGGTAGTTGTCGAACCAGGAGTCGATGATCAACGCTTGCAGCGGATCTTCGATGTTGCCGGTCGGCGCGGGAATGGTGTGAACCAGGCGTTCGAGCACTTCATCGACGCCCAGGCCGGTCTTGGCACTGCACTCGACCGCGTCGGTGGCATCGATGCCGATGATTTTTTCGATTTCTTCCTTGACGCGCTCCGGATCGGCCTGTGGCAGGTCGATCTTGTTCAGCACCGGCATGACTTCCAGGCCCTGCTCGATCGCCGTGTAGCAGTTGGCAACCGATTGCGCCTCGACGCCCTGACCGGCATCGACCACCAGCAACGCACCTTCACACGCCGCCAGCGACCGGCTGACTTCATAGGTGAAGTCGACGTGGCCCGGGGTATCAATGAAGTTCAGCTGGTAGTTAATGCCATCGCGGGCTTTGTAATACAGGGTGACGCTGTGGGCCTTGATGGTGATCCCGCGTTCACGTTCCAGGTCCATGGAGTCCAGCACCTGGGCTTCCATTTCGCGCTCGGCAAGGCCGCCGCACATCTGGATGAAGCGATCGGCCAGCGTCGACTTGCCATGGTCAATGTGGGCGATGATGGAGAAATTGCGGATATGACTCAAATCACTCACGGATCAACACTCAAAAAGGCTGCAGGCATAGCCCGCCGAAAAATAGCCGGGAATTGTACCTGATCCACGGCACAAGCGTCACGTTTGCAGGTCAGACGGCGCCTACAAAAACGCCCCGGTCTTGCGACAGGGGCGTTTTGGGCGACTTTTGTAGGAGCCGGCTTGCTGGCGATAGGGACGCCGCGGTGGGTCTGGATGACCG